>DASUVX010000106.1:0-11413 GCA_036378735.1 Pseudonocardiaceae bacterium | reverse complement strand
GTCACCCCTTGACTACAGCTGCACGGCGATCTAGGCTGGCTCACCGGTCGGGGACCGTACCCATCGAAGGGATCGTCTCCTGCCAGATTCTCACCCTCAAGTTTCCTTGACCGTTCGCACGCGGGCTCGTCCCGTATTGCTTTCTCTCTGGGTCGTTTAGCCAGGTCCGGCTTAGCCGCTGATTCCGTTTTGGATTATGTCGACAAAAGCACTCGTCATCACCCTTTTCGTTCATGCTTCGGCTCTTCGGGGTGCCGTGTCTATCGAGAGAGCCGCACAATGAATATTCGTTCGTTGTACGCGCACCGGATCTTATTGGCATTGCTGGTCGCCGCGGCACTAGCGGTGGCATCGATGACCATCCTTGTGATTCGCCAACAGCGATCTCAAGCGGACGGTCAGGTCTTTCTCGAAGCGGGCGGCAGCGGTGGCACGAATCCGTTTGTACCGCTAGTGGCTCCACCCGCAACCACGGGTGGGAACAAGGGGAGTAGCGGTACCTCCGTTCAGACGACGGCCAGCACGGACAACCGGACGACCTGCGACCCTGAGAAGCTCGTTTCGTACCTAGCCGGCAATCCACAAGCGAGCGAAGCCTGGGTGCAGGCGCTCAACTCCGACCGCGCGCTCAGCTGGAGCGGTGGCAGCCGAGTCGTGGTCCGACAGATTCCGTCTTACATCCGCGAGCTGACGCCGCGTCTCCTTGCCGACGACCTCAGGGTTACCAATTATCAATTCACCGACGGTGCTGCCCTTGCGGTTCAATCGGTCCTTCAGAAGGGGACTGCCGTCCTCGTGGACGCTAAGGGAATCGCCCGGGTTCGATGTGCCTGTGGTAACCCGTTAACTCCCATGATTCAACTGAAGATGCCGCCGATCTATCGGGGCACCCCGTGGCCCAATTTCCGGCCGCAACGCGTCGTCCTGACCCAACGTGGACCGGACCATCCAGGACCGCCCAGCATTGACAGGCTTCCGGACCCGCAGCGGTGGCAGGACGAACCCGCACGGCCGGCTGAGCCGCCGTATCCGGATAAGCCAGGGCGACCCGATGAGCTGCCGCATCCCGTCAAGCCAGATCGACCTGATGAGCCGCCGTATCCAGGCAAGCCAGGCCTACCTGACGGTTCACCGCACTCCGGCAAGCCCCGCCCCGATGAGTTGCAGCCGCGCTACCCGGACGGTCCTGGGCAGCAGCCCGACGAGCCGCACTCCCCGGACAGGTCCTCAGGACCAGATGGCCTGAAGCATCCGGACAAGCCTGCTGTGCCCGATCAGCCGGAGCAGGCGGGCAAGCCCGCGGCGTCGCACAAGGACGAACCGGCGCGGGATCGACCGGTCGAATCGAAGACTCGACACAATTCTGCGCCACCTACCGCGGAAGCGGAGAAGTCGGCAGTCCCGAACCAGCGAGTACAACAGCACAGCGACCCCCCACAAGGTGGGCCAGTGCAACCGGCACGGCGAGACCGTCCGGATAAGCCGCTACCCCGCGACCCTGCCGGCCCACCGGATCAGCCGGCATCGGCGGGGAAGGGAAAGCCAGAACAAGCAAGGCAAACAACGAGCTCAGAACCACCGGCGTCCGGCCTCTGATCACGATGTGCGACGCGCGGATCGCTGAAATGTACCCATTCGAGCGCGCCGTGTTCATCTTCTGTTCAGCCAGGCGCAGGATTCTTGTGCTGTGCTCCTCCACCGGGCTGGCGAGGTCGGCGAAGACAGCGACGGGCACCACTGCGTTGTGGCCGGCCGCAGAACGGACGGGGCGCTCGCCGATGTGTGGAGCGACGCGCAGGCCTACCTTGACGGCTGCTACGTCGCGTACGTGCCGCGGTGTGAATGCGGCTGGACTGGACCACCGTTCAGCACCACGCCAAGTGGCTACGCCGCCTGCGAGCAACTCTGGCGGGACAAGCATCTCCAGCCTTTTCGGGCGTCGAACCCTGCTCGGATACGACTCTGACCTCGCAGCGCAGGATGCGCGCCGGCACCGGAGTCCAGGACACGCGCGCCGGGGCCGAGGGATCGCGCCGAGGCATAAGCGGGTCGGATTACGATCGCATGCGTGGCTGCGCTGGTCGGGGACGGGACGGCCGGCGTGGTGTTGGTGGGTGGCCGCTCCTCGCGAATGGGCATGGCGAAAGCCGAACTGGAGTGGCACGGTTCCACCCTGCTTCGCCGCACTCTCGGTGTGCTCGCCCGCTCGGTCGAAGGGCCACTGCTGGTTGTCCGTAGCCCTGGCCAACCACTGCCCGAGATCCCGCCCCACGTAGAGGTGGTGGACGATCCCGAGCAAGGGCGGGGACCGCTGCAGGGCATCGCCGTCGGTTTGGCTGCGCTGGCCGGCCGGGCGCACGTGGCGTTCGTCTGCTCCACCGACCTACCGTTCCTTCATCCGGCGTTCGTCGGGCGGGTGCTGACCGCGCTCACCGACGACGTCGACGTAGTGCTTCCGGTCGCCCGCGGTTACCCGCAGCCGCTGGCCGCCGTCTACCGGATCACCCTCGCGCCACTGGCCGCTGAGCTGCTGGCGACCGGTGAGCTGCGCCTGAACCTGCTGTTTCGCCGGTGCGCCACGTTGCGCTTGGACGAGGCCGCATTACTCGCGGACCCGGTGCTGGCCACCGCTGACCCGGCGTTGGATTCGGTAGTCAACGTCAACTTCCCGGAGGAGTACCGGGCCGCTCGGCGACGGCTTGCGCCGCAGGTCACCGTGCAATGCAGCGCGGCTGTGACCACCAATGGCCATAGCGGGCCGCGCAGCATTCGTGCCGCCACGCTGTCCGGCGCCGCCGCTGCAGTGGGTCTCGCGCTGCACAGCCGACTGATTGTCACGCTTAACGGCGAGGCGAGCTGCTATGACGGCGACGTTCCGCTGGTGACCGGAGACACCGTCGCGTTCGGTTACGCAGACGCCGGCGGGTAAGCCGATCCACCCGATCGCGGCGAGCGTACACGCCGCGCACACAGGGTGCATGCTGGAGCGGCCGCCTGGTAGGGCTGTTTAACAGGTAATTTATACGCTTAGTTAACTGATGGCTACAGGAAGTTGCCATTGCAATCGCCACCCGGATGACTTACTTTCGAGTTTGCTTGACCACGGGGAGTAAGGGGGAAGCCAGCTCGGATCATCTTGGGGGTTGCTACCGAGCGCGGCGATTGACGCGAGGCCGGTGGCGATACCGGCTTCAGTAGCTTCAGACGCCGGATGCGTCAACGGGTTCGCCGTCGTGTCTGCGTCACGCTCGGGTGGCTGCGGCGCGAATTCGCAGGCTGATCCTGGCCTTTGGCCTGCATGGCTCCTCTCCTCCATCAGCCGAGAAAGGAGCGACATGAGGGTCTCGGAAATCTTTGCACGGGGTGGCGGAGACTGGAACGGATACAGCGGATACAACGGTGGCTTGGAGACTTACCTGCCGTATGGAACCGTTGAGAAGCCTGGCGGGTACTACCCGGACACCGGCCGCTGGGCCTACGTCGACCCCAACAGCTACAACTACGCCGGCAACGGCACTGGCTACGGTTTTTCCCGCAGCCATGGACTGGACGGTCTCGTAGGGTAATCGCGGTGATGCCGGTCGCCGGCCGTGGACGTCGACGACCGGGTTAAGGTTTGCGCACAGCGAGCAGGCGACGCCTGGCACGGCCAGATCTGTGATTGTCATGGCTGGCAGGAGAGCCGACCGTGCGGACAGTGATGGCCTGCTCGATGGCGGGCGGGGCATGCCCGCCACCGGGCTGAGCCGGGACCTGGACATGTTCACGTTGCGTGTTCATCCGTGCACGCAGAGTTGCTTATTGCAATCACCCTCCGTATCCCTTATTTTGTGTGTGCTTGACCACGGAGAGTAGGGGGCCAGCTCGGATCACCTAGGGGGATGCTGCCGAGTACAGCGGGGTTGACACGCTGCCGGTGTGGTGCTGGGGGAGAGTTCGCTGGGACGCTGCTTAGCGTCAACGTTCGGGGCGGAATCATCTCGCGGAACTGTCCCGGCGCCGTACTGCACGACCACATGGAGTCTTGTCGACTACACGCTGTGTCACGGCGGCGTACGTTTCCTCACGTCGGGTCTGGGTCTTTTTCCTTGCATGGCTTCTTCATCGAGCGGGAATAAGGAGCGATATGAGGATCTCAGAAGTCTTCGCAATGGGTGGCGGCAGTGACAACGGCGCTAGCGTCCCAGGCTACAACTGCAACCGTGACGACTGCACCTACGGTTTCTACCCCTACTTCAACGGCTACGACTACAGCCGGGACTACGGCCGCACCCCTTACTACTACGACGGCTACAACTACGGCGGCTACACCTACCGCGGCCACTACCGGTTGCTGGGAATCCTGTAGTCGGCAGGTTGTCGGCGGTGGCCCGGACTTCCTCTATTGGGGTAAGGGCCACCGCTTCGCCGTGTTTACAATCCGACGCGGCAGGATCGCGGCCAGAGTAGAGTCGGCAGCCGGACCGAGAGAGTGGAGCAGCTGTGTGGGAGATGCTGCGTTCGTTGGTGCGTCCGGCCTCGCCTGACGGCGGCCTGGTCGAGGCGGCACCGGCGGCGAGCCTGCGGGAGGTCTTCCGGCGGTTCTGGCCCGATGCTCGGCCGTTCTGGCGGTGGCTGTGGCTGAGCCTCCTGTTGATCATCATAACGCCTCTGGTGGACACCGGGGCAATCCTGCTGTTCAAAGTGCTGGTCGACAAGGTGCTAACACCGCGGGATTTCTCCGCGTTCCCGCCGGTCGCCGCAGCATTCGTGGGTATCACGCTGCTGGTGGGGGCGTTGGGCTTCTTTGGGACGTATCTGGGGGCCTGGATCGGGGAGAATTTCCTGCACCGCATGCGCACTCGGGTGTTCGCGCACCTGCACACCCTGTCGGTGAGCTTCTTCGATCGCCGTCCGCTGGGTGATCTGCTGTCCAGGCTTATCGGTGATGTGGCCGCAATCGAAAGCGTGGTGCTCTCCGGAGTTATCGGGCTCATCGCTAATGTGTTCAAAATCCTGGTATTCGCCACGGTGCTGTTCTTCCTGGATTGGCGCCTGGCGTTGGCGTCGCTGATCGCGGTACCGGTGTTCTGGCTCGCCGCGCGGATATTCGCCCGGCGCATCAAGATCGCTTCCCGGGAGGTCCGCCGGCGCGCGGGATCGATCGGCGTGGTCGCGGAGGAGAGTCTGGGTAACGCCACCTTGATCCAGGCGTACGGTCGCGAGGGCGCCGAGCTGGACCGCTTCGCCGCGCAGAGTATCGGCAGCGTGAACGCCGAGCTGGCGGCCACCCGGCTGGGCGCGATGTTCTCCCCCCTGGTGGACCTGGTGCAGGTGCTCGGCGTGCTGACCATCCTCGGGGTGGGAATCTGGGAACTGACGGCCGGCAATATCACGCTGGGTGGGCTGCTGGCTTTCCTGGTATTCCTCTCTCAGCTGTACCAGCCGGTGCAGGGGCTGGGTGCGCTGTCCACCTCGCTGTTCGCCGCCGCCGCGGCCGCGGAGCGGATCATCGAACTGCTCGACGAGCAACCCAGCGTGACCGCGCCGGAGCACCCCATCCCGATCGGCAGCGCCGGCGGGCAGCTACGCCTCGAGCAGGTCAGCTTCACTTATCCGCACACCCAAACCGAAGTCCTCAAACAGGTCAGCTTCACCGCTCAATCCGGCCAGATCACCGCCATCGTGG
The DNA here is from genome assembly GCA_036378735.1 of Pseudonocardiaceae bacterium. GTDB lineage: Bacteria > Actinomycetota > Actinomycetes > Mycobacteriales > Pseudonocardiaceae. Next base: position 5,745 of record DASUVX010000106.1, on the reverse strand, counting down.
GCGCCAGCGGCGCGGGCAAGACCACCCTGCTCAAACTGTTGCTGCGGTTTTATGATCCGACCACCGGCAGGATCACCCTCGACGGCCATGATCTACGCGAGCTAGATCCCGGCGAGCTGCGCGCCAATATCGCGATCGTGCTGCAGGAGACGCTGCTGCTGGATGGCACCATCGCCGACAACATCCGGGCCGGGCGCCCTGAGGCCACCGAAGACGAACTCATCACCGCCGCCAAGGCCGCCGATGCGCACGAGTTCATCACGGCGCTGCCCGAGGGCTACCAGACCCGTGTCGGGCAACGCGGCCGGCTGCTGTCCGGCGGCCAACGCCAACGCATCGCGATCGCCCGCGCGATGATCCGCGATGCGCCCATCCTGCTGCTGGACGAACCCACCACCAGCCTGGATGCCGACGCCGCCCAGCGGATCCTCGCTCCGCTACGCCGGCTCATGACCGGGCGCACCACCATCATCATTTCCCATAACCTGCTGACCGTCACCGAGGCCGATCAGATCATCTACATCGAGCACGGCCGTATCACCGAAACCGGCACCCACGATCAGCTACTGACCAACAGCAACCAGTACGCCCATCTCTACCACCTCCACCACCCCGCTGAGCCATCGCCCGGGCCTAGCCAGAACGGCCGGTTGGCCGGGACCGGAGCGCAGTCCTGACCGGCTGAGTTGCGGGTACCGTGCGCTCGTGCGTGACCTTCCGGCAGCCCAGGCGCTCGATGTGTGGCGCGCGGCCTGCGCCGCTGCCGGATGCCCGGACCGGGTGGGTACCGAGCGGCTGGGACTGGCCGAGGCGATCGGCCGCATCACCGCCGAGCCGCTGTGGGCGCGGCGCTCGTCACCCGCGTTCGATTCAGCCGGGATGGACGGCATCGCGGTGCGCGCGGCGGACACCGCTGCTGCCAGCGCCACTGTCCCGCTCGCGCTGACCGACTTCGATCTCATCGACACCGGCGATCCGCTCCCGGAGGGGCGAGACGCAGTGGTGATGCGTGAGCACGTCCGCCCGGTCGCCCACGGCGCTGAGCTGGTCTCGGCCGTGCCGCCCTACCAGCACGTCCGTTCCATCGGCGAAGATGTCGCGGCCGGTGAGTTGCTGTTGGCGCCGGGGCACCGGCTGCGCCCGGTCGATGTCGCCGCAGCAGCCGCCGCCGGGGTGACCGAGATCCTGGTCCGCCGCCGGCCCGTCGTCGCGGTGCTGCCCACCGGGGATGAGATCCGGCCGTTGGGCGGCGAGCCCAAGATCGGGGAGATTCCCGATACCAACTCTTTAATGCTCGCCGGGCAGGCGGGGGAGCACGGCTGCGCGGTGCTGGCGCTGCCCATCGAGCCCGACGATCCCGAGCGGATCGCTACGGCGCTGCTCACCGCCGCGCAGTGCGCCGACCTGATAGTGATCATCGCCGGATCCAGCGGCGGTCGCAGTGACCACACCGCGTCGGTGGTGGCCCGGGTGGGCACCCTGGCCGTGCACGGCGTGGCAGTGCGTCCCGGGCACCCGGTAGTGCTGGGAACCGTGGGTAGCACCGCCGTGCTCGGTGCACCCGGGTACCCGGTCTCCGCTGCGCTGAGCTTCGAGCTGTTCGCTGCACCGTTGTTGGCGGCTCTTCAAGGCACCACAACCACGACCCGGCCCAAGACGCAGGCCACGCTCGCGCGCAACCTCGTCTCCCCGATCGGCAAGGACGACTGGGTGCGGCTCCGGCTGGGCAGGGTCGGCGGGCGGCTGGTGGCCACGCCGCTACCGCGCGGTGCCGGGGCGCTGACCTCGCTGGTGCGCGCCGACGGGCTGGCGGTTGTCCCGATCGGGCAGGACGGCCGGCACGCCGGCACCGATATCCAGGTGCAGCTGCTGCGCGGGCTGGATGAGATCGACCGCACCATTGTGGCCATCGGCTCGCACGACCTGGTGATCGACTTGGCTGCGTCGGCGTTGCGCGGTAAAGACCCGGCCGTGACGCTCACCTCGTCCACGGTCGGCTCGCTGGCTGGGCTATGCGCGCTGCGCGACGGTCTGTGTCACCTCGCCGGCTCGCATCTGCTCGACCCGGACACCGGCGAGTACACCCTGCCCTACCTGCCGCGGGTGCTGGGTGACGTCGACGTCACGGTGGTTCGCCTGGTGCACCGCGAACAGGGGCTGATCATCGCGCCGGGTAACCCGCTGGAGATCACCGGCATCGACGACCTGCGCCGTCCGGGGCTGCGTTACGTCAACCGGCAACCGGAGGCGGGGACCCGGGTGTTGCTCGACCACGAGCTGCGCCGCCGGGAAATCGAGCCCGGCGAGGTCGCCGGCTACCGCCGCGAGGAGCGCACCCACCTCGCGGTCGCGGCGGCGGTGGCCGCCGGGCGGGCGGACGCCGGGCTGGGCATCCTCGCCGCCGCGCGGGCGCACGGGTTGGACTTCGTGCCCGTCGCATGGGAACCCTACGACCTCGTGCTCACCCCCGAGACCTACGATTCCGCGCTGCTCGCCCCCCTCTGGACCCTCCTAGCCGACCCCAAATTCCACGCCACCATCCAAACCCTCGCCGGCTACTGCACCACCGAAACCGGCCACCGCATCCGCTGAACCTCCTCTGAGACCGCAGTCTGGATGCAGACTGCTGTTTTCCGGCCCCGAGAAACAGCAGTCTGCATCCAGAAGGCGGTGGGGAGGCGGGGTGTGGTGGGATTTGGGTATGGAGAATCCGGTGCAGAATGTGACGTTTGCGAGCAATGGGCGGACTGCGCATGGGTACCTGGCGTTGCCTGCGGGCGGCCGGGGGCCGGGCGTTGTGGTGATCCAGGAGTGGTGGGGGCTCACCAGCCACATCGTCGATGTGGCCAACCGGCTGGCAGCTGAGGGCTTCGTCGCCCTGGCTCCCGACCTGTATGGCGGCGCCACCACCCACGACGCCGATGAGGCGGGCAAGCTCATGCAGGAACTTCCGGTGGATCAGGCGGCCCGTGACCTGGGCGGCGCAGTGGACTACCTGCTGGGCAACGATGCGGTCACCAGCTCGAAGGTCGGCGCGGTCGGTTTCTGCATGGGCGGCGGCTTCGTGCTGGTGCTCGCTGCGCAGCAGGGCGACAAGATCGGCGCCGCGGTGCCGTTCTACGCGCTGCTCGGCGAGCAGTACCCGAGCTTTGAGAACCTCTCCGCTCCGGTACTGGGCCACTTCGGCGCGCAGGACGATTTCCAGAGCACTGACGCGGTCCACGAGCTGGTAGCGACCATCGAGCAGCAAAGCGGTCAGCGGCCCGACTTTCGCTTCTACCCGGCCGGGCACGCCTTCTTCAACGACGAGAACACGCTCGGCACCTATGACCCGGAGCAGGCCGCCAAGGCCTGGGACGCCACGGTAGGTTTCTTCCGCGCGCAGCTGGGGGCGCCCCCGGCGTAGTGCGGAGCAACGCCGTGGTCCGTCGCCTGGCCGGATGGTTACTGGTTGTCTTCGGTGCCCTCGGGTCGGGTTTGACCGGGATGTCTGCCACCCAGGCGGTCACCTACCCCGATCACCTGCCTGGTGCCCTGGCGGCCGTTACCCTCGCGGCGTTCACGCTGGCGAGTCTCGGTGCAGCCTGGCTGCTGCTGCGCCGGCGCGGCTTGCGATGCCCGCCGACCTTGGAATGGGAACCGACCCGGCGAGCGCGCGTCGCGTAATCCGCGGCGCCACCTAGCGCTGCGGCGACTGAAACGCGAACTGGAGACGGCGTACGCTGCCACCCCCGGAATCTTCCCGCCCGGCGCAACGGTGCGACTGGGTGACCCGACACCGCGCTACGACCCCGACGGGGCAGCACAGGACAAGGACGACCACACCAATGCCGTACGACCATGAAGCTGATCGCGAATTAGTCCAGCAGACGTTCAGCCGCGAATGGGACGAGCCGGTCCGCGTTGTCCGCGTCAAAGAGTTCGTCCCGCACTTCAAAGTGCCCGGCCGGCAAGCTAACGGCGCGCCCAGCTCCGAGCACCGGGTGCGCCGTTTCCTTTCCTCCGTTGGCAAGACTTTGCATTTCATGGTGGCCCTCGGCGCCGGAGTGTTCTTCAACGGCAACCTCGCAGGCCCATCGATCGCAACCTACCGCGGGCGGGTCCGGGGCCCCGAAGGCTCGTCCGCGGTCCAGTTCGCCGAAACCGTCCGCGGCGAAAGCTTCTGGCTGGTGGTCTCGGCATCGGGCCTCGCCGCCGTGAAACCCGGATCCTCCAGCGTGATGTGGTCAGCGATCGGCCCGAATCGCCCGCAACAGGATCGCGACGCAGGGACACTGCTCTGGCCGGATGGATCCAGGGTGTCGTTTCACCTCGATGCTGCGGAGAGTCAGCGACTGGTCGGAGTGTGATCTTCCGCCGAGCTTTCTTCCCTGGCCGCCGCGTTGTCCCAGCTGACCGATTCGAAGACGTCCAGCGCGAGGTCGCACACGTGCGCCCAGTCCGGCCAGGAGTTCGACGCGACGCCGACCACGGCCACCGCGGAACCGGCCGGATCCGGGATCCAGGCGAGTAGCTGCCGCTGCAATACCGGCAGCGGGTCAGCACCCTCGACCTGGATCATCGCGGGTTCCTCGCGGATCGTGGCCAAGGCTCGCCCGGCGGGGAGCTGCAGCACCTCGACGTCGGTGTCCGGATCCGCGGCGTAGATTTCGCGTAGCCCGACGATCACGGTCATCGGATCGTCGTGGTCTGAGGCCATCCGGCTCGCTGTGAGCACCACGGCGACCGGGCGCTGCGGATCGTCGGGGGAGCGGAACAACCCGATCGAGGTGTGCTCGGCGCCGCTGTCCGCGGCGATGAGTCCCAGCACGGTCAGCGCACCGGCGACCTTCACGACGCTGGTGTCGCCGGCGGGCAGGGCGAACAGTTCCTCCAGTTCGCGTTGCACGTCAGCGGTCGTGGCGGTACCGGGAAGCTCGACGAAACCCCCTGGCAGCTCGATGGTGAACCCGGTCACGCCACACCTCGAGCCGCTAGCCGCGAGCTGAAAGTCTGCGACGCCGAAGGTGGCGCGCCGTCCGGCCCGGTGAGGTGGTGATAGACCTCTCCGGCGACCAGTTTGCCGCCCTTGATGCCGGCATCGAGCGCCCGGCCACCCACCGACAGCGGGTCGACGATCCCGTGATGGGTCAGCTTTTCGGCGACCATGTTCAGCCCCTTGGTTCCCATGGTCTGGCCTTCCCGGAAGCTGTGGTAGGCGGCCTCGATGCTGGTGTCCAGCCGCCCGACCACGCCATCGGCCCTGATCACCGTATAAGCGTGCTCGGCACCCTCGGCCGAGGTCTTCACGACCTTGCCACCGATCGCCACCGCGCGGGCGCAACCGTAACCGATCACCTCTTCAGACGCGGCGCCCAGCGCCTTCTCGGCGCTCGTCGCGACCTTGGCGCCGCGGGCCATTCCCCCGACGAACGGCAGGGCTCCGAGCGCATCGCCGACCATCGAGCCCCAGCCGACGTGGGCACCTGCTGCCTTCGCCAACCCGTGCGCCCCCAGCGCCATCAAGCTCGTGCCCGCGGCAACGCCCGCGAAGATCGCGCCAACCGGCTCGAAGGGCGCGGTGGCGATGGCCAGCACGGCGAGCGTGGTACTGATCTTGCTCAGGACGTCACCGAAGCGGGCGATCACATCGGCGTGCTCGGAAACCCACTTCCACGTCGCGGAGGCGAGCTGTTCGATCCCATCAACGAAGCCACCGATCAGCCGGTCGAATAAGCCGGGTTCCTGCGGGGCCTCGTCCTTGGC
>DASUVX010000105.1:0-23448 GCA_036378735.1 Pseudonocardiaceae bacterium | reverse complement strand
ATCTTCACCCCATGACGGCGACACTCCGCCAACAGAGGTATCCACTCCTCCGGATCCCGAGAGGCCCGCGAGGTCTCCCACACCACCAACACATCAAACCGGCGACCCTTCACCGCCTCCAACACAAGCCGCCAATTCTCCCGCACCCGAGTGGCAAACCTCGACGCCGAACGACCCGGATCGGCATACCGCTCAGTAATCGTCCACCCATAACGGGAACACGCCTGCTCATTCGCTACCCGCTGCTGCTCCACCGAGCGCTCCCGCTCCCGCCGATCAGCCACATCATCAGCAACCCGCGACACCCGCTCGTAAGTCGCTGCGGTACGGGTAATGCCGCTGTCCGACGTCATCATGCAGCAAGGCTAGTACACTAGCGGACACTATCCATGCAGACTGCTGTTTCAGGGGCACCCAAAACAGCGTTCTGCATCCAGACTGCGGTTCCCAGGGTTGCGGGGTCAGACAGCAACCGCTGGGCCGAAGCGCAGGCGGATGCCCTCACCGCGCAGCTCGCGGCGAAACCACAGCAGCGACACCGCTGCCGCGGCTGCTACCAGGCTGAACGACCCAGCGGTGGTGACCATGAGGAAGTTGCCGAGCGTGGCGCGCGCCAGCACCCACAGCGTCGCCGCACCGTTGGTCAGGAACACCAGCGCCCACAGCAGCGACACCCGGCGGAAGAACCGCTGCACCCGGACATTGCTGGTAAGGGCCACCGGGAAAGCGCAGAAGTCGTCGGCCAACCGGGCGATCAGCGGCCGGCGCAGCCCTACGGTGGCCAGCAGCACGAACGCGATCACGAAGTTCTGCAGGGTGGGCTGCAGGAAGTACAGGAACACGCTCCCGGTGGCGTACCCGATGGCGGTGCGGATCACGAGCAGCCCGGTGGTCAGCCACAGCACGGCAGGGATCGGTGAGCGGGTCACCACCCGGCACAGCAGCACGCCGAGTGCCCAACTCAAGGCCGCAACCAGGCCGCCGGTCAGGTTAGTCAGGGTCAGCATCAACCAGAACAGACCCAGCGGGGCCAGCACGGTTTCGAACAGGTGCCGGGCCGCCTGCCGCAACCGAACCGATAGCTCGCCGAGATGGATGACCTGTGCTCGTGGATTCATCGCGGAGGAGGGTATCCGGCTGCCCGACGACTCGCGAATCCGGTACCGGATCCGGGGGGTCCACCCAGGTCGGCTGCTGCGCTCAACACGAATTTGTTTTGCAGCGACCGACCGGAGGTACCCCAACCGAAGCCGCGAAGCGGGCGACCGGCCGGCTGCCTTCGTGTCGCCGAGTTCGACATGGGCGCGGTCCATCGGCGCCACAACAGCTCTGTGGTCGAACATCGGTGCAACCGCTATCCCGGAGGTTGGTGTGTCCCAACAGGATAACCGGCGCCCCAGGAGGACCCGGGAAGATTACGAACGCGGGCTGCCCGACTATCACGACCCGACGGCGGGATTCGGTGGCGCCGCCCCGACCTACAGCGCACTGACCCTGCGCGCCGTGCTGGCCGGTTTCGGCCTGGTGTTCAGTACCGGCGGCGCGGTGTTGCTGATCATAGCGGGCGTGACGGCTCTGGGCGTGGCGCTGGCGGTGCTCGCCGCGGTGGCGCTGGTGGACTTGGCTTGGGTGATCCATCGCAAACGCCGCGGCGAGCCCGGCTGAGCCGCCGGCTGGCGGGTTGGAGTCAATCCCGGGCCATGTCGTAGAAACGGCTGTAGTGCAGCTGGTGGGCGACGGTGACGGTGGCGGTCGGCCCGTTGCGGTGCTTGGCCAGGATCAGGTCCGCCTCACCGGCCCGTGGATCGTCTCGCTCCCACGCATCCGGCCGGTGTATCAACATCACCATATCCGCATCCTGCTCAAGGCTCCCCGATTCGCGCAGGTCAGCCAGCATCGGCTTCTTGTCGGTGCGCTGTTCTGGACCGCGGTTGAGCTGGGAGATGGTGACCACGGGGACTTCGAGTTCCTTGGCCAGCAGCTTGAGGTGCCGGGAGAACTCGCTGACCTCCTGCTGGCGGGACTCGACCTTCTTGCCCGAGGTCATCAGCTGCATGTAGTCCACGACGATGAGGCGCAGGTCGTGGCGCTGCTTGAGCCGCCGCGCCTTGGCGCGGATTTCCATCATGGTCATGTTCGGCGAGTCGTCGATGAACAGCGGAGCCTCGCTGATCTCGCCCATCCGCCGAGCCAGCCGGGTCCAATCATCGTCGCTCATCCGGCCGGACCGCATATCGGCCAGCCGGATCTTCGCCTCGGCCGAGAGCAGCCGCATGACGATCTCGGTGCGACTCATCTCCAACGAAAAGATCACACTGGTCATGCCGTGCGTGACCGAGCAAGAACGCGCGAGATCCAACCCGAGGGTGGACTTACCAATGCCGGGCCGGGCCGCGATGATCACCATCTGGCCCGGGTGCAACCCGTTGGTCACCGCGTCGAGGTCGGCGAAACCGGTCGGCACGCCGGCGGATGCCCCACCTCGGGACGCGATCGCGTCGATCTCGTCCATAGTGGGCTGGAGCAATTCCTCCAGCGCGACGTAATCCTCGCTCATTCGCCGTTCGGTGACCTCATAGACGGCGGCCTGCGCGCGGTCCACCACCTCGTCCACGTCAGCGCCGTCGGCCCCGTGATAGCCCAGCTGCACGATCCGAGTGCCGGCCTCCACGAGACGCCGCAGCACCGCCTTGCCCGCGACGATCTCGGCGTAGTAACCGGCGTTGGCCGCAGTCGGCACGGTCGAGATCAGGGTGTGCAGGTACGGCGCTCCCCCAACGCGCAGCAGCTCGCCACGGCGTTCCAGCTCGGCGGAGACGGTGACCGGATCAGCCGGCTCACCGCGCCCGTACAGGTCGAGAATGCAGTCGAACACAGCCTGATGAGCGGGCCGGTAGAAATCGCCGGACCGCATCACCTCGACTACGTTGGCGATGGCGTCCTTGGACAGCAGCATCCCACCGAGTACGGATTGCTCCGCCGTGATGTCCTGCGGCGGCTGCCGATCGAAGGCCTGCCCGCCTGCCTGTTCGCCGCGGTCGAACCGAACACCACGGTCGTCAACCAGCGCCACCCCTGGGTCCCTCCCCTTCCCCCGACGCCCAACACCCATCGAACGGTTGTTCTACCCGGTAACACCGACAGTGTCGGCCAGGTAGGCACGCAAATCCCGTTCGGTCAGTGCGTCGGGCGAGGTTAGGGGCGGTCTGCTGCGTTGAGCAAGCACGGGCAGGCGCGCCTGGGGACAGCCTGGGGAAGGCGTCCGGATCAGATGTCCACACCTGCCGATGCGGGCCTAGCGGCTTGGGGACAGCCTGGGTAGACCTAGCCGAGATCGTTTCATCCACGCTGGTCAGCTACCTGCGTATGGCTGTGGACAAGGTTTTTTCGGCACCGCACGGCGTGTCCGTATCGAGCGCATTGTTCTGGCGTGTCGGCACCGCCGCCGTCTGGCACCGCGCATCGAGCAGGGGCGAGCACCTCCCCACCTGGTGGCAGCCGGCCGCCCAGGCGGGGAGGTGCGATAGCCCGCTCAGCCTGCGGTTGAGACCTCGAAGGGCACGGTGACCGAGACTTCCGGGTGCAGCCGGACGGTGACCTGGTAGGTGCCGGTCGACTTGATGTGGTCACCGAGGTCGACGGCCCGCTTGTCCAGCAGGGGACCACCGGCGGAACGAACCGCATCCACCACATCGGCCGCGGTGACCGAGCCGAAGAGCTTGCCGCCGGACCTGGCGGCCTTCGCTGTCACTGACACGGTGCCCAGACTCGACAGCGAGCCGGCGACTTCCCGCGCGTGGTCGAGGTCCCGGATCTGCCGCGCCTGCTGGGCCCGACGGATGGTGGCCACTTGCTTCTCCGCGCCCTTGGTAGCCACGATGGCCAACCGCCGGGGCAGCAGATAGTTGCGGGCGTAGCCGTCCTTGACCTGCACCAGATCGCCGGGTCCGCCGAGTTGGGGGACGTCAGCCGTGAGAATGATCTTCACGTGGTCGCCTCCTCGTGATCAGCGTGCGGTCGAGGTGTAAGGCAGCAGCGCGACCTCGCGGGCGTTCTTCACCGCGATCGCGACGTCTCGCTGATGCTGGCTGCAGTTACCGGTGACCCGGCGAGCCCGGATCTTGCCGCGGTCGGAGATGTATTTGCGCAGCAGTCCGGTGTCCTTGTAGTCGATGGGTGAACCCTTGTCCTTGCAGAAGACGCAAATCTTCTTCTTCGGCTTGCGTACCGGCGGCTTAGGCATAACTGTGCTGCTCCTGGGTGGCTACGAGGTGATCTACTACAAAGCTAGCGATGAAGGCGCGTGGTTTAAAACGGTGGCTCGTCGTCGTAACCACCGGCGCCGTTTCCGGATCCAGCCGGCGCAGCTGCCTGAGGTGCCGAACTCCACGGATCATCGGCAGTCCCGCCGGAGGAGCCATAGCCGCCGCTGCTGGACGCGCTGCCTTGCCGGGTAGCTCTGTTGACCTTCGCGGTGGCGTAGCGCAATGAAGGACCGACCTCGTCGACCTCCATCTCCATCACGGTGCGCTTCTCACCTTCGCGGGTTTCGAAAGAGCGCTGGCGCAACCGCCCGCTGACGATCACTCGCATACCACGAGTGAGCGACTCCGCGGTGTTCTCGGCCGCTTGCCGCCAGATATTGCACCGCAAAAACAGCGCCTCGCCGTCTTTCCATTCGCCGCTTTGGCGATCGAAAGTGCGCGGCGTGGAGGCCACCGTGAAGTTGGCCACCGCTGCGCCGGAGGGGGTGAACCGCAGCTCCGGGTCAGCGGTCAAGTTTCCGATCACCGTGATAACGGTTTCGCCCGCCACGTCAGCCCTTCCTCGTATCCCGCCGCAACACCTTCGTGCGCAGCACAGACTCAGACAGCGAGAGTTGCCGGTCGAGCTCCGCTACCGCGGCGGGAGTGCAAGACATGTCCAGCACGGCGTAGATGCCCTCGGTGTGCTTGTTGATCTCATAGGACAGCCGACGCTTGCCCCACACGTCAACCTTCTCGATCCTGCCGCCCTGGGTCTTCACCACGCTGAGGAACTGGTCCAGCGACGGCACCACAGTGCGCTCATCAAGTTGCGGATCGAGGATCACCATCATCTCGTAGCGACGCATGAAGAACACTTACCTCCTGTGGGCTATTCGGCCACGGACTGTCCGTGGCAGGAGGAGCCGGCCGAGCCGGCAATCGAACCATCGCCGCGCACGCAACATCGGCGCAGCGACGACCAGCAGGATAGCAACAGACCGCCCCGCGACGACAATCGCGGGGCGGTCTGTTGAAATCAGCCGCTGAGGAAAGTCCTCAAGGCTTCTAGCGCCGGCCGAGCACCCAGCTACGCAGCAGGGCAGCGGTCACGCTGGCCAGCATCAGTACCGCCACCAGGATCGGCAGGGCAATCCGCTCCACCCCGGTGGCAGGCAACGCAGACGCCCGACCGGCGGCCGCGACGTCGTTGGCTGCGGCGCTTTGCTTGCCCAGACCCGAATTACCGTTGCTCACCGACGGGGAACCAAACAGGTCTGCGGTCAACATCCCGGCCGACAGCTTCCCGATTCCGCCGGCGCCCGGACGGCCGAGCGTCAGCAGCTCGGCGTAGTTGAAGTGCGGCAACCCGCTGTTGAAGGTGCCGAGCATGAACGGGAAGTTGCTCGGCATGGTCGGGCCGAAGAACGTCCCGGCGGCCGGTGAGGTCAGCGCAGGAGGCGCAGGAGCCGCTCCGGGCTGTGGCTGCGCGGCAGGCGCCGTGGCCGGCGGAGCGGCCGGCACCGGCGATGCCGGCTGACCCAACACAGGAACCTGGCCAAGGGCGCCCTGAAGCGGCGCAACAGCGGGTGCAATAATCTTGTCGACCGGACCGGCGGTCGGCAACGGTTGCGCAGTGAGCTTGCACACCGGGGCGACCGGTCCCATCATCTTGCGCAATGCTGGCGTCGCGTCGTAGGTGCGAGACCCGGTTGCGGGCACGTCACCCACGTCGACCACCGATAGATCGGCAACCCGGACACCCACCCGTTGTCCAGGATCGCCACGTACAGTGTCCCCGCAACTGCCCACCAGCATCGGTGTGGGAGCTGCCGCGAGAACAGGTGGGGGGGTGGAAACGGTGGAGGGCGCAGCGAGGGCCGATAAGCCCCCTCCGAATGCGCTAGCAGCGCACAGTAATGTTGCTGCCCCGGCAACCGTGGTCACCCTCGCCCGTGTCCCCATAGGTGCCTCCGTGTCGCTCTGTACCTGCGTTGTGTCTTTAGAGTAACGACGATAGAGCCTCTCTGTGACGATAACCAGCACTTTCAGCAGATCGTGGTTACGCTGTGCACTCGCTGTGTACGCTACGGGTACACCGAACGGCCCGAGACGACACCTCTAGGCTACGAATATGCGAATCGGTGCCCACGTCAGCGACTACGATCCGGTGACCGCGGCTACGCAGCGCAACGCTGCGGCAGTGCAGTTTTTCCTCTCTGATCCGCAGAATTGGCGCGCTCCCAAGCCTCATCCGCAAGCGACACAACTGCTCGAAGCCGATCTGTCGGTCTACGTTCACTCACCGTATGTGCTCAATGTGGCGTCGTTGAACAACCGCATCCGCATTCCCTCCCGCAAGCTCGTCACCCAGCATGCAGCCGCCGCTGCTGCGGTCGGTGCGCACGGTTTGGTGGTACACGGGGGACATCTCGCCAAGCACGAGGATCCCGCGCAGGGCGTCGAGAATTGGCGCAAGATGTTCGACCGCCAGTCCGGCGAGGGCGGTTTCGCCACTCGGATCCTGGTGGAGAACACCGCCGGCGGAGACAACGCGATGGCTAGGCGGTTCGATTCGCTGGCCCGGTTGTGGGACGCGATCGGCGACTACGATGTCGGTTTTTGCCTGGACACCTGCCACGCATTCGCGGCCGGTGAAAATCTGGTCGATGCGGTTGACCGGGTCATGGCCATCACAGGCCGCATCGACCTGGTGCACTGCAACAACTCACGCGACGAGTTCGGCTCGGCACGAGACCGCCACGCGCCATTGCGAGCGGGCACCATCGAGCCCGAGCAGCTGGTGGCAGTCTGCGCAGCCGCCAACGCCCCCGTCATCCTCGAAACCGACCCCACCACCCAGGCCGACGACATCGCCTGGCTCCGAGCCGAGTTGAGTGACGCGCCCTGACGGCTGCTCGAAGACCTGTGGCCCAGCCGCGGGTCTTCGGAGGCAGTCGCAAGCCCTGATGGCTGAGCGTCGGAGGCGCTATACGTGCATCACGGCCCCGCGCTGAGCCGTGGGATGAGGCCGGTCAGCGGTCGGCGCCGCGGCGCGGATCCGAAGCTGGCGCAGCTCGGCGAGGTGGTGCTGCAGTTGTGACAGCCGTGCGTCGCGCTGACCACCGTTCACCCCGGCGGCGTCGACGGCCGCGCGTACCGCGTCCGCGGCGATCCGCAGCCGCTGGTCGTTGACCTCGGTGAAATGGTCGCGCAACGCTCGGTGCACGGCACGCAGTTGCGCCCGCAGCTCGTCGCCTACCCGGAAGTTGACGTTGTCCATCATCTTGGACACCGCCATCTTGGCCTCGGCCTTGCCGCGCTCGTGGCCGTTTTTACGGTCCTCCCAGAAGGTGAACAGGCCCAACAGCACGCCGGCCGCCACCGACCAGATGCTGATCAGCGCCAGGCCCGCAAGGCTGGTCAGCACACCGACCATGAGGATGCCGCCGTAGGACCCGCGCAGGCTGTTGACCACTCGCGCGAATCCACCGCCGGTGTTCGGCGGCTCCATCGGCTTGATCCGGCTCAATGCCTCGTCAGGGCCGGCCATCCGCCCCTGCGGCAGCGCCACGCCGGCGTACGAGCCGTCCGGATTGCCGGCCAGCTTCGCGGCCACCTGCGCAGCCAGTACCAGGGAGCGCTTTGCGGCCAGCTGGAAGTTCGCCTGCACGCTGTCCTCGACCTTGCCGCGAACCGCCTTATCGAACGTTTGCCACTGCCGCACCGGGTTCGCCTTGGTGATCTGCTCCTCGGCGAGTTCCATCACCTCACGCAGCCGCTCGCGCAGGTCGAAGTCCACCTGTGCCATCAGCTCGGTCACACCGTCACTCAACGCGAGCTGCCACTGCGCCGACAATTGCTGGCGCCGGTCGAGCTCGGCCACCGCTCGCTGCTGCCGCTGCTGTGGTGAGTCGCCGGCGCCTTGCAACATATCCAGCTCACGGGTCCAGATCTTGCTCAGCTGATCTGTGACGGCCCGCACCTCGCCGAGCACCCAGTCGCGCAGTGCCGGATCCACCCTGGTGCCGATCTGGTCGCGCAGGAACTCAACCAGCTGCGGTACCCCGGAAGCGACCGACAGCGAGTCATCGCTCCGCTGCCGGCCGCTGTCGCATAGCGCCGAGGACACCGGCAGCAGCGGGATGGTCGGCGAGTCCAGGTTGGCTGCCTGCAGGCGCGACCGGTTAGCCCGCTGGACCTCAGCCCAGCTAGGGTAGATATCGATCTTGGTGAGCACGCCGGCCAGCGCGATGCCCTGCGCCCGGATCCGGGCCAGCGCGTCCAACTCCACCGGGCGGTACTCCTGCCCCGCGTCGGAGATGAACAACACCACGTCCGCCGATCCCGGTTCCGGCACCACCGGCTGGTTCGACCCGGCAGGTCCGGCAGCGGCCAGGAAGCTCGCCCCCGGCAACCGATCGGCCGATGCCTGCTCCAGTACCTGGACCAAGGAGGTGGCACCCTGGCCGGGCGCCCCCACCACCAAGACACGCATCCGCCGAGCCGCTATCCGCGCGCGAGCCCTGGCCAGCCGCTCAACCGGGTCCGACCGACCGACCGCACGGGCGAGCCCATTGGCCTGATCGAGCAGACTGACCAGCTCGGCGCTTGTCCCCAACTCGGCAGAGTGCATCGTCACCGACACCGCTCCGTCCTCCTCGTCCCTCGTTACGCCCGGATCAGTGCGGTACCGCCGCGTGGTCAGCGGGGTGCGTGGTGTCGTGGGTCGCCGGGGTGGCGGCCGGGCCGCTGTCATGCGTGGTCAGGCCGCTGGACAGACCGTGCGACGACGACGAACCTGCGCCACCCGCCGGGTCGGGGCTGGACATCGTGGCCGGCGCCGTGCTCTGCGTGGTCGGGGTGGTGTGCACGCTTGACGCTGCACCGTGCGACGTCCCCGGTGCCGTGCTCTGGGTGGTCGGCGTGGTATGCGGGGTCGCGGTGGCATGCACGCTCGACGGCGAATCACTCGACATCCCCGGCGCCGTGCCGTGTGGGGTCGGCGCCACGGGGTGCGACGGCTGGGACGTGGTGCCGACCGGGTGAGGGCCCTGACCCGAGACGGCGCCGGACGAACTGGAGCCGCCCAGGTCGGCCTGAGGCGCGGCCGGATGTGATGGCTGAGCCGGAGCGCTGCGCCCGGTGTCGGCCTGGGTGCCGGTGTCGGCCTGCGGAGCGCCGCTGAAGCCGCCATGACCACCGGTGATGCCGCCGTGTTGGCCGCTGTTCAGCCCGCTGCCGCCAGGAGCGCCACCCTGCTGACCGTGGGTGGTAACGGCGGGCGCGTTCTGTTGGCCGTTCTGGCCGGCGTTCGTGCCGCCGACGAACCCGCCGGAGTGGTGGCCCGAGTCCTGGCTGGAACTTGCACCGCGGTTCGAGTCGACGCCACGAGGTAAGCCTGATTGGGAGTCGCCGTCGTACTGGTGCGCCGGGGTGTTCACCGTGGCGGCCTGCTGCACGCTGTGGCTCAGCGGCTGGGAAGCGACGTGCGTGGAGGATCTCGGGTCTACCGGGGTGGCATTTACCGGCGCCACCGACGCCGCAGCAGTGGTGGTGGTGGTGGCGGCGACGGCCGGTGCGCTCGCAGCAGAAGCCACATTCGGTCCCACCGAGGTGCCGTTGGACAACGACGGGCCATTGGCGAACGACGGCGCGGGCGCGGAGAAGGTCGTCGCGAGGGACGCGCCAGGGTTTGCTGGACTGCTCTGGAAGCCCTCAGTAGGGGACTGGTGCTGGTAATTCGGTTCGCGCTCGCCGTAACCGATACGGCTGTCGATCCTGCGCTCCGCCTCGTGTTGCGGCGCCGAGCCTCGTGGGCCCTGCCCGTCCTGAGGCTGGGTGGTCCGAAATTCGCGGACCTCATGGCCGCCCCGGCCCTCGTGCGACAAATCCCGATCACTTTGCCGGAAGTCGCTGTTCGGGTGCTGCGGGTCCCGGGCCTCATGCCGCACGTGGCCGTTGTCCTGCCACTGATCATGGTCATCACGATCGTGATCACCCAAGCCACGCTGGTCACGGTCATCCCGATCCCGATCGTGGTCACCCCACGCCCGATGGTCACGGTCATCCCGATCCCGATCGTGGTCCCAGCCGCGCCACTGGTTGTGCTCGCCCCAGTGGTAGCTGTTCTCCCAGCCGCGCCAATCGTGATCGCTGCTGTAGTGGTTGTTACACCACTCACGGTAGTCGTCGTGATCCCAGGCGGCAGGCTGGTACCAGCCCGGGGGTGGGCCCCACCCGTGCGGAGGTTCCCAACCCTGTGGAACCACCCAACCAACCCCGTCGACCCAGACCGGACCGAAGTAGTCCGCACCGGGAACCCAGCCGTGCCAGTTGTCGTGGTCCTGGACGTGGTCGCAATTTTCCCAGCCGCGCCAGTCGTGATCGCTGCTGTAGTGGTTGTTGCACCACTCACGGTAGTCGTCGTGATCCCACGCGGCAGGCTCGTACCAGCCGGGGGGCGGGCACCACGCGTGCGGAGGCTCCCAACTCTCCGGGACCACCCAACCAACCCCGTCGACCCAGACCGGACCGAAGTAGTCCGCACCGGGAACCCACAGGTGCACGTCGTGCAGGACGCCAGCGAGGTCATGCCGGACATCATCGCGAACTTCGGCAGCCAGCCGGTGCTGGCTGATAGAACCTTCACGCATTGCATGCTCCTTAGGACTAGTTGAACTCTCGCGCTGCCAGTTATGCACCAGTGACGTGTAAGCAGCCTGTACACAAGCTCGGAGTTTCCTGTGAAACGAACACGAACAGTGACGAAGTGACCGCCCCAGCGCGGCCGGGACTCTCGCCCGTCGGAAACGACGGCACGCCGGGATGGCGTGGGCGGTATGCGGCCGCGTTGTCTCCGAGCGGGGGTGCGTTTGGTTGCCACGTCGCGCCAGCATCATGATTCGTAGTGGCCGGCGATCACGCCGGCGCGGACACGCTGAGTGTTCGGGCCCGCGGAGACGTACCTAGCTGGGCGCGCCAAGCGCAGATCGATACCGGCACCCGGGCGAAACGGCCAGGTGCACGAGACCTCGTCCCGCGAGTGTTCAGTGCCTGCTGTCGCCGCGTTGGACCGGAGGACCTGTTGAGTTAATGGTGAACCGTCCGCAGATCCAGGAACTGCAGCGGGCTGACCAATGACATCCTCGGCGCAGCGGCCGGTAGCGTGGTTCCGCCAGTCTCATCTCGGAACGGCCCGTCCTGTGCTTCATGTCCGGGCACCACGACGAAGGCGCGAGAGGCAGGCCATGTTAGGATCTTCACTGCACTTGATCAACTCAACCGGCGGGGATGCGAATTACCGGCCGTCTCAGGGCAGGATTTGTACCTGGTTACCCACCTTGAGAAAGTTGAAAAATGCCTTGGCGTCGTCCGCAGTCAAATGGATGCAGCCGTGTGACCATTGGTGCACGTTGTCGGCGTGGAAAGCATCTCCCGGGTAGAAAAATACCGAGTACGGCATCGGCGCGTTGTGGAACTCGGTGCTACGGAAATGAGCGTCCTTAGACAGCACCCGGAAGGTGCCGGTCGGGGTGGGATCCGCCGGGGTCCCCCCGGTCGCGGGCACCGGACCGTGGGTGATCCGCCCCTTCCCATCAGTCAGCCACGCCTGGTGGGGCGAGAGCACCACACAGGCTTTGGCGCTGGCCCCGCACGGCGTGGCGGACACCACCTGAGGCCCGGGCGGGGCAGCCGCTGGCTGTGGTGCCGATGCTGCCTCGGCTATCCCCACACCACCGGCGATCGCCGCGGCAGTCAGCGCCGTGGTGGCGGCGCCCCTCACTGCGGTGGTGATGATCTCACTGTTGCCCACATCAGCCCCCCAGCGGCGTGATCACGACCCTCCGTTGATCTCATCGCCTCCCAGGCCGTTTCGTTACCACCTGACCGCGACCACCAGACCGTCTAGTCGCGTACGCCGATCGGCCGGCGGCTGCACTTTCGCTCCCGCTCGCCGAGGTGCACCAGGGCCTGGATGCCGGTGTGCGGGTCAACGTCGCCCGCGGCGCGGACCGGATCGCCGGGCGGGTAGTAGACATCTCGCAGGACCAGTGCCATCAGCAGCAATACCGCGGTGTCACGGATCAGGACGGCGCCGAGGAAGGGCTCGATGGGCAGGCCCTTGTGTGCGGTGCCGAGGTAGTAGGCCATCCGCGGAGCCCACACCAGCGCATCGACGATCATCCAGGCCAGTACCGGTTTCCACCGCGGGATCGCCAGCGCCGCCAGCGGGACCAGCCACAACGAGTACTGCGGACTCCACACCTTGTTGACCAGGAGAAACGCGGCCACCACCAGAAAACACAGCGCAGCCAGCCGGGGTGGCTGTGGCGCCGTCAGGGCCACCCATGCGATCGCCGCGCAGGCCAGCGCGAACAGCGTCGCGCTGACCAGGTTCAGGGTGCGCACCTCGGCGAAACCGGGCCAGCCGGTGAAGGCGGACACCGCGGTGTACAGCGTGTCCGGGTCGGCTCCGCGCCGGCTGTTGAGCCGGAAGAACTCCGCCCACCCGGCCGGAAACAGCAGCGCGATCGGCAGGTTGACCACCGTCCAGGCCAGTGCCGCGGCAGCGACCGCGGTCAACCCGTCCCAGCGGCTGCCTGCGCGCGCACCCCGCAGGCTCACCAGCACCATCGGGACCAGCAGTAACGCCGGGTAGAACTTCGTGGCGGCGCCCAGCCCGAGCAGCACGCCGGCGAGTGCTGGACGTCGCCGTGCCCACGCCAGCAATCCGGTGGTGGCCAGCGCGGTGGCCAGTGCATCGAAGTTGGTGAAAGCGTGCACGATCACCAGCGGTGACAACGCAGCCAGCGCAGCGTCCCACGGTCGTCGCGGGGACAGCTTCACCAGCGCCGATACCGTCACCAACCAGGCAACACTCAAGCCCAGCGCGCTGATGTTGAAATACACGATGGCCGGGGCCGCACTGGGCAGCCAGCCGCCGTGGGCCGGCTCCACCCAGCCCTGCCCGAGCTTGGCGAACACCCACTGGTACATGCCGGTGAGTACCGGGTACTCCATGTACCGCCGCTGCTCACCGGGTTCGCCCCGATGCTCGATCCACGAAGTGGCGTACGGGAACCCGCCCAGACCTGGATGGTCCAGCCGTTCTGCGGTGTAGAGCGGGATGGTGTCCGAGTAGCACATCGCCAGGTATTGACGTCCGTCGCGCCAGTCCACCTGGAGCACACCGGCGCTGTCGCGGTAGGTCTGCGCGCACGGCGCCTTGGCCAGCCAACCCAACGCCAGGGTGATCGTCGCGAACAGCAGCACCACCCGCAGCGGGGTCCAAAACCAATGCCGGCCGATGACCGCATGGCGCCCCAGCGGCCCGCCGACCATCCTGCTGGCGCGGGCCGCTAGCGGATCAGTCCAGCTGGGCACCACCCGCTGCGACGGCGTCAACGAGCGTCGATCAACACAGCCACCGGTCGAGGCGGCCATGCCCACCTGCGCGCTGGCCCGAACCGTCACGGCGGGATAACCCGAGGGTGATGCTGCAAAAACATGCGCTCAGAAGTGCCGCGGACGGCCCGGGACTCCATCTCCTGTGTCCGGGTTGTCCTGACCGGCCGCCGGATTGTCATCGCCGGGCGCCGGGCCGTCGCAGAACGGGAAGCAGCTGCGTTGCGGCTTGGCCGTCCTGGTCGGCTTCTCCGTCGGCTCAACGGGAGTCGGGGTGACGTCCTCGGCGTTGGGCTCGGGAGTGGCAGTCGGCGTGACGTCGCGGGGCTGCTTAACCCGCGTCGGCGCCGGCTGCTCGACAGGCGGCGGCGCCGGGCCGATCAGGGTGAATGGCGGGAAGGTCTCCAGCGGAGTGTTCATCAAGTAGGAATTCATGAACCGCTGCCAGATCAGTCCCGGAACCCCGCGGCCGAAGATGTCCGCACCGTTGGCGGTCTTGATGGCCGTATTGGCCGGGTCACCGACCCAGACCGCGGTGGAGATCGACGGCGTGTAGCCGACGGTCCACGCAGCGGAGTTGTCCTTGGTCTCGCCACGCTGCTGGGTGCCGGTCTTGGCGGCCACCTGCCGGCCACCGGCCAACGGGATCTGCGAGCTGCGCGCGACGTCGGTCAGCGTGGCGGTGACGTTGCGCGCCAGCTGGCTGTTGCGATCGGTGTCGACCTGGTCGAAGGCCTGTTGTGGCTTGTCGACGTGCTGGAATTCCACGGTGCCCCGGGAGCTGCTGTACTGGCGGACGAAGAACGGCTCATGCCGCATGCCGTCTGCGGCGAAGGTCGCGTAGGCGCCGGCCATATCGATCGTGTGCACCGGGTACTGGCCGAGAGTGATGCCCACTCCCGGCGCTGCGGTGTCCGACTCGGACATGGCGCGCTTACCGTTGATCTGGTCCGGGATTCCCGCCTGGATCGCGGCCTCCCGGATCGCCTGCGGTCCGACGTCCTGGGCCAGCCGCACAAACGCGGTGTTGACCGACTTGGTCATCGCATCGTGCAGGGTCAGCTGGGGATAGTTCTTGCTCTCCGAGTTCGCGTACGAACGACCGTCGATGACCACCGGAGAGTTGCCGTCGTACTTCGAGTTCATGCCGATGTCGCGCTGCAGCGCGGCCAGCATGGTGAACGGTTTGAACGAAGAGCCCGGGTTCCACGCCGGACCACCGGCCAGATCGAAGCCGTTGCCGTCCGATCCACCGTAGTAGGCGATCACCGCTCCGCTGCGAGGATCGATGGCGACCAGCGACGAGTGCAGGTTCGACGGCTGCCCACGCAGTTCGGTTTGGACCGCATCGCGGGCCAGCTGCTGGGCCCGCGGGTCGATGGTGGTGGTGATCTTACCGCCGTTGACGGCCAGCTGAGCACGACTGATGCCCTGCTTTTCCAGCTCATCCATCACCCGGTCGATGATGTGCGCGCGATCGTCGGTCGGTTGGCCGGGCGCCGCGCTCGGCGGCACGGTCTGCGGATACAGCCCGACGCTGCGATCCGCCGGCGACAGCCAACCCTGCGCCACCATGCCGTCGAGCACGAAGTTCCATCGGGCCTGCGCCTGCGCCAGGTTCTTGGCCGGGTCCAGCCGGGACGGGGATCGGATCACGGCGGCGAGCACCGCCGCCTCGGAGACGGTCAGGTTCTGCACGTCCTTGTGGAAGTAGGCTTGACTGGCGGCTTGGATGCCATAGGCACCGCGACCGAAGTAGATCGTGTTGAGGTAGTCCTCCAAGATCCGGTCTTTGGACTCCTGCTTGGTTATCTTTGCCGCGACGATCATCTCGCGGAACTTGCGGTAGATGCTGTACTCGTCGTGCCCGGTGGCCACCTTGATGTACTGCTGGGTGATCGTCGAGCCCCCACCACTGCCACCGGTGAGCTGGCGCCAAGTGGCCCGGGCGATGCCGGTGATGTCGAATCCCGGGTTGGACCGGAAGCTGCGGTCCTCCGCGGCCAGCACGGCGTTCTGCACACGCATGGGAACTTGTGAAAGGCTGACCGGGACCCGATTGCCGTCCTCAGGGACATACCGGCCGACCTCGGTGGTCCCATCACTGGCCATGATCGAGGTGACCTGCTTGCGCTCGGCCGCCAGCGTCGTCGGCGAGGGCACGGACAGAAACAGCCAACCGGCGAAGAACGCCAACACCGGTAGCAGGATGCAGACCAGCAGGCCACCCAAAGCGATCTTGGCTGCACGGACCCAGTGCGGCGGCCATCCCGAGCCGCTCCCGCCGGAGCCGGTTGAGGCTGCCGGCCGGCGGCCGTCTCCAGCGCCGTGCCCATGCGGCCTTATCGGCGGCCCCATCGGCGGTGTCGGGTGCGTGAGCAGCTCGGGTTCCCCGTCAAGGGACATCAGCGGCCCACCCGCAGCAGACGTCCGGTCCTGAGGTGACCGACCTTGGCCGAAACGCTCGGGTGGCCAGTCCTGCGCCGGAGCCCACGGCTGCGCCGCCCGCTGGGCCGGGCCGCGTCTGCCGTCGTGTCGCTCGTCGCTCACGGGTCCTCCCAGACCGGTACTCGGCTCGCGAGGTTTTGTGCAGGGGCACGCTAGCCAGGGCGGTACACCAAGCCGGCAGCGGGTTACTCCGCCGCAGTCCTCCGGCGCGGTCGCCTACTGCCCACACCGCTGGTACCCAGGACATACGACTGCACGAGATGGTTCCAGCTACACGTGCGGCACACCTCGACGACGAACACGCTGAACTCCTCGTACAGCGTCGCCATCCGGTTCAGCTCGTCGGCGGTCCGGGCGGATCCAGCCGCATGCTTGAGCTCGCCACCGTATACCCACGACACCAGCGTCAGGGGCTCCTTGCGGCACATGGGACAGGTGACGGAGCTGGGCTCGCCGTGGAACTTCGCCGCACGCAGCAGGTACGGGGTCGCGTCGCAGACCTCCGCGAGGCCGATCCGGCCGGCGTAGACCTCGGCGAGCAGCGCACGCCGCTGCAGCGCGTAGTCCACGACCTGTCGTTGGGTCCGCATGCTCCACAGCGTACGCACCCGCCGGGTGATCATCGCTCGGGCGTTCGGGCGGTACCGCCGCTGATCATCTGCTTGATGATGTATCGGCGCGATATAGTGCAGCTATACATCGTCCTCAGTTGCCCACCAGGGGGCCGCCGGAGCTGCGGAGGTGCCGCGTGCTGGAACTAGCGGTGCTCGGGGTGCTCCATGACGCCCCCATGCACGGCTACGAGCTGCGCAAACGCCTCACCGGGCTACTCGGCACGTTCCGCGCCTGCTCGTTCGGCTCGCTGTATCCCACGCTACGCCGGTTGCAGCGCGAAGGCTTTATCAGCGAGGACGCTGCGGAGGACGTGCCCGTACCGGAGCGACCCTCCGGCCGGAACGCGGGCTGGTCGTATCGCGGACGCCGGGTGTACCGGCTCACCGCTGACGGCAAGGAACGCTTCGCCACCCTGCTGGCCGACGCCGGCCCGCAAACCTGGGAGGACTCCGGATTCGGGGTCCACCTGGCCTTCTTTTCCCGGACCCCCGCCGAGGTGCGGATGCGCATCCTGGAGGGCCGGCGGCGCCGCGTCGAGGAACGTCGCGAGGGCTTGCGCGCCGCGTTGTCCCGCACCGGGGACCATATCGACCGCTACACCCTGGAGCTACACCGGATGGGTCTGGAGACCAGCGAGCGCGAGGTGCGCTGGCTCAATGAACTGATCGCCCACGAGCAGGCGAACCCAGCACCATCATACGACGACAGAGAAAGGTCGGACCATGAATGAAGGCCGCGACGCCGGCTCCGCGATCCGGGTTGCCATTGTGGGCGTCGGCAACTGCGCAGCCTCCCTGGTACAGGGTGTGCATTACTATCGTCACGCCGACCCCACAACACGGGTGCCCGGTCTAATGCACGTTAAGTTTGGGGACTACCACGTCGGTGACCTCCAGTTCGTCGCCGCGTTCGATGTCGACGCTAAAAAGGTTGGGCGAGAGCTGGCCGAGGCGATCATAGCCAGCGAGAACAACACCATCAGGATCTGCGACGTACCACCGCTGGGCATCACGGTGCAGCGAGGCCCCACGATGGATGGTCTGGGTGAATACTACCGAGAGGTCATCACCGAGTCCGAAGAGAAGCCCGTCGATGTCGTCGAGGTGCTGCGCGAGTCCCAGGCCGATGTGCTCGTGTCATACCTGCCGGTGGGCTCGGAGCAGGCGGACCGGTTCTACGCCCAGTGTGCACTGGACGCCGGTGTTGCGTTCGTTAACGCACTTCCCGTATTTATTGCCTCTGATCCGGAGTGGGCGCGCAAGTTCACCGAGGCCGGCGTGCCGGTCATCGGTGATGATATCAAGTCCCAAGTCGGATCAACCATCACGCATCGGGCACTGGCCAAGCTGTTCGAGGAACGCGGGGCAGAACTGCTGCGTACATATCAGCTCAACTTCGGCGGCAATATGGATTTCAGGAGCATGTTGGAGCGAAAGCGACTGCGATCGAAGAAGCTCTCTAAGACACAGGCGTTGACCTCGGCGGTACCACACGAGATGGACAATGGATCAGTCCATATCGGTCCTTCCGATTACGTGCCATGGCTGAATGATCGCAAGTGGGCTTACGTTCGGCTGGAGGCCCGTGCATTCGGCGACGTGCCATTGAACATGGAGTACAAACTGGAGGTCTGGGACTCACCCAACTCTGCCGGCGTGGTCATCGACGCGATTCGCGCAGCGAAGATCGCGAAGGACAGAGGCATCGGCGGCCCGATCGTCTCCGCATCGTCCTATCTCATGAAGTTGCCGCCGGAAGAGTACGACGACGCCGACGCCTATCGGGCAATCGAAGCGTTCATCCGTGGAGAACTCAATCGCTAGCCGCATGTGGCCACCCTGCCGCCTGAGCTACTTCCGCATGTAGTGCCCGCCCCGCGTATCTGGCTGGACCGGTATCATTCGGTATCAGTAACATGAGTCTACCGCAGCACCCAGGTTCGGGGGCTTGGTGAGGCGGCGACCGGAGCTATGCGGGGCGCGCGCTGTGAGCACCGATTTCTTCATCAGTCACGCTGGGCGAGATCACGCGTGGGCGGAGTGGGTCGCGTGGCACCTGATCGAAGCTGGCTACACCGTGGAACTGGACTCCTGGGACTGGACCGCGGGCGACAACTTTGTTACCAAGATGTGCGGCGCCCTGGACGCCGCGAAACGGGTGGTGGCGCTGTTCTCTTCAGCGTACTTCGATGATGTCCGTTACACCACCGAAGAGTGGACATCGGCGCTGGCAAAGAATGACGAAGGTAGGCACCGGCTAGTGCCGGTACAGATTGAGCCATGCACGATACCGCGCTTGCTGTGCTCGCTCGTGCTTGTTGAGCTATTCGATGTAGACGAAGGCGAAGCTGTGCGGCGATTACTAGCGGCGGCGCGGGGTCCGGCACGTCCGGACGGCAAGCCTGAGTTTCCAGGACGCGGACGCGCGGGAGTATTAACCAGCAGAGGAGGATCGGGTCCGCGGCTGCCGGGAATTTTACCCGCGGTATGGAACGTAGGCCCACGTAACCCTGGATTTGTAGGCCGGGACATCACGATTACGTACTTGCGCGCACGACTACGATTCGGAGGAACGGCCGTAGTACAAGCTCTGCACGGGATCGGTGGCGTGGGCAAGACCCAGGTGGCGATTGAATACGCTCACCGCTACGCCGGGGCCTACGACGTCATATGGTGGATCAGAGCCGAAGAGATCGGCCTAATCAGCGAGCAGTACGCAGCGCTCGCGATTGAGCTGGGCCTGACTCCACCACGTGCCGATACGGCGAGCGCGGTCGGAGCACTGCGTGCTTACCTCCGGGGTCACGGTAGTTGGCTGTTAGTTCTCGACAACGCCGAATCACCAGGTGACCTACGTGAATGGCTTCCCGCCGGACCCGGACACACACTGATCACCTCCCGCAACCCTAGCTGGAGCGAGCTCGCCGCGCGGGTAGAGATCGACGTGCTGCCTCGCCTTCACTCAGTGGAATTAATACGCGTTTCCCGACCGGGTATCGCCGAAGCCGAGGCTGACGGCCTGGCTCGGGCAGTCGGCGACCTACCGCTTGCGTTAGCCCAGGCAGCCGGGTTCCTCGCCGAGACCGCCATGCCGGTTGAAAACTACTTGGCGCTGCTGGACACCCGTGCGGAGGAGCTGCTTGACCAAAGCCCGCCGAAGAGTCACCCGCTCTCGCTCGCGGCAGCGATCCGGATTTCCACCGATCGCCTCGCTGAGGTCGACCCGGCCGCGCTCGCACTGGTGCGTATCGGCGCGTTCCTCGCCCCAGAACCTATCCCTCCAGACATGTTAATTCTTCCTATCGCGGACACGAGCTGCTACCCACCACCGGAACTTGAAGCGCTAACCGCTACGGTGATCAGTCCGGTCGCTGCGCACCGCAGTCTTGGACGGATCGGTAACTATGGCCTGGGCCGCCTCGACAGCGGGCTGCAGTTGCACCGACTTACCCAAGCCGTCCTGCGCGATCAGCTCGGCGTCGAAAGCGCCGCTGCGTATCGCGCCTACGCCCAGGCGCTGCTGGTTGCCGCAGATCCCGGTGATCACCAAGACCCGACGCGCTGGCCAAGCTGGGCCGGGCTCCTGCCCCACCTACTCGCCAGCGATCCGGCTACCAGTCCTAGCGTGGACCTTCGGGATTTGGCCTGCCGCGCTGCATGGTATCTCCACGCCCGCGGCGACAGTCACTCAGCCCGGGACCTTATCGGACACCTACACCAGCAATGGAATGAATATCTCGGGCCGGACAACCAGCACACCTTGCGAGCCGCGTGCATCCTCGTCCGCCTGCTCAGCGATCTTGGCCCCCACAACAGCACGCGCCAACTCGGCGAGGAAACCCTAGCTCGGTGCCGGCGGGTGCTTGGTGACGACCATCCCGATACTCTGCACGCAGCGCATTATCTCGCGAATTGTCTCCACTACATGGGTTCTTTCGAGCTATCACGGCAACTCAACGCCGATACCCTTGCTCGTAGACGACGCGTACTCGGGGACGACCACCTTGATGTCCACCGTACGTCCCACAACCTTGCCGAAGACCTACGTGAGTTGGGCGAGATCGACACGGCCCGACAGATGCACGAAGACAGCTTCACCTACCGACGACGAGCGCTCGGTGATGATCACCCCTACACCATTGTCGTGGCTAAAGAGCTCGGCCGCGACCTGCGTGCGCTTGGTCAGGTCGATGTAGCGCGAGAGCTGCATGCCAACTTCCTTGCCCGAGCGCGGCGGGTACTTGGTGAAGATCATCTATGGACCATGGACTGCGCCAACAACCTCGCCAGTGACCTGTGCGCCCTCGGCGAGTTTGAGGAAGCACGGCAACTCGGTGAGGACATGCTGGCCCGAGCAAGGCGAGTTGTCGGCGATGAGAGCCGCTACACCATCGATATCGCGAACACGCTGGCCACCGCTCTCCACGCTCTAGGGGAGGTAGAGGCAGCGCTACAGCTCAGCGCAGACACGCTCGCCCGCGCACGGCACGTCTTCGGTGACAATCATCCCCGCGCCCGAAAGGCCGCCGAGATCGTCGCCGCTGCTGAGCGCCTATTGCGCGATGCCAGGGCTCACCGACGAGGCCATGCCAACCAGACGTACGGGTGACCGCGACGTGCGGCGTGTAACGATAGGTCAAGGATGTGATCACCATGATCGTCCCTTGCCTTCTCGCGGTTGGGTCATGCTTGTCCGGTATTTGCGCCTGGCCTCGCAACGCTACCGCGGACAGGTCGCCGGGATCGCTGCGCTCGCCGTCCTGGCTCTTGCCGTTGTCGGATACGGCGAGCAGAACCCGCAGCTTTCCATGTCCGATCGGTTATACGCCGGCGTCCAACTATTTTTAATGAGCGGTGATGTTAACAAGCCACCTACTCCGCTACCCCTGGAAATCGCCCGCTGGCTTGCGCCGCTGACTGTCTCTTACATCGCGTTTCGCACTATCAGTGCGCTTTTCCTTCGGCAGTACACCCAGGCGAGAATCCGTATTTTCTTCCGCCACCATGTGATCATTTGTGGGCTAGGACAGATCGGGTTGCGGTTCGCTACAGGATTCCACCAACGGGGCGATCGAGTCGTAGTCATTGATCAGACACCTCCGGCTGCTGCCGTCGAAAAATGCCGCGAGTTAGGCATTCCGGTTCTAACCGGGGACGCTACAGCGTGGAATACCCTCTCCCAGGCCGAAGTGCGTCGCGCCCGGTATTTAATCGCAGTATGCGGGCAAGATGTAGTTAACGCCGAAGTGGCCCTAGCACTCATGATGTCCTCCACCCGAAGGCAGAGACGGATCGACAGCCTGATCCAACTCACCGATGAGCGGCTGTGCCAGCTGGTGACTCAAGAGGCTTTTGCCGGCACCGCCCCTGGACCGATCGTCTGTGAATTCTTCAACGTCTACCATGCCGGGCCAGCTGCGCTTTTTGACACTCACGCTGACTTAGTGATAGCTCAAGAGGGCAGTCCACCTCACCTGGTGATCCTCGGAGCGGGACGATTCGTAATCGCCCTATTTATCGAGGCAGCCCGCCGGTGGCGACTCAACCGTCAACAGCCAACAGCTCGGATACGGATCACACTGGTCACCCCGGACGCCGGCACCCAAGCCGCGGCACTAAGCGCCCGCTACCCAGCCTTGGCCACCACCTGCGAGCTGAAGGCCTACCCTATTGATCCCTCCAACCCCGAGGGACCTCCCTTGCTGCCTCCGGACACGGACCAGGCAGACCAGCCGACCGGAGCCCTGGTCTGCCTAGATGAAGACGCCGCGACCTTCCGCGCCACGCTCCTAATTCGCCGACTCCTACCCGAGGAGTATCCCGTCATCGCGTGTACCACTGGCCGGTCCAGCCTAGCGGACCTACTTGACCGGTCGATGTCGGGCATGCTGACAAACGTGAAGGGGTTTAGCCTGCTCGATCGAGTCTGCCGTCCCGAAGTACTGCTTAACGGTCGCAAGGAAAGCCTCGCTCAAGCTATTCACGCCGACTACGTCCGCCGTCGCATAAAGGACGGTGCGAACCCCAACGACCCAGCATTGGCGGTCTGGGAGGCGCTCCCGGAGAGCCTACGGGCATCCAACCGCGCTCAAGCCGCGGACTTGGGCGAGAAACTGCGGGTGATTGGCTGCGAGCTGATCCCGAGAATTGACTGGGACGCACCGCCGTTGCCGTTCACCCAGTCAGAGGTAGAATACCTCGCCGTCTTAGAACACCAGCGGTGGCAGGCAGAACGTCGCCAAAACGGCTGGCACCAGGCACCTTTTCGCGACCCATTCCGTAAATTATCCCCTTACCTAGTGCCTTGGGAGAACCTCCCTGAAGAGATCAAAGACCTCGACCGGGACGCCATACGTGTCCTACCCACCTTCCTCGCCCGCGCTGGATTCGCCATCGCCCGTCGCACTCCTCCACGCCCGAGCGGGAATGCACCCAACGGCCCGGGAGACACTGTAGCACCTGAAAATCCTTGAGTAGTGTTCGACGGTGCCGTACTTGATGAAATAATCTCACAAATCTTGCAGGCAGCCCGTTAGATGCGCTTAGACCGCCGGAACCGGAATAGACAAGTGTTCCCCACCTGTTGGTCACCGGTTACCAAGGAGAACGTAAGTAGTTAGACTTTGAGTGCTGAGTGTGATTGAATGTCGCTGTGCGTGATAATGACGGACGGAAGCTGGATCACCAGACTCTGGAAGCTATCCGGATCCGGGCAGTGCAACAGATCCAGGCGG
>DASUVX010000104.1:0-6838 GCA_036378735.1 Pseudonocardiaceae bacterium | reverse complement strand
CCGTACGTGGTGGGGGTCGCCCAGGGCATCTCGCGGGCCCGGTACTACCCGGGCGTCAAGCCGGTCAAGGTCAAGCTGCTCGCCGAGCCGGGTGGCTTGCGGTTGATCGGCGCCCAGATGGTCGGCCAGGAAGGCATCAAGGAACGCGCCGACTTCCTCGCCATGGCGGTCAAATTCGGTTTCACCTTCCACGACCTCGCGACGATGGAAAACGTCTACTCACCGGCCATCGGGGCCCTCAACGAGCCCATCGTGCTGGCTGCCCAGAATGGCCTTGATTCTCTCAAGAAGCCACTGAAGAAGCGTTGAGATGTCGTTTTTCCGGTGGGTACGCAGCAACTCCGAGCATTACTTGATGATCGCAGCGCACGAGCAGGTCGCGCGGCGGCACGGGATGCGGTCTCCACGCCCGCCGCGCGGGCTCAACGAGCTGTTCTGGCTGCGGCTGTTCGTCCCCGCATACCGGGCGCTGCCGTGGCCGGTACGGCGCCGGATCATGCAGTCGATGCCGGGCAGTCACCGCCAGCAGTGGGCGGCGCCTCCCCGGCCGCGCAAACCCGCGGTGTGATCTTGAGATCCGCCGAAGGAAACCAACCCAAATATGAAAGGAAGTCTCACGGTGGCACAGATCGTGGGTGAGAGGGTCAGCAAGGGTGACGCCATCGTCGACTACGAGGAAAAGGTCTTCGAGGACATCCAGGCTGAGCCGGGCGAGAAGGCGTACATCCTCATGCACACCGTGCCGTTCGAGGGCTCGGTGGGTCTGGTCAACATGCTGACGGCAACTCGAATCAACCGTAAGGGGTTCGACACCCACCTGGTCCTGTTCGGTCCAGGCTCGCTGATGGCCGCGGCCACCCGTGGCTACCCGAAGGTCGGCGACGAGCCCTTCCCGGGCGCGTTGGGCTACAACAAGCAGCTGCAGACGTTCATGGATGAGGGCGGGCATGTCTATGCCTGCCGGTTCTCTGCCGCGGCGCTCTACGGCATGCGCGAGATCGACATGATGGAGGGCGTCAAACCGATCAACCCGCTCGACGTACTGGACTCGGTCCTGACAGCCCGCCGGCAGAACGCACTGATCATGCAGACCTGGACGGTCTGAACCGGTGAGTGCGGAGCAGCAGATCCGGCTGCTCCGCACTCACCCGTAGCGCAGGTGCAGTGGAGGTGCACTGATGAGGATGACCGCGGACCTGGGCGGCACCGAAGGCTGGGGCCGAGCCAAGACACCCACCGCGGACGAACCGGTCTTCGCCGAGCAGTGGGAGAGCCGGGCCTTCGCGCTGGCCCTGCTGTCGATGGGTCGGGTGTCCGGCCGCAACCTTGACGCATTCCGGCACGCACTCGAACGCCTGGAGCGCCCCGAATACTTCGACGACACTTACTACGGGCGCTGGCTGCATGCCGCTGAGCTGATGCTCGTCGACAGCGCGATCCTGGCCCCCGGCGCGGTCGAAGCCCGGGCCCGCAAGCTGCGCGGCGAGGAGGTCGAAGAGCCGCCGGTGCCGGAGCCGAGCAAGCCGGATTACCAGCCGACCGCCGCCGGCTCGCTGCGAACTGTGGAGAATCCCCCGCGCTTCGCCGTGGGCGATGCAGTGCGGGCCAAAGATATGAAGCCCCAGGGTCACACCCGATTGCCTCGCTATCTCCGCGGGCACCGCGGCGTCGTTGAGATGGTCCAACCCGCGGCGCTGCTACCGGATACCCATGCGCATTTTCTCGGGGAGAACCCGCAGCATGTCTACACAGTGCGCTTCGATTCCCGCGAGCTGTGGGGTGCCGACGCCGAGCCGTTCGTGGTGACCGACGAGCTGTTCGAAAGCTACTTGGAGCCGGTGTCATGACTGAGACGACCTCATCGGAACGGTTGCCGATCGAGCTGCGCACCGAGGCGCTGGAGCAGCTGCTCACCGAGCGCGGCCTGGTCGACCCGGCAGTGATGGACAAGTTCATCCAGACTTACGAGACGGCGGTCGGCCCGATGAACGGCGCCAAAGTGATCGCCAAGGCGTGGACCGACCCGGAGTACCGCGAGCGGCTGCTCGCCGACGGCACTGCCGCCATCGCCGAGCTGGGTTTCAAGGGACCGCAGGGCGAGCACATCGTGGTCATAGAAAACACTGCGCAGCGGCACAACGTGGTCGTGTGCACGCTGTGCTCGTGCTACCCGTGGCCGGTACTGGGGCTGCCACCGAGCTGGTACAAGGATCCGGCTTACCGGGCCCGAATGGTGCGCGAGCCGCGGGTGGTACTGGCCGAGATGGGTGTCGAACTGCCCGCTGACACCGAGATCGTGGTCCGGGACTCCTCCTCCGAGGTGCGCTGGTTGGTGTTGCCGGAGCGGCCGGCCGGCACCGAGGACATGTCGGAGGAGCAGCTGGCCGGGCTGGTCACCCGCGACGCCATGGTGGGAGTGGCGAAGGTCAGCGCGCCATGAGGGCGCCATGACGGCGAGTGCACCGCTCGAGATCGCGGGTCCCGCCGCGCCGCCGCGCAGCAATGGTGAGCTGGTGTTCGCTGCGCCCTGGGAAAGCCGGGCGTTCGGCCTGGCGGTCACGGTCTACGACGCAGGCGCGTTCGAATGGTCGCAGTTCCAGGCTGCGCTGATCGCGCAGATCGCCGCCTGGGAGCGCGCGCACCCGGCCGGGGGGTGCTTCAGCTACTACGGTTGCTGGCTCGCCGCCCTGGAGTCAGTACTCGCCGAAGCCGGGATGATCACCTCTCACGACATCGCCGACCGAGCCGCCGTGCTCGCCGCCCGCCCGCCCGGCCACGACCACGATCACTGACCGCTCCTATGGATGCATTGCACTTTCAGGGCGCGGCAGCGGGTGAGGGGCGGCGCGCCGAACGCACCTCGGCGTAGATCTCCAGGTGGCGCCGGGCACTGGCTTCCCAAGTGAACCGCGGCAGCAGGGCCCGGCCGCCGGCCCGCAGCCGGTCGCGTAGCGCGCGGTCGGTGGCCAGCTCGCGCATCGCCGCGGCCAGGCTTGTGGCGTCGGCAACTGCCGGCAGCAGCGCGTCGACGTGGTCGGTGAGGTACTCGCGAAACACCGGCAGGTCGGTGGCGATGACCGGCAGGCCCTGGCTCATCGCCTCCATCACCGCCAGCCCCCAGCCCTCCTTGACCGATGGGAAGGCCAGCGCGTCCGCGGCCTGGTACCACCCGGCGAGCTCGCCGTCGTCGACAGTGCCCAGCAGCACCACGTCACGCCCAAGCGTCAGGCCCAGACTGGGCAGTGCGGCCAGCGCAGCGTCCCGGTAGGCGGCGTAGTCCTGGAAGGAATGCCCGCCGACCACCGCGAGCACCACCGGCGTGGCCAGCTCATGCCGCAGCCGTCCCAGCGCCTCGAACAGGTACACGCTGCCCTTGCGCGGCTCCACGCCGCCGACCGCGAGGAACAAAAACGCGCTGTCGTCGGCGATCCCGATCCGGGCCCGCAGCTCGGCGCGCGAAGCCGGCGGCACCCGTGGGAAGCGTCCGAGGTCCACGCCGTTGGGCACCACGACCGGCTCGACGCCGTAGTCGGCGCGCAGTATCCGGCGCCACTGCTCGCTGACCACCAGCACCCGGTCCGGTTCCAGGATCGCCTTGCGCTGGCAGTCGATCAGTACCGGGGTGGTGAAGTCGTCGACGTGGTGCACGGTGCGCACCACCGATACCGGCGCGCCCGCATCGCGGACCCGGGCCGCGGCCCGGGCGGCGATGCAGTCCTGGGCGTGCAGGATGTCAAGCCCGCCGGCCAGCTCGGCCAGCCCGGCGGTCAGCGCGCCGATCGAGGCGAACACCCGCTGCTCAAGCGAGCCACCTCGGGCCGGCGCGGGCAGCACGGTGTGCGGCACCGAGGTCGGGCGGAACAGCCCCACCGCGGGGTCCCCCAGCGTGACCAGGTGCACCGGGTGGCCTAGCCGGAGCAGCTGCTCGGCCAATCCCAGGGTGTGCACCAGCCCGCCCCGCGGCTTGGTGGAGTGGTTGACCAGCGCGAGCGTCACAGCCGCACCGCGCACAGCTCGGGGTCGCGCCGGGCGATCGCCGCAGCGGCCAGCGAGGCCCGCGCGGCGGTCTCGGTGACCACGCAGCCGGCATCGGTGAACGCCCGCCGCTGCGCGTCGAAGCCTTGCGGGTCGCCATGGGTGCCCAGCACGTAGACGACAACCAGGGGACCGCCATTCGCGGTGACTTCGGCGCATACCGGCGCCAGCTCGGCGGCCGGGTCCTCGTGCGCGCCGTAGCCGAGAACGACGTCCAGGATGAGCACTGCGACGTCCGGTTCGGTGCCCTGCTCGCGGAGCAGCTCGATGCGCGCTTCGGGATCGATCATCGGGTGCGGCCGGCCCTTGGTGTACTCCTCCTCGCCGAGGTCGAGGCAGGTGTGGCTGCCGGCCGGTGCGGGCAGCCCCAGATCCGGGTCCAGCGGGGTGTTGGAGTACACCGGACCGAGTTGTCCAGCCAGGATGAACAGCGACTCGTAGCACAGCGTGCCGCCGGAGAACAGCCCGCGGACCAATCGCCGCTGCTCGGGCAGCCCCGTGATCGCCCCGGCCACCCGCTCGCGTAACCCGCTCGCCGGATCGGGGGCATGCAGGCCCAGTGCGCCTAAGGTGGCGATCACCCCGGTCTCCAGGGTGGTGGTGAGAGTGACGGTGTCCGGCACGTCCAGGTCAGCTGCCAGGCCCAGTAACGCGGCGATGACCGGCTTGTCCCCGGCGGCCGGCAGCACAGCCCGGGCCACCTCAGGCGAGGGTGGCTTGGAGACCAGCAGCACCACCTCGGTGCGCTCGTCGTGGGCAAGTGCGTGCAGCGCCGCGCGCGCCATCGTGCCGCCCACGCCCGCCGACAGATCCCGGCCACCCAGGCCGATGACGTGCGACACACCGACCCCCCAGCGGTCTAGCAGGCTCATCGCCTCCTGCGCGCCGGTGCCGGCGGCGGCGACCACCGCCACCGGTCCCGGTGCGGTGACGTTGGCGAACCCCAGGCAGGTACCGCCGAGCATCGCGGTGCCCGCCCCGGGCCCCATGACCAGCCGGCCCAGCCGTTGCGCACGCGCCTTGAGTTCCACCTCGGCCGCCAGCGGGACGTTGTCGCTGAAAAGCAGCACATCCAGGCCGGCAGACAGCGCGTGGTGCGCCTCCAGTGCGGCGTAGTCGCCGGGCACCGAGATCACCGCGACGTTGCTGCCCGGCGCCCGATCCATCGCTTCTCGCAGCGTGCGCGGCGGCTGCTCGGCCTCCGCACCTTCGCTGGGCCCGCGGCTGTCGAAGATGGCGGCTCGACCGGCTTGCTCAGCCTGCTCGGCGACCTCCTCGCAGGACGCGCGCACTGCCATGACCAGGTCGTTGGCGCCGCCGCCGGACCAGTCCTGCGGGTTGAAGCCCTGCTCGGCCAGCGTGTCCAGGTTCGCCGGGGTGGCCATCGCGGCGGTGGCCCACTCGACGCCGTCGACGGCGCGCATCGCCCGGGTGCCGGACAGCTGCACCACCGAGTCGACGTAGGCGCCCCGGAACAGCCGGACCCGCGTTGCACTCATGAGGCGGCGTCCAGCGAGTTCGACGTAGCGACGATCCTGGTGCCCATCGCGCGGCCCGCCTCGCCCGCCTCGCCCGCCTCGCCACCGACGGCCGGGTCGAGCGAGTGGGCGGCACGTTCGGAGTTCGTGATTACCGCAGTCCGGCCGCCGGCCCGGACGAAGGCGATCGCAGCCCGCACCTTGGGGCCCATGCTGCCGTCCGGGAACTGATGGTCCTCGAGGTGGTGCTGGGCCTCGTCGGCGGTCATGACGGTGACCGGCCGGGCGTGCGAGGTGCCGTAGTCGAGCATCACGTGCGCCACGTCGGTGACCATGACCAGCGCGTCGGCGCCCAGCTGGGTGGCCAGCCGCTGGGCGGCGAGGTCCTTGTCCACCACGGCGTCCACGCCGCGGTAGGCATGACCGTCCTCGATCACCGGCACCCCACCACCGCCGGCTGCCACCACCAACGCGCCGCGCTCGATCAGCCCGGTGATCGCCTCGTGCTCGAGGAACCGCAGTGGCCACGGGGAGGCGACCATCCGGCGGTAACCGCGCTCGGCGTCCGGGGCCACCGTCCAGTTCCGCTCAGCGGCCAGCCGCCGCGCCTGCTCCTCGTCGAAGAACGGCCCGATCGGCTTGGTGGGGTGCGCGAAGGCCGGGTCGTCAGCTGCCACCACGACGTGGGTCACCACGCTCACCACGGCGGGCAGCCGGTCACCGCAGGCATCGTGCAGCGCCAGCGTGAGCAGGCTGCCGAGCTGACCCTCGGTCATCGCGCCCAGGCAGAACAGTGGCTGCACCGGCACCGTCTGGCGCGCCGCGTCCTGCTGGATGGACAGGCAGCCAACCTGCGGTCCGTTGCCGTGCACCACAACCACGCCCCAGCCGGCATCCCACAGGGCGCACACCGTGGCCGCCATCGCGCCGGCGTTGGCCGCCTGCTCGGCGTGCGTGCCTGACTGGCCGGGCCTGGTGATCGCGTTACCGCCCAGGGCGACCACGGCGGTTCGGGGCATCTGGTTCGCGGCTTCCGTTGATGTGCAATATGAGACGCGACGTACACTATAGTAAAGATAACGACGATCTCGGGAGAGCGGTGACCGAATTGGACTCGGGGCGGGCCGAGGCGCTGCGCCGGGCTCGGGCCCGGTGGCGAGCCGCCGAGGACCGGCTGTTCCCCGTGGCGCTCGTCGACCCCGACGACTACCGCCGGCTACTGTCCGTAGTGGCCGCGCTGCTCCAGAAACTACGCGCGAGCACCACCTCCTTGGACCACCTGCTTGAGCTGGACAGCCATCCGGCACCGTTGGTGGCGGCCGCCT
>DASUVX010000103.1:0-6612 GCA_036378735.1 Pseudonocardiaceae bacterium | reverse complement strand
ATGACGGAGGTCCGTGCGGCCGCCTGATGCGACTGTCGGGAGGCACTCGGATCACAGGTCGGGGGACATAGTGGCGCAGCAACGGCTTTCACTCGCGATCAACGGACGTGAACGCCTTCTCGAGCGACGCCTAGTGCCGTTCTCCACACCAGAGGCACGGCCGGGCAACGGTAACGGCAACGGCAACGGGCACCCCAAGCTGGGACCGGTGGCGATCGTGGGCCTCGGCTACGTCGGGCTGCCCACCGCGTTGGCGCTGCTAGGCGGTGCGGTTCAGATCACCGGTTATGACATCAGCGACGACCGGCTGCGCGCCATCGAGTCCGGCGATGTCGATCTCAGCGAGCCCGACCGAGCGCGGCTGACCGCGGCACGCAGCGACGACAGCTTCCGGCTGACCACCGACGCTGCCGCGCTGGCCGACGCCGACGCAGTGATCATCTGCGTGCCCACCCCGGTGGACGAGCGCCACGTTCCGGACCTCGTTGCCCTGACCAGTGCGTGCCAGACAGTCGTGGCACACGCTCACCCGGGACAGACGATCATTCTCACCTCGACCAGTTTCGTGGGCACCACCCGGCAGCTGCTGGTCGAGCCGCTGCGCCAGCGCGGCCTGACCGTGGGCACCGACGTCTACGTCGCCTTCAGCCCGGAGCGCATCGACCCTGGCAATCACGACCACGTCCAGCGCGAGACCCCCCGGGTGGTGGGCGGAGTCTCCACCAACTGCAGCGTGCAGGCCGCTCAGGTGATCGGGGCGTTGACCGACTCGGTGTACCTGGTGAGCTCTCCGGAGGCGGCCGAGCTGACCAAGCTGTACGAGAACATCTTCCGCGCGGTCAGCCTGGCCCTGGCCAACGAGTTCAGCGACGTGTGCGCCACGCTGGGGCTGGACCCGATCGAGGTCACCCTGGCGGCCGGCACCAAGCCCTACGGCTTCCTCGCCGCGTTCCCCGGACCGGGCGTGGGCGGGCACTGCATCCCGTGCGACCCGCACTACCTGCTGTGGCAGCTACGCGACGCGAACCGGCCCACCCCGCTGATCGAGCAGGCGATGCAGGCCATTCACGCCCGCCCGGACCGCGTCGTCGAGCGGGCCGCCGAGGTACTCGCTACCGAGGGACGATCGCTGGACGGCGCGAAAGTGATCGTGGTCGGCGTCAGCTACAAGGCCGGGGTCAGTGATGTACGGGAATCCCCGGCGCTGCCGCTGATCGACGGGCTGGCCGAGCGTGGCGCCGAGGTCGCTTACCACGACCCGCTGGTGCCGGCCATCAAGACGGCCCAGGGCCGGGTACTGAGCAACGTCGCTGTACCCAGCGGGGCCGGCTGGGAATTGGCGATCATCCAGGTGGTACACCCGGCCACCGACTACAGCTGGGTGCAGGACTGCCCTCGGGTGCTCGACGCCACCTACCTGTTCGACGCCGCCGCACATCGCAGCGTGGTGTGAGGCCGAACGTCGATGACTTCCCCCCTCGATCTCGATACCAGCACCCCCGCGGTCATTCTCAAGCTCGACCACAACGTGATGCATCACGGCGGGCTGGGGGCGATCCGCACCCTGGGACGCCTGGGCGTGCCGGTGTACGGCGTGCACGAGGACCCGCTGGCGCCCGCGGCGCGCTCGCGCTACCTGCACGGCCGGTGGATCTGGCGGCCGGCCCCCGACGATGTGCACCGGGTGCGCGCCGGGCTGATCACGCTCGCCGAGCGGATCGGCCGCCGGGCGGTGCTCATCCCCACCGACGACGCCGGCGCGATCTTCCTCGCCGAGCACGGTAGCGACCTGCGTCAGTATTTTCTGTTCTCCGCTCCACCCGCGGGACTGCCGCGCCAGCTGGCCGGCAAGTACACGCTGTACCAGCGGTGCTGCGCACTCGGCGTGCCGTGCGCGGCGACCGTGCTGCCCGAAACGCTCGGCGATGCCTCCCGCTTCGCCGAGCAGCGCGGGTTCCCGGTGGTAGCCAAGCTGGCCACGCCGTGGCAGTCGAAGAGCGCCAAAAAACTGCGCAGCACATCGGTCATCCGCACCCCCGACGATCTTGCCCAGGCCTGGCGCGCCTGCGAGGAATCCGGCAGCGGACCGCTGATGCTGCAGGAGTACGTCAAAGGGTGGGACTACTTCTTCCACGGCTACTGCGATGCCCAATCGCGCTGCCGGCCCGGATTTGTCGGCAGCAAGGAGCGCTCCTACCCGGCGCACGCCGGGCTGACCAGCCTCGGACGCTGGGTGGACAACCCGGAGCTGCACCAGCAGGCCACCGAGCTGGTGGCGCGGGTGGGGTTTCGGGGCATCGTCGACCTCGACTACCGCTTCGACGCTCGCACCGGCACGTACAAGCTGCTCGACTTCAACCCCAGGCTGGGTGCGCAGTTCCGGCTGTTCTCCGACAGCGCGGGCGTCGACGTGGTGATCGCGGCGCATCTGGACCTCACCGGCCGGGAGATTCCCCACGGCTCGCCCCACCTTGGCCGCAGCTTCCTGGTCGAGAACTACGACCCGATTGCGGCCCTGGCCTACCGGCGCCTCGGCCTGGATCTGCGGTCCTGGGTGGCCTCGCTACGCCGAGCCGACGAGCTGGCCTGGTTCGCCCGCGATGATCTTGCACCATTCGGGCTGATGTGCCTGCGCATGGGGTGGCGGGCGATCACCCGTCCGCTGAACCGGCGTGGCAGTCGCCGACCCATCACTAATTCACTACCCGCACGGAGGTCCCCGGCATGACAAACGGCATTGAAGATCCGGTCGACGTTGCGATTGTGGGCGCTGGCCCCTACGGTCTGTCGCTCGGCGCGCACTTGAGTGCCGCCGGCGTGCCGTTTCGCCAATTCGGGCTGCCGATGCAGTTGTGGCGAGAGAACATGCCGGCCGGCATGTACCTCAAGTCGCAGGGATTCGCGTCCAACCTGTCCGACCCCGCCGGCCGGCGCACCCTGCGCGCGTTCTGCGCATCGACCGGCCGTGAGTACGCCGACTACGGGTTGCCGGTGTCACTGGAGACGTTCCAGGCCTACGGGGACTGGTTCCGCCGCGCCGAGGTACCGAACCTGGAAGAAGTCATGGTCCTCAACGTAACCAGGGACGTGATCCGGGCTGGCGAGCTTTTTGAACTGAGCCTGGCCGACGGCAGCATGGCACGGGCCCGCACGGTCGTGGTGGCCACCGGCGTGCAGCACTTCCCGCACCTGCCCGCCACCCTGGCCGAACTGCCGGCGCAGCTGTGCACGCATCCCAGCGCGCATGACAACCTCGCCGTGTTCGCCGGCCGCGAGGTCGCCGTCCTCGGAGCCGGACAGTCCGCGCTGGAATCGGCCGCCTTGCTGCACGAGTCGGGCGCGCGCGTCACCGTGATCGCCCGCACCTCGAAGCTGGTATGGAACGGCGAACCGCTGCCCGCGCAGCGGTCGCTGCTGCGCAAGCTGCGCGAGCCCGAGGCCACCCTCGGCTCCGGCTGGTCCACCTGGTTCTACTCCTACCAACCGCACCTGTACCGCCGGCTGCCGGCCGCCCAGCGGGTCCATAGAGCGCGGACCGCCCTGGGACCGGCCGGCGCGCCGTGGCTGCGCTCGCGGGTGGAAGGCAAGATCCGCACGCTGCTCGGGCACACGGTGCGGTGGGCGGCGGCCGAGGACACT
This sequence comes from Pseudonocardiaceae bacterium, assembly GCA_036378735.1. GTDB lineage: Bacteria > Actinomycetota > Actinomycetes > Mycobacteriales > Pseudonocardiaceae. The sequence goes on along the minus strand of DASUVX010000103.1, from coordinate 2,973 downwards.
GGCGCACGGCTCGGGCTGCGCGCGGCCGACGGTGCTGACAGCGAGATCACCGTTGATCACGTACTGGCCGCCACCGGGTACCGCGCCGACCTGGACCGGTTGACGTTCCTGGATGCACAGCTACGGGCAGCAGTACGAACCCTGGCCAGCAGCCCGCAGGTCGGACCGGACTTCCAATCATCGGCACCGGACCTGTACTTCATCGGGCCGGCGGTCGCGCCGACCTTCGGACCCGTCATGCGGTTCGTCTGCGGTTCCGACTACGCCGCGCGGACGGTCGCCGGCGCGCTCATCACCGGCATGCCGAGGCCACGTGCCGCCGTGGGAGCCCGCGGGTGACCCTTTCACTTCTCGCACCCGGCCTCGGCCGGCGGCTGCACCGGCCTGCGCCGGCAGCCCTGCTGCCGATGGCCCTGCCGCTGGCGGACGGCGCCGGCCTCACCGTGGCCGGCCTGCTGACTCGGTCGTCGGGATGGGAAGTGAGCGTGTACGCCAGCGCCGTGCTGATGTTGCTGGTGGCCGATGGGCAGCACCGGCTGCGGATCTGCCGGCGGGTGGCCGACCAGCTGCCGCGGACCGTGGCGGTGGCGGCGTTGCCGCTGCTTGCGGTGCTGCCATGGGTGGGTGCCGCCGGCGGCCTGGCGCTGGGGCTGCGGTGCGCCGCAGCACTGGTCGCGGTGCGTGTCGGGGTCTGCACCGCGTTGCGAATCATCCACCGGCGCGGGTGGTGGCATGAACCCGCGGTGGTCGTCGGCGGCGGTGGCACCGCGGTGCGCGTCGCGCAGCTGCTGCACGACCACCCGGAGTTCGGATTGACGCCCCGAGGGTTCCTCGACACCCGGCCGGCGGAGCTGCCGGCCGGGCTGCCGCTGCTCGGCGAGCCGGCGGAGCTGGCCGGCGTCGTCGCCCGCCACGGCATCCAGCGCGTCATCGTGTGCTTCCCAACCGGCCGGGACGCCGAGCTGGTGCCGCTGCTGCGCGCCTGCCAGGGCCTGCCGGTGGACGTCTGCGTGGTGCCGCGGCTCTACGAGCTCGGCGCCGCGCTGCCCCGCGGTTACCTCGACGAGCTGGGTGACATACCGCTGATCCCGCTGCGCCGCCTCGGGCACAGCCGGCTCGGCCTGGCTGCCAAGGCCGCCTTCGACGTCGTCGCGGCATTCGCGCTGCTGGTCACGTTGGCCCCCGTGCTGCTGGCGCTGGCGATCGCGGTTCGGCTGGACGGTGGCGGTCCCGCGCTGTTCCGCCAGACCCGGGTGACCCGCGGCGGCAAGACGATGGAGCTGCTCAAGCTGCGCTCGATGATCGACCACGCCGACTCGGACACCCGCTGGGTGGTGCTCCGGGAGCACACCACGCGGCTGGGCCGATTGCAGTTGGGTCGATGGCTTCGCAGCAGCCACCTCGATGAGCTGCCCCAACTAATCAACGTGCTGGGCGGCGACATGTCCCTGGTCGGACCGCGTCCCGAGCGACCGTATTTCGCGGCGCGCTTCGCGCAGCAGGTCCCGCGGTATGCCGACCGGCACCGCATGCGGGCCGGGCTCACCGGCTGGGCCCAGGTGAACGGGCTGCACGGAGACACCTCCATCGCGCAGCGCAGCCGCTTGGACAACTTCTACATCGAGCACTGGTCACCGTGGATGGACGCAGTGATCTTGGCTCGCACCCTGTGCACTGCGACCGGGCAGTTTCTGGGAGGAAGAAAGTGAAAGTTCTTCACGTGATCACCGGGCTGGGCGTGGGAGGAGCGGAGCTGCAGCTGCGCTCGATCCTGCAACACACCCGCCATGAGTCCGACGTCGTAACGCTCTACAACCCAGGTCCGGTCGCCGAGATGATCACCGGGGACGGCGGGCGGGTCCGCGATCTGGGCATGACCCGCAACACCGAGCTGCCCGCATTGCTGCGGTTGGCGCGCCTGATTCGAGCCGGTGCCTACGACGTAGTGCACACCCACCTGTACCGGTCCTGCATCTACGGCCGGCTCGCGGCCCGGCTGGTCGGCACCCCGGTGGTGGTGACCACCGAGCACTCCATCGGCGAGACGCATCTGGAGCGGCGGCGGATGACGCTGGGGGTGCGCGCCCTGTACCTGGGTACGGACCTGTGCTCGGACGCCACGATCGCGGTGTCCGACGCGGTGGCGCACCGGCTGACCAAATGGGGCGTGCCGGACCGCAAGATCGAGATCATTCCCAACGGGCTGGACTTCCACCGGGTCGCCTTCGACGCCGCCGCCCGGGACAAGATCCGCGACGAGTTCAACCTGCCCCGCGACGCCTACGTCATCGGCGTGCTGGGCCGGCTTGACCCGATCAAGCGCTTCGACCTGGTGATCAGGGCCGCGGCACCGCTACTCGACGAGGCCCACCGGCTGTTGATCGTGGGCGACGGGCAGATCCGACCCGACCTGGAGGCCGAGGCGGCCCGTCACGGCGTCGCGGAGCTGGTGACCTTCGCCGGGGAACGCCACGACGTGGCCGCCATGCTGTCGTCGCTGGACCTGTTCATCGCGTCGTCGGAGCAGGAGACCTTCGGGCTGTCGGTGCTGGAGGCGCTGGCCAACGGCATACCGGCGCTGTACACGACCTGCCCGGCGCTGGAGGGCATCGAGACCGAGCGCGCACGCCAGGTCCCCGGCGACGACGAGGGCATGCGCCGCCAGATCGCCGCCGAAATGGCCGGCGGCCGCCGCCCGCGTCAAGGCGTGCCCGCCATCCGGGAGCACTACGGCATCGAGGCCGTCACCCGCCGCATCGACGACCTCTACGAGCGGTTGATGGCTGTCCGCAGCCGCGCACGTCACAACGGCCGAGTGCTGGCGAACTCCGTGGGAGGAACCCGATGAAAGCGCTGATCACCGGCGGGGCCGGCTTCATCGGCTCGCACCTGGCCGAACATCTGCTCGCCGCGGGACATGAGGTCGTCGCGCTGGACAATCTGGCCACCGGCTCGCTGGACAACCTGTCCACG
>DASUVX010000102.1:0-8113 GCA_036378735.1 Pseudonocardiaceae bacterium | reverse complement strand
GCGCAGGTGGGCGATGCCGCGCAGCGTTGAGGGCCGACCAGCCAGCGCTGCGAGCGCCGCGACGGTCGGGGTGAGCTCCCCGACGTCGTGCAGATCGGCGTCGAGCCCATCGAGCCGGTCGGGACCTGACACGGTCAGCCCATGGTCGTGCAGTTCTACGGTGCAGCCCATCTGCGCGAGCAACGGGCGGATCGCGTCGCCGGCCTGGGTGGTGCGCGGTGGCCAGCCCGGGACGGTGACCTGCCCAGCGGTGACCGCGGCCGCCGCCAGGAACACCGTCGCATTCGACAGGTCCGGCTCCACGTCACAGTCACCGCCGGCAACGGCGCCAGGCGCCACCTCCCACCAGGTCGCGCCGTCGGAATAGACCTCGACGCCCCGCTCGGCCAGCATCTGCACGGTCATCTCGATGTGCGGCCGGGAGGGGATCGGCGGCCCGTCATGGCGGACTGAGATGCCGGTGTCGTAGCCCGCCGCAGACAGCAGCAACCCGGAGACGAATTGCGACGAACCCGACGCGTCGATGCGCACCTCACCACCCGGCAACCGGCCGGCGCCGTGCAGCACGAAGGGCAACGAGTCCCCCTCAACCCGGCAACCCAATGCCCGCAGGGCGCCCAGCACCGAGCCCATCGGCCGATGCCGGGCCTGCTCGTCGCCGTCGAAGCGAACCGGGCCATCAGCCAACGCGGCCAGCGGCGGCACGAAACGCATGACGGTGCCGGCCAGCCCGCAATCCACCACCGCGGGCCCGCGCAGGCCGTCATGCGCCGCGACGTGCAGCTCAGCGCTGCGGCTGTCAGGGCTGGTCACCGCTACGCCCAGGGCGCGCAGCGCGCCGGCCATCAGATCGGTGTCCCGGCTGCGGAGCGCTCGCCGGATAACGCCGCCGGTACCGGCCAGCGCGGTGAGCAACAGCGCCCGGTTGGTGATCGACTTGGATCCCGGCACGGTGACGGTGGCCCGCACCGGGCCCGTCGCCAGCGGCGCGGCCCACGGCAGCTGGGTCGAGGTGGTCATGGCGCCATCATTGCGCAGCCGGCCATGTCACGATGGGGCTATGTGCGGCAGGTACGCCTCGACGAGGAATCCCGCGACGTTGGCTGTCGACTTCGACGCCCTCGACGCCACCGACGATGCGGCGCCCGCAGCGGACTACAACGTCGCGCCCACCAAACCAGTGCTCTCGGTGGTGACACGCCATCCCCGCGACTCTGAAGGAACTCCCGACCCGGACCGCACGGTGCGCAGCATCCGGGTGATGCGCTGGGGGCTGGTGCCGCACTGGGCCAAGGATCCGGCGATCGGGTCCCGGCTGATCAATGCCCGGTCCGAGAGCGTGGCCGCCAAGCCGGCGTTTCGGGACGCGGTGGCGCGGCGGCGCTGCCTGCTACCGGCTGATGGCTGGTACGAGTGGCAGCGTTCGGGTGAGCACAAGCAGCCGTTCTTCATCACCCCGGCGGATGGCTCTGCCCTCGCCCTGGCCGGCTTGTGGTCCACCTGGCGTGGCCCGGATGCCGCCGCTGCGCCCCTGGTGACCTGCGCGGTGCTGACCACCGAAGCAGTGGGGCCACTGCGCGAAATCCACGACCGGATGCCGCTGGTGCTGCCTGCGCAGGCGTGGCAGGCCTGGCTGGATCCCGATTCCGACGATGTCCGTGGATTGCTCAGGGAACTGCTCGACCCGCCATCAGAGCTGCTGGTACAGGACCTGGAGCTGCGGCCGGTCTCCACGGCCGTCAATGACGTCCGCCACGGCGGCCCTGAGCTCGTCGAACGCCTTGAGCCGGAGCAGCCGGCGCTGCTGAACCTGGACCAGATCCGGTGACCGGGCTGACCATTCCGACGCCGCACGGACCAGCTCATGTCGAGCTGCATTGTGCTGAGCAGGGCGGTGCTGTGCTGCTGCTCGGCCACGGGGCGGGGGGATCGATCAGTGCGCCCGATCTCGCAGCCAGCACCAGGGCGGCGACCGCGGTCGGGGTGCACGTGGCACTGATCACCCAGCCCTACCGGGTCGCGGGCCGGCGCGCCCCCGCCCCGTCTCGGCAGCTGGACGGGGCGTGGCTGGCGGTCAGCCAGTCCCTGGCGGAGGGCGTGTTCACCGGCCTGCCCATGATCTTCGGGGGCCGTTCGTCCGGGGCCCGGGTGGCCTGCCGCACAGCGGCAGCGGGCGGCGCCATAGCTGTGCTGTCTCTGGCGTTTCCGGTGCACCCCCCGGGGCGCCCGGACCGAAGCCGGATGGATGAGCTGGATGGGGTGACCGTGCCGGTGCTCGTCGTGCAGGGCGAGCGGGATCCCTTCGGCCGTCCCGAGCCCGTTGCCTGCCGCGAGGTCGTGTTAGTTCCGGGGGACCACGCTCTCAAGGCGGACCTCACAGGGCTGGAACGCGCGGTCGCGGAGTGGTTGGCGCGCCAGTTGCGTGCCGTACCGGACCCCACTGGTTGACGCCTCCCAGAAGCCCGGTGCCCCAGGTCTGCGCGCACCGCCCGTGATCACGCCGCGGAATGTGTGCGCCGGGCACGGCGTTACTCGGGCCGTGGCATTGACAGCCCAGCAAACTCGTTTCACCGACCGGGAGACGCTTCATGCGTCGTTGGGCCTAATCCCCGGTTGGCGCGTACCCTCGACCACTAATGCAGACCTGGGCATGGGGGTGGTCGGAGTGACGTCAACCGACAGCGCCGAGCCCGCCCGATCCAATCAGCTCGAGTCTGAGCAGATCGAGCCGAGCCCTGAAGAGGCAGCCGTCGATCAGAACGAGACGCCCGAACAGCGCACTGCGCGCTTCGAGCGCGACGCCATGCCGTTGCTCGACCAGCTCTACGCGGCGGCGCTGCGGATGACCCGCAACCCGGCCGACGCCGAGGACCTCGTGCAGGAGACCTACCTGCGGGCCTACGGTGCGTTCGAGTCGTTCCGCGCGGGTACCAACTTGCGGGCCTGGTTGTACCGTATTCTCACCAACACCTACATCAACGGGTACCGCAAGCGGCAACGTCAGCCGGTGGCGCAGCCTTCTGAGGAAATCACCGACTGGCAGCTCGCTCAAGCTGCGCAGCACACTTCGTCGGGTCTGCGGTCGGCGGAGATGGACGCGTTGGACAGGCTGCCCGACTCTGACGTCAAAGAGGCCTTGAGCCAACTGGCTGAGGACTTCCGGATGGCTGTCTACCTGGCCGACGTCGAAGGCTTCGCATACAAGGAGATCGCCGAGATCATGGGCACCCCAATCGGGACTGTGATGTCGCGGCTACACCGGGGGCGCAAGCAATTGCGTGACATGCTCACCGGGGTGGCCCGCGAGCGCGGCTTCCTGCGCGACGCGGAGGTCGCGTCATGAGCTGTGGCAACCCGCACGAGACCGACTGCCACCAGGTGCTGGCCGAGCTGTGGTTGTTCCTGGATCACGAGTGCAACCGCGAGCGGCGCGAGTTGCTGCAGCGCCACCTGGACGAATGTGGCCCGTGCCTGGAGGAATACGGCCTCGAGGAGCACCTCAAGGCGTTGCTGGCGCGTAAGTGCGGCGGTGATCACGCACCCGACGCGCTCAAACAGCGGTTGCGCGAGTCGATCCGTCAGATCATGGTGCGGCAAGCCGTTCTCAGCGCGGAAGTGACCGTCCAGCGAGCCGAAGACGGCAGCATCGTGGAGGTTTCTTCCACCACCGTCGAATCGCACGCCTGGCTGTCCACCGAGCGGTGAGCCGCGTTGCGGGCCCGCCGTCCGTTACGACGGGCCCGCAGCGTGACCTCAGGTGTTCGGACGCTTACCGTGGTTGGCGGCGTTGCGCTTGCGGCTGCGCTTCTTGCGACCCTTCTTGGACACGGCTGCCAGACCCTTCTCATGCTCCAGTGATGACGGTGCGGTCGTGTGCGAGTGTGTCACGGTGTGCTGTGACGCGCCGAGGAGTGGGTAGCCCACCGTGGTTGGATGGCAGGGCGCAGCGTCGAGGAGGGCGATCCATGACCGAGGAGATCCGAGCCGAAATGGTGGCCAACGTGTGGAAAATCGTGGTCGCCGAAGGCGATGCGGTGTCCGACGGTGACACGTTGGTGATCCTGGAGTCGATGAAGATGGAGATCCCTGTCTTGTCCGAGGTGGATGGGACGGTCGCGAAATTAGCGGTCTCGGAAGGCGATGTCGTACAGCAGGGGGACCTCATCGCCGTGGTTGAGTAACGTCGCTGCAGCTGGGAAAGGCGGCCGGGCGGTGAGCCGCGATGTCAACGCTGAGTGAGTTACTCGCTCGGCACACCCGATTGCCCGGCGTGGCGGTGGGTCACCTGCAGCGGATCGTTGCCGAGTGGCAATTACTCGCTGATCTGGCCTTCGCTGATCTGCTGATGTGGGTGCCGTTGCATGTCGCTGCCCCCCTGGAGGATTTCCTCTGCGTGGCCCATGTCCGGCCCACCACGGGTCCCACCGTCCATCCTGAGGACGTGGTCGAGACGCGTGCTAACGACCCCGAGCGTCGCTGGCTGCGCCAAGCGTTGCTGCAGGGCAGCATCCTGCGGGAGGAACAGCCCGCCTGGCTGCTCGGCGTTCCGGTACGACGGGAGGTAGTACCGGTACGGCTGGGCGAGCAGTCGATCGCGGTACTGGGCCGGGAGGCGAATCTGGCGGTTCCCCGGGTGCCCAGCCCGTTGGAGATCACCTACCTGGGGATTGCCGCCGACCTGTGCCAGATGCTGGCCGATGGCACCTTCCCGGACGCCGACACCACCCCGGACCTGCACGGTGGACCGCGAGCGGGGGATGGTCTGCTCCGGGTTGACCCACAGGGAATCGTGATCTATGCGAGTCCCAACGCGCTGTCGGCCTATCACCGGATGGGGCACGCCGCTGGGTTGCGGGGCGAGCGGCTCGCCCCGCTGACCCGCACCCTGATCTCTGACCCGTTCGATGGCGCGGAAGTTGCGCAGCGCATCCTCGGTGCGATCCAGGGCAGCCCGAGCACCCGGGTCGAGGCCGAGGCAGCCGGTGCCACGATGCTGTTCCGGGCGCTGCCATTGCGCCCGCGCGCAGCGCCTGCCGGGGCATTGGTGCTGGTCCGCGACGTGACCGAGCTGCGCAGTCGGGATCGAGCACTGCTGTCCAAGGACGCCACCATCCGAGAGATACACCACCGGGTGAAGAACAACCTGCAGACAGTGGCTGCGCTGCTGCGTCTGCAGGCCCGGCGCACCGCAAATGTCGAAGCGCGGCAGGCGCTGCAGGAATCGGTGCGCCGGGTGGCCTCCATCGCCATGGTGCACGACACGTTGTCGATGTCTCTCGACGAACGGGTGGACATCGACGAAGTCGTGGACAAGGTGCTCGCCATGGTCGCCGAGGTTTCGGGGCAGGAAAGTCGTGTGGTGGTGCGGCGGGAGGGTGCATTCGGGATCCTGGCCGCCGAGCTCGCCACGCCGCTGGTCATGGTGCTCACCGAGCTCGTGCAGAACGCCTTGGAGCACGCATTCGAGCCGGGCCGCCGCGGTGAGGTGGTGCTGCGCGCCGAGCGGTCCGCCGGATCGCTGGAAGTGACCGTTTCCGACGATGGCCGCGGGCTTCCGGCGGACTTTTCGCTGGCCCGGGCGGAGCGGCTGGGTTTGCAGATCGTCCGTACCCTCGTCGGTTCCGAGCTTCGAGGATCTCTCGACCTGCAGCGAGGACGGCCGCGGGGCACTGTGGCGGTGCTGAGGTTGCCGCTGACACTGCGACGTTGACATTTGCGCGCCGGCGTTTCGAGCGCCTTTTGAGGCTTTTGCCCGTTATCGGCCGAATGAGGCGGTCTAATGCCGAGAGGCCTGGCACCAAATCGGCGCCAGGCCTCTCCTTGGTCGTGCTGTATACGCGAATCAGACGCCGTTACGGGCCCCGGTCCGGGCGTTGCGCCGCTTCAAGGCGCGCCGCTCGTCCTCGCTCATACCGCCCCACACGCCGGCATCTTGTCCGGAGGCGAGTGCCCAGTTGAGGCACTCAGCATTGACCGGACAGCGGCGGCAGACGGCCTTCGCCTCGGTGATCTGCAGTAGAGCGGGGCCGCTGGTTCCCACAGGGAAGAACAGCTCGGGGTCCTCGTCTCGGCAGGCCGCGCGGTGGCGCCAGTCCATCGTGCTTGCTCCTCGTCGATCGCGCTGGTGGACTGCTGTGTCCCAGCGCCGTCGTCGTCTGTCATTTGGGCTTGTGAATGATTTCACAATCATCCGCGATGTCAAGAGGTATCTACGGACACAGTGAGTCAATTCACCCGGGAGTACCCCGGTGATCGAGCCACCAACCGCACGTGAACCGATTCCAAGCACCATTCGGACGTAGCTGTGCGTCACGGACGTGATCACCACTGCCCGCTTCGCTCGGTCACCGAAGTATGATCACTGCGGTGAGCCGCCAGTAAAACCCAGCGACCGACATGGTCGTCGGGCTTCCTGGCAGCCAGCCCTATTGGACTTAACGAGCCCAGGTACCGAAACGTTTCGGCCCACTTCTTCGCGCTGCGGGAAGTGACTGGCCTGGCTCGGAAGAAGACCGCGATCGGCGGCTAACCTGCTGCTATGAAACCCGCCGACGTCCTTGGTCCCGCGGAGGCGGCATGACGACCGCCGGATCCGACGCGCCACGTCCGGTACGCGTTGCGGGCCTGCTGGTGCTGCTGCAGGGCTTGGCCGGGGTGGCGAGCGGAGGTTGGTTGCTCGTCGCGGCGGTACGCGGATCCACTGGTCCGGTGCCGATTGGCGCCACCGCGGCCTGGCTGATCGGTTTCGGGGTGATTTTGCTCGTCGTCGGTGCCAATCTGGTGCGGGGCCGCCACGGTGCCCGCACTCCGGCTATCGTCGCTCAGTTGCTGTTGCTCGGGGTGTGCTGGTATGCCACCGGACCGTCGGCCCAGCCGGGCTACGGGATCCCGGCCGCGGCGTTCTGCGTGGCCGTCCTGGTGTTGCTCTTCCGTGGGTCCGTGCGCGCGTGGGCCGCGGGTGTGCACAGCGCACCGCGCTGACTTTTAGGGCAAAGGGTCATATGGATGCGGTCACCGGGGTGCTTGTGCACCTCATGCGACGCCGTGTGCGCTCAGTTGAGCTGGGCGCGCAGGCTACGAGCGGCATACTCGAGTAGTTCGCCATGCTGTGGCCACTTGGAAATCTGCGCCTCCAGGAATTTGGCGCCGTCGAGGAACTGGCCAAGCCGGCCGAGCGAATGTCCCAACTCGATGAGTTCTTGAGCTCCCGCTCCGGGTAGCGCCAGCCGCATTCGCAATACCCATTCCAGGTCGGCGGGACGTCCGAGATCCCGATACACCGTTCGCAGGTTTTCCAGAAGACGGGCGAAAATTGCCCTCCTGGGCGCGGGAGTCAACAGATGCCGCCCGAACGGGACATCTGGACCCGCCTGGTTGGCGGTGCGGAACAACGCTTCGCACCCTGCCACGTCAAGGACCGTGCCTCCATTGAACGCGTCGAGATAGTGGTTGGTGGCCATCGGGCGGACGAGGAAGTGACCGGGCATGCTGATGCCTTCGAGCGACACCCCCGCGCGGCGGCCGACCTCGAGGCAGACGATCGACAACGTGATGGGAATACCGAGCTTGCGATGCAGCACCCGATCCAGCAGGGAGTTGCGAGGATCGTAATAGGTCGCAGTATTGCCTGCGAAGCGTTCTTCTACGAAGAGGCGGTGAATGAGTGCCTCGAGTGAGTCGATACCCTGCGCCAGACGATCCAGCTCTCGTAACCAGATACCGGCGTTGAGATCCGGATCCGCGCCGGCGGCGATCGCGAGCGCGCCCACGTCAAGATCAGGCCCAGGTCCGCGCCCGGCCAGCAACCCGATGAAGTGCTCTACTGCGTCCACGGTGTAGCCGATCGTGCGCCCTGCGGGGGTTCGCTGTCGACACCCGCACCGGTTATCCGACCGGACTTTCGTGCTCTGTTACGGGAACTACTGCGCTGCGGTCATCCGTAACTGCGCCATGCGTTCGGGTATCGCGGATAGGTGTTGGGGGTTGTCGGGGTGGGCGGGGATGCGCAGGGTGAAGGTGGAGCCGGTGCCGGGTTTGCTCCAGAGGTGGACTTCGCCGCCGTGGTTGGCGGCGACGTGTTTGACGATGGCCAGGCCCAGGCCGGTGCCGCCGG
>DASUVX010000101.1:0-20506 GCA_036378735.1 Pseudonocardiaceae bacterium | reverse complement strand
AGCGCCCGGCCGGCATCCTTCCGGACCGGTCCCGCGGCGTCGTGAATCGCGGGATCATCCACCCCAAGTGGGTGACATTCGGCCGCAGCCGCAGCCACTCTGACGAGCATGATCGGGTTGCCCTGCTGTCCCGACACCACGGCTCGGACCATCAGCGGGAGCGGTACACATCGCCCCGATGATCCACCCGAACGACAGTCACCGTGCGGGCGCCGTCATCGATCTCGTATCCGACGCGATAGGTGCCACGGCGCGCCGCGTGGTATCCGGCTAATTCCCGCTGCAGCGGCTTGCCCAGACGGTGCGGATCCGTGGCGAGTGGGCCTGCAATGAACTCGAGGCACGCGCCTACGACCTTCTGCGGCAAGCGGTGAAGGCAGCGCTGCGCGGTCGCAGTGAGCTGGACGTGGAAGGGTTCCTCAGTTACCAGAGTCTAGTCGGTGGATTGTGGGGATCCGGGCGGGCGCAACCGAGGCGGTGGTTGCTTGTCCAGCCCGAATGGTTCCAGGTGGCCGTCGAGGACGGTATCGAAGGCTGCGGCGACGTCGTCGGTCGTCCAGTCGGCACGCTGCAGTACCGGGTCCTTGATGGCGGGTTGGCGCACGATGTGCAGTTGATCCCCGGTGAACCGGAGTAGCTGCCCGGTGATCCCCTCGGCCCGATCCGACAGCAGGTACGTGATCAATGGAGCCACCCGGTCCGGGGTCCGCTGCCGGGTGACGCGCTCCTGGGCGGCTTGATGATGCTCCACCATCCGGGTCCAGGCCAGCGGGCAGACGCCGTTCACCCGGACACCCACCTCGGCCAGATCCAGCGCCCAGGAGTAGGTGAGGGACGCGACGGCCCCTTTGGATGCCGCGTAGGTACCCAGGGCCCGCTGGCCGAACGACGCGCCCGACGAGATGTTGACGATCGATCCGGCACGCTGTGCCCGCATCACCTGCGCCGCCGCGATCCCGCAGTACAGCACGCCCAGCACGTTGACTTCGATCAGCTCGCCAGCCGCGCCGGGATCCTCCTCCCAAGGCAGCGCGACGTGATGGACTGCGGCGTTGTTCACCAGGCCGTCGATCCTGCCGAACGCGGTCAGGCATCGCTGCACGATCCCGCCGGCCTGGTCCGGATCGGCGACTGACGCCACGCTGGCGACCGCTCGGCCGCCTTGCTCGATGATCTGCGCGGCGACCGCTTCGGCGGGCTCACCGTCGATGTCGTTGACCACCACCCCGGCCCCCGCTCGGGCGGCGTGGACGGCAAAAGCAGCCCCCAGACCACGACCGGCGCCGGTGATCACCACCGCCTTGCCGTCGAGGACTCCCGAGTTTTCACTCAACCGTGAGCACCAGCGGGCCGTTCTCGGTGACGGCGACCGAGTGCTCCCAGTGCGCGGCGCGGGACCCGTCCACAGTCACCACGGTCCAGCCGTCGTCGAGTTCCTCGGTCTTCTCGCTTCCCGCGGTGAGCATCGGCTCGACCGCCAGCGCCATCCCGGGCACCAACCGCGGACCGCGGCCAGGGCGACCCACGTTGGGTAGGAACGGGTCCATGTGCATGGCAGTGCCGATGCCGTGGCCACCGTAGTCGGCCACGATCCCGTATGACGTGCCGTGCGCTGCGGCCGCAGCGAGCGCCGCGGACTCCACCGCGTGCGAGATGTCCGTCAGCCTGCCACCGGGGCGCACCGCGCCGATCCCCGCCTCCAGCGCCGCCCGGCAGGCTGCTGACAACCGGCTGTCGGCCTCGGAGACCGTCCCGATGGGAACCGTCACGGCAGCGTCACCGTGCCAGCCGCCCAGGATCGCGCCGCAGTCCAGCGATAGCAGATCACCCTCGGCGAGTAGCTGCTGGCGGCTGGGGATTCCATGGACCACCTGGTCATTCACCGAGCTGCAGATCGATGCGGGGAACCCGTGGTAGCCCTTGAACGACGGCACCGCCCCGGCGTCCCGGATCGACTGCTCGGCCAGCTCGTCCAGTTCACCGGTGCTCGCCCCGGGTTTGGCGTGGGCTTCAAGCAGCCGCAGGGTCCGGGCCACCACCGCGCCGGCGGCGCGCATCGCGTCGATCTCGCCGGGCGACTTGAGCTCAATAGCACCGCGTCCTCGCAACCGTCGCACCACGGCTCGCACCCCGCCCCCGGTCATCACCGGCTCGTCACGCCCGGGCTCGCAGGGCGTCCAGCGCCCGCGCCGTCACATCCGGCACCGAACCGACCGCCGGCACGGTGACCAGGCGATCGGCATAGAACTCCAGAAGCGGTGCGGTTTCCTTCCGGTAGAGCTGCTGGCGGTGCCGGATGACGTCTTCGGTGTCGTCATCGCGTCCCCGCGCCATCAACCGCTCGACCACCTCGTCCTCGGGTGCATCGAGCTCCAGCACCGTGTCGATTCCACAGTCGCGGCCGCACAGCAGATCCTCCAGCGCCTTGGCCTGGGCGACGGTGCGGGGAAATCCGTCGAGCAAGAACCCCGTCCGGCAGACGTCCTCGGTGAGCCGCTGCGACACCATCTCGTTGGTGACCTCATCGGGGACCAACGCGCCGGAATCCAGATAGTCCTTGACCTCGCGGCCCAGTTCTGTCTCGCCCTCGACGTGGGCCCGGAACAGATCGCCGGTCGAAATGTGCACAAGACCGAGCTCGTTGCTGAGCACTGCGGCCTGGGTTCCCTTGCCCGCTCCCGGCGGACCGACGATGACGATTCGCACTAGCGCAGGAACCCTTCATAGTTACGCTGCATCAGCTGGCTTTCGATCTGCTTCACCGTGTCCAGCCCCACTCCCACCATGATCAGCACGGCGGTGCCGCCGAAGGGGAAGTTCTGATTCTGCCCGTTACCGGTCAGATCGAGGAACAGGTTGGGTAGTACGGCCACAATGCCCAGATACAGCGAGCCGGGCAACGTGATGCGGCTGAGTACGAAGTTCAGGTACTCGGCGGTCGGCCGCCCAGGGCGGATACCCGGAATGAACCCGCCGAACTTCTTCATATCCTCGGCACGCTCTTCCGGATTGAACGTGATCGCAACGTAGAAGTAGGTGAAGAAGATAATCATCAAGAAGTACAGCGAGATATGGATCCAGCTGGCCTGGTCGACCAGGTACCGGGTGATAAACGTCTGCCACCATCCCGGTCGGCCGTTGGACGAGCTGGTCAACCGCGCGATGAGATCGGGCAGGTACAGCAACGACGAGGCGAAGATGACTGGGATGACACCGGCCTGGTTCACCTTCAGCGGCAGGTAGGTGGATGTTCCGCCGTACATCCGGCGGCCGATCATTCGTTTGGCGTACTGCACCGGGATCCGTCGCTGACCCTGTTCCACGAACACCACACTGGCGATGATCGCCAGACCGAACAGGCAGACCAGTAGGAAGACCAGCGGGCCCTGGGAGTCCAGGATATTTTTGCCCTCAGCGGGGATGCGAGCCGCGATCGACGTGAAGATCAGCAGGGACATCCCGTTTCCGATGCCTCGTTCGGTAATCAACTCACCCAACCACATGATCACACCGGTGCCTGCGGTCATCACCACCACAATGACTACCAGGTTGAACACCGACTGGTCGGGGATGGGCGGTAGCGGGCAGCCGGAGAACAGTTGACCCCGCACCGCCAGGGCGATGATGCCGGTGGACTGCAGGATGGCCAGCGCTATGGTCAGATATCGGGTGTACTGCGTCAGCTTGTTCTGGCCGGATTGACCCTCCTTCTTCAGTACTTCAAAGCGAGGGATCACCACGGTGAGCAACTGGATGATGATGCTCGCAGTGATGTAGGGCATGATCCCCAACGCGAACACCGACAATTTCAGCAATGCTCCACCGCTGAACAGATTGATCAGCGAGTAGACATTCTGGTTGTCGCCCTTAGATACCCGGTCCAGGCACTGGTTGATATTGACGTACGAGACCCCGGGCGAGGGCAACGTGGCACCGATCCGGTAGATCACCACCATGCCGAGAGTGAATAAGATCTTGCGGCGCAGATCCGGCGTCGCAAGAGCCGAGCGGAAGGCGCCGAGCAACTCTTACCTCCTGGGCGCGGCCGTGGTGAGGCCGTCGATCGTGGACCGGCGGACGCACGGCCGGGGACGGCGACCGAGCGGTGCGGGAGACTCTCCCCACACTCTGGGCCGACTGTAACAGCGCAGGAAACCGGGCTCTGCACGCGCCCGGCAACCAGCAGGCCGGCACCGCCATCGGTCCCTGCAGGCAAAGGGCGAGGTCGTGATGGCGGTGTCTGCTATGCGTTGGGATGTCACAGTTTCCCTGCGCGGCACGGGATACGTCGGCTTGGTTGAGGTGTTCGAACTCGTCAGCGTCTCGAGCGCAACGCGCTTCGACCGTGGCCTGAGCTTGGTCGTCCGGTGAACGCGCCGCGGGCGCTGGTTGGAACTCGCTCCACAAAAGGAAGATCCCGGGCTTTGTTGATCGCGGTTTGTGTGCGTTGAACGACACATGATGTCGCTCAACGCACACAAACCGCGATCATGTCTGTGTGGCTGGCCGCCGGTAGCAGCGTAGGCTACAGGTCGGTGCTGCCGCCCCCCGCTGCGGCGATCTTGTCGCGGGCGGAACCGGAAAAGGCGTGGGCGCTGACCCGCAGCACCACTCCCGCGAGGTCACCATCGCCGAGCACCTTCACCGGCAAGCCCTTACGGACCGCGCCCGCAGCGACCAGTTCATCGGGCCCGACGGCGCCCCCGTCCGGGAACAGCCGCGCCAGGTCACCGACGTTGACGACCTGGTACTCGGTGCGGAATCGGTTGCGGAAACCCTTGAGCTTGGGCAGCCGCATGTGAATCGGCATCTGCCCGCCCTCGAACGTCGCTGGGACGTTCTTGCGGGCTTTGGTGCCCTTGGTACCCCGACCAGCGCTCTTGCCCTTGGACCCCTCGCCGCGACCGACCCGGGTCTTGGCGGTCTTCGCACCCGGAGCCGGACGCAGGTGGTGGATTTTGATGGTCACTTCGCCGTCACCTCGTTCGGAACCTCCTCTACCGTCACGAGGTGACGGACAGTGGCGATCATGCCACGGACTTGGGAGTTATCCGCTTTGACTACAGAGTGCCGGATCCTGCGCAACCCCAGCGAGCGTAGCGTCTCACGCTGGTTGCGCAGAGTGCCGATGGTGCCTCGAATCTGCGTGATCCTCAGCTGAGTCATCTCGCACCCCCTGCCGCGGCACGGGCCCGCAACATCCCGGCGGGTGCCACATCTTCCAGCGGCAGGCCGCGACGCGCGGCGACCTCTTCAGGTCGCTGTAGACCCTTGAGCGCCGCCACCGTGGCGTGCACGATGTTGATCGCATTGTCACTGCCCAGTGACTTGGACAGCACGTCGTTGACGCCGGCGCACTCCAGCACGGCGCGGACCGGGCCACCCGCGATGACGCCAGTACCGGGAGAGGCGGGGCGGAGCAACACCACGCCGGCCGCCGCCTCACCGGTGATCGGGTGCGGGATCGTGCTGCCGATCCGGGGAACCCGGAAGAAGCTCTTCTTGGCTTCCTCGACGCCCTTCTGGATCGCCGCGGGCACCTCTTTGGCCTTGCCGTAACCGACGCCGACCATGCCGTCGCCGTCTCCGACCACGACCAACGCGGTGAAGCTGAACCGCCGGCCGCCCTTGACCACCTTGGCCACCCGGTTGATCGCAACCACGCGTTCGAGGTGGGGGCTCTTCTCCTGCTGGGGCGCCCCACCACGGCCGCCGCCCTCGCGGCGGTCTCGACGCTCGCCGCGCTCGCCGCCTCCGCCTTCCCGCCGCATGCGTCCAGGCATCAGGCGTTCCTTCCCTTACTCGGGTGTTGCCCTCTGGTGTTTATCAGCTCAGTGGTGTTCATCAGTCAGAATTCCAGGCCGGCTTCGCGCGCGGCATCGGCCAGCGCCGCGATCCGGCCGTGGTAGGCGTAGCCCCCACGGTCGAACACGACCCGGTCCACCCCGACCGCCTTGGCCCGGGCGGCGATCAGCTCGCCGACCCGGACTGCTCTGGCCTTCTTGTCGCCGTCCACGGCGCGGACCTCCGGCTCGATGCTCGACGCGGCCGCCAGGGTATGCCCGGCCAGGTCATCCACGAGCTGCACGGCGATGTGTCGAGACGAGCGGTTGACCACCAGGCGCGGGCGCTGCGGCGAACCACTGACCCGCTTGCGCAGGCGGAAATGCCGCCGGGCGCGGGCCAGCCGGCGCCGAGTCGAGACATCTTTGCCAATGTGCTGGCGCTTAGCCGACGGCGAAGCCGTCACGTTGGCCGCCGACGGCGAAGCCGTCAAGTTGGCCGCCGACGGCGAAGCCGTCAAATTAGACGCTGCGGTTGCTGCCTCAGCCATGATCACTTACCTGTCTTCCCGACCTTGCGCCGGACCTTCTCGCCGGCATAGCGCACGCCCTTGCCCTTGTAAGGGTCAGGACGCCGCAACTTACGGATCGTGGCTGCGACCTCGCCGACCGCCTGCTTGTCGATGCCCGCCACGGAGAAGCGGGTCGGGCTGTCCACCGTGAAACTGATGCCCTCAGGCGCCTTCACCGGCACCGGATGGCTATACCCCAGCGAGAACTCCAGATCCGGACCCTTGGCCACCACCCGGTAACCAACGCCGTGGATCTCCATCCGCTTCTCGTAGCCCTGGCTGACGCCGAGAACCAAGTTGTGCACCAACGTTCGCGACAACCCGTGCAGTGCCTTGCTCCGCCGTTCATCGTCTGGCCGCTGGACCACCAAGGTACCGTCCTCGGCCCGCTGCACGGTGATCGGCTCGGGCACGACGTGCGACAGGGTGCCCTTGGGACCCTGCGCAGTCACAGTGCGCCCATCAATGACCACCTCGACACCGGCCGGCACGGTGATCGGTTGTTTCCCGATGCGCGACATCTCGTCTGCTCCCCTCTCACCAGACGAAGGCGAGGACTTCCCCGCCCACGCCCTTCTTGGCGGCCTGCCGGTCGGTGAGTAGCCCACCGGACGTGGAGATGATCGCCACGCCCAGGCCACCGAGCACCTTGGGCAACGAGGTCGACTTGGCGTATACCCGCAAGCCGGGCTTGGACACCCGGCGCAGCCCAGCGATGCTGCGCTCCCGGTTCGGACCGAATTTCAGCTCAACTACCAGGGACTTCCCCACCGGGGCGTCCTCGGCGTGGAAGCCGGAAATATAGCCCTCACGTTGCAGGATCTCGGCGATATTCGCCTTGATCTTGGAGTGCGGCATCACCACCCGGTCGTGGTAGGCCGAGTTCGCATTGCGCAGACGGGTCAGCATGTCTGCGATCGGGTCGGTCATGGTCATGGCGACCTCGTGATCCCTTCCCGCCGTGGTTCCCTCCCGGGCCTACGGCGACTGTTGGCTGCGCCCCGAGGCGCCCCTCGATGCGCCCAGCGCCTCACCATGACGACTTGCTCACCCCGGGCAGCTCACCCCGGTGAGCCATCTGGCGCACGCAGATCCGGCACAGCCCGAACTTCCGGTAGACCGCCTTGGGTCGCCCGCACCGCTGGCAGCGGGTGTAGGCCCGCACCGCGAACTTCGGCTTGCGCGCGGCCTTGATGATCAGCGCCTTCTTCGCCATCAGCTCTCCTTGAAGGGGAAGCCCAGGCGACGCAGCAGCGCCCGGCCCTCCTCGTCGGTGGTCGCCGAGGTGACCACGGTGATGTCCATGCCACGCTGGCGGTCGATGTTGTCCGGATTGATCTCGTGGAACATCGACTGCTCGGTGAGACCAAATGTGTAGTTGCCGTGACCGTCGAACTGGGCCGGCGACAGGCCACGGAAGTCGCGAATACGGGGTAGCGCGATGGTCAGCAACCGGTCCAGGAACTCCCACATCCGGTCACCGCGCAACGTCACCTTGGCGCCGATGGGCATGCCTTCGCGCAACTTGAACTGCGCGACGGACTTGCGGGCCCGCCGCACCAGCGGCTTCTGGCCGGTGATCGCGGTCAGGTCACGCACCGCTCCGTCCATCAGCTTGGCATCCCGGGCGGCCTCGCCGACGCCCATGTTCACCACGACCTTGACTACTCCAGGCACCTGCATCGGATTGGAGTAGGCGAACTGCTCACGCAAGGCGGCGACGATCTGCTCGCGGTACCGGGTCTTGAGCCTGGGTACCGCCACTGCCTGCTTCTCTGCCGACGTCGTCACTGTCATCTCACATGTCCTTGCCGGTGCGCCGCGACACGCGCACGCGCCTGCCCTCGTCATCGGTGCGGTAGCCCGCCCTGGCCGGCTTGCCATCGGAGTCGATGACCATCACATTCGACACATCGATGGTGGCTTCCTGGGTGACAATCCCACCGCTTTGCGCACCGCGCTGGGTGCGGCTGATGCGGGTGTGCTTCTTGATCCGGTTGACACCCTCGACGAGCACCCTCCCGGTATCCGGGTAGGCCTGGATCACCTTGCCCTTGGCGCCCTTGTCCTTGCCGGCGATCACCAGCACGGTGTCACCTTTACGGACCTTCATCTACAGCACCTCCGGGGCCAACGAGATGATCTTCATGAACCGCTTGTCCCGCAGCTCCCGGCCGACCGGACCGAAGATCCGGGTGCCGCGCGGCTCACCGTCAGGTTTGATCAATACGGCGGCGTTCTCGTCGAACCGGATGTAGGAACCATCCGGGCGGCGCTTCTCCTTGGCGGTGCGCACGATGACCGCTTTGACCACGTCACCGCGCTTGACGTTGGCGCCGGGGATGGCTTCTTTGACGGTCGCCACGATGATGTCCCCGATGCCGGCGTAGCGGCGCGAGCTGCCACCGAGCACCCGGATGCACAGGATCTCCTTGGCACCCGTGTTGTCGGCGACCCGCAGTCGCGACTCCTGCTGGATCACGTCAACTCCTTGATCACTTGGCCTTCTCGAGGATCTGAACCAGCCGCCAGCGCTTGGTCGCCGACAGCGGGCGGGTCTCCATCAACAGCACCCGGTCACCGATGCCCGCGACGTTGGCCTCGTCATGCGCCTTGACCTTGGTGGTGGACCGCAGCACCTTGCCGTACAACGGGTGCTTCTTGCGGTCCTCGAGCGCCACCACAACCGTCTTGTCCATCTTGTCCGAGACGACGTACCCTTCCCGAATTTTTCTCTGGTTGCGCTGCCCGTCGCTCATGCCGCACCCTCACTTCCCGCAACGGCATCCGGAGACACCGACAGACCCAGCTCACGCTCGTGCATCACGGTGTAGATGCGGGCGATGTCTCGCCGGACCGTACGCAGCCGGCGGTTGTTATCCATCTGTCCGGTAGCCATCTGAAAACGCAGGTTGAACAGCTCCTCTTTGGACTCGCGCAACCGCAGAACCAGTTCGTCGTCGGTGAGCTCGCGCAGCTCGCTCGCGGTGGTGACTGCCATCTACCGGTCACCCCCCTCACGACTGACGATCCGGCATTTCATCGGCAGCTTGTGCATCGCGCGGCGCAATGCCTCGCGGGCCACCGACGCGTTCGGGTAAGTCATCTCGAACATGATCCGGCCAGGCTTGACGTTGGCCACCCAGTACTCGGGCGAACCCTTTCCGGATCCCATCCGGGTCTCCGCCGGCTTCTTGGTCAGCGGGCGATCCGGGAAGATGGTGATCCAGACCTTGCCGCCGCGGCGGATGTGCCGGTTGATCGCGATACGGGCGGATTCAATCTGCCGGTTGGTCACGTAGGCCGGCTCCAGAGCCTGGATGCCGAAGTCGCCGAAGCTGACCTGCGTGCCGCCGGATGCCATCCCCGAGCGGCCCGGCGAGTGCTGCTTGCGGTGCTTAGTCTTGCGTGGAACGAGCACGTCTCAGCCCTCCCCGTGCCCAGCAGTGTCAGCCGAGCTCGGAATCGACTCACTCGGCGTGGGGTGCGCAGCGTCGGCCAGCTCCGCGGCCGCGGCGCGGCCCGCGTCGGTCGACGATCCGGTCGTGCCTGCTGCCCCGGACCGGCGCCGGGCAGGACGCTCGCGCCGGGGTGCTCGGGCCGCGGCAGCGGCGGCGTTGGCAGCGGTGTCGGCCTCGCGCTCCCGCCGGCCACCGACCACGTCACCCTTGTAGATCCAGACCTTCACGCCGATCCGGCCGAAGGTGGTGCGGGCTTCGAACAGCCCGTAGTCGATGTCGGCGCGCAGCGTGTGCAGCGGAACGCGACCCTCGCGGTAGAACTCCGAGCGGGACATCTCGGCGCCACCCAGACGCCCTGAACACTGCACGCGGATCCCCTTGACCTGCGGCGAGCGCATCGCGGATTGGATGGCCTTGCGCATCGCACGCCGGAAGGCGACCCGGTTGGACAGCTGCTCGGCGACTCCCTGAGCCACCAGCTGAGCCTCCGCCTCCGGGTTTTTGACCTCGAGAATGTTGAGCTGCACCTGCTTACCGGACAACTTCTCCAGCTCGCCCCGGATCCGGTCGGCCTCCGCACCGCGCCGGCCGATGACGATGCCCGGGCGCGCGGTGTGGATGTCAACCCGCACGCGGTCGCGGGTCCGTTCGATCTCGACCTTGGCGATGCCCGCCCGCTCCATGCCCTTGGACAGCAGCTTGCGGATCGCGACGTCTTCCTTGACGTATTCGCCGTACTGCTTGTCTGCGTACCAGCGGGACTTCCAGTCGGTCGAGATACCGAGCCGGAAGCCGTGCGGGTTGATCTTCTGACCCACTAGCGGGCACTCCTTGTCTGGGTGGCCTTGTTCCCGCGGGACCGAGTCGGTGTCCGGCGCTGTGGTGCCTGACGTTGAGGCACCGCCTCGACCTCCACCGTGATGTGGCTGGTGCGCTTGCGAATCCGGTAGGCCCGACCCTGCGCACGGGGACGGAAACGCTTGAGGGTGGGCCCCTCGTCCACGAATGCGCTGGACACGACCAAGGAGTCGGGGTCTAACGCCAGGTTGTTCTCCGCGTTGGCCATTGCGCTGGCCAGCACCTTCGATACGGGGCCGGAGGCGGCCTGCGGTGCGAACTCGAGAACCGCAAGCGCCTCCCGCGCGCTGCGGCCCCGGATGAGA
The DNA here is from genome assembly GCA_036378735.1 of Pseudonocardiaceae bacterium. Lineage (GTDB taxonomy): Bacteria > Actinomycetota > Actinomycetes > Mycobacteriales > Pseudonocardiaceae. Next base: position 9,527 of record DASUVX010000101.1, on the reverse strand, counting down.
TCGACTACCCGGCGCGCCTTCATCGGCGTCACGCGGACGTACCGGGCCCGCGCCACCGCGCGGGACGGCTGCTGCGCGGCCGTCGCGCCGGCCTGGTTACGGGCGTCCATGCGCTTGTTCCTCTTCGTTGTTGCTGTCGGTGTTCATCTGCTGTTAGCGACGCCGTGCCCGGCGATCGTCCTTGACGTGACCCCGGAACGTGCGGGTCGGCGCAAACTCGCCGAGCTTGTGCCCGACCATCGACTCGGTGACGAACACCGGAACGTGCTTGCGCCCGTCGTGCACCGCAATGGTGTGGCCGATCATGTCCGGAATGATGGTGGAACGGCGCGACCAGGTTCTGATCACCTGCTTGGTGCCGGCCTCGTTGTGCGCATCCACCTTCTTGAGCAGGTGGTCGTCGACGAACGGGCCCTTCTTCAGGCTGCGTGGCATTTCTTCCTCCCTCCTGCTCAGCGCTTCTTGCCGGTGCGGCGGCGACGCACGATCAGCTTGTCGCTGGCCTGGCGGCGCCGGGTACGGCCCTCGGGCTTGCCGGCTGGGTTCACCGGATGGCGTCCACCGGAGGTCTTGCCCTCACCACCACCGTGCGGATGGTCGACCGGGTTCATCACCACACCCCGGACGGTGGGGCGCTTTCCCCTCCAGCGCATCCGGCCGGCCTTGCCCCAGTTGATGTTGGCGTGGTCGGAGTTGCCGACCTCGCCGACCGTGGCGCGGCACCGGACGTCGACGTTGCGGATCTCTCCCGAGGGCATCCGCAGCTGGCCGTAAGGGCCGTCCTTGGCTACCAGTTGCACCCGCGCACCGGCGGATCGGGCGATCTTGGCGCCGCCGCCGGGACGCAGCTCGATCGCGTGCACCACGGTGCCGACCGGGATGCTGCGCAGTGGCAGGTTGTTACCCGGCTTGATGTCGGCCTTCGGGCCGTTCTCCACGGTGGCCCCTTGACGAAGCTTGTCCGGGGCGATGATGTAGCGCTTCTCGCCGTCGGCGTAATGCAGCAGGGCTATCCGAGCAGTGCGGTTCGGGTCATATTCGATGTGTGCGACCTTCGCCGGTACGCCGTCCTTGTCCGCCCGCCGAAAATCGATCACACGATAGGCGCGCTTGTGCCCGCCCCCCTGATGCCGGGTGGTGATATGGCCGTGGACGTTCCGGCCACCCCTGCCGTGCAATGGCCGGACCAGCGATTTCTCCGGGTGATCCCGAGTGATCTCGGCGAAGTCGGACACGCTGGCGCCACGACGGCCCGCGGTCGTCGGCTTGTACTTGCGGATGCCCATGTCTAGGAGTCCTCACTCACCGTTGCTTCACCCACAACTCACGCCGCCGGTCCGCCGAAGATCTCGATCGGCTTGCTCTCCGGGGACAGCGTCACGATCGCCCGCTTGGTGTCCTTGCGCTTGCCGTATCCGAACTTGGTGCGCTTGCGTTTGCCCGGACGGTTGAGGGTGTTGACGCTGACCACCTGCACACCGAAGATCTTCTCGATGGCAATCTTGATCTCGGTCTTGTTGGCGTGTGGCGCCACCACGAAGGTGTATTTCTGTTGCTCCAGCAAGCCGTAGCTCTTCTCTGAGATGACCGGCTTGCGGATCACGTCGCGCGGATCGGGGATCATCGGGCCGCCTCCTGGGTGCCCCGGAGCTTCCTAGCGGGCTCGCTGAGGAACGCCTGCAGGGCGTCTGCGGTGAAGACCACCTCGTCGCTGGTGAGCACGTCGTAGGTGTTGAGCTGATCTGGACTCAGCATGTGCACCGACGGGAGGTTGCGCACGCTCAGCCGGCTGACCTCGTCGGCGCGGGTGATGACGACCAGCAGCTTGGCGTCCGGGCTGGTGAGGTTGTCCAGGGCAGTCCGAGCGGTCTTGGTGGATGGCGTGTCGCCGGACACCAACGCGGAGATCACATGGATGCGACCGTCACGCGCCCGGTCGGACAACGCGCCCCGCAACGCGGCGGCTTTCATCTTCTTCGGGGTTCGCTGGCTGTAGTCCCGCGGCATGGGGCCGTGCACGATACCCCCGCCGGTGAACTGGGGAGCGCGGATCGAACCCTGGCGGGCGCGGCCGGTGCCCTTCTGCCGGTAAGGCTTGCTGCCGCCACCGCTGACGTCACCACGGGTCTTGGTGCTGTGGGTACCCTGCCGGGCTGCGGCCAGTTGAGCGACCACCACCTGGTGCATCAGCGGGATGTTCGCCGGCACGTCGAAAATCTCGTCGGGCAATTCGGCAGTTCCCGCGGTGGTCCCGTCGGGAGTCCGGACATCGACTGTCGTCACTGCTGCGCACCGCCCTTCGCCGCCGTCTTGACCAGCACCAGACCGCCCTTGGGTCCGGGCAGCGCACCTTTGATCAACAACAGACCTGCTTCCGCGTCGACGCGGTGCACGGTGAGGTTCTGGGTGGTCACCCGGACGTGACCCATCCGACCGGCCATCCGGGTTCCCTTGAACACCCGGCTCGGGGTGGCACAGCCGCCGATCGAACCCGGCGACCGATGCTTTCGCTGGGTACCGTGGCTGGCTCCCAGGCCACCGAAACCGTGCCGCTTCATCACACCGGCGGTGCCCTTGCCCTTGCTGGTGCCGACCACGTCGACTACCGCGCCGGCATCGAATACCTCGGCGGTGAGCTCCTGGCCGACCTCATAGTTCGCCGCGTCGGCGGTGCGCAGCTCGACCAGGTGGCGCCGCGGCGTGATGCCCGCCGCGGCATAGTGACCGGCCACCGGCTTGGTCACCTTGCGCGGGTCAATGGCGCCGTAGGCCAGCTGTACCGCGGGATAGCCGTCCCTTTCGGGGGTGCGGACCCGGGTCACCAGGCACGGCCCTGCCGCTACCACGGTGACCGGGACGATCCTGTTGTTCTCGTCGAAAACCTGAGTCATCCCGAGCTTGGTACCCAGAATTCCCCGGACGGTCCGATCAGTCGCTGTCATGGTCCCCGGCCTTACTGGATGTTGACGTCGACGCTGGCCGGCAGGTCGATGCGCATCAGCGCGTCCACTGTCTTGGGCGTCGGGTCGAGGATGTCGATCAGGCGCTTGTGCGTGCGCATCTCAAAGTGCTCCCGCGAGTCCTTGTACTTGTGCGGCGAGCGGATGACGCAGTACACGTTCTTCTCGGTCGGCAGCGGCACCGGCCCGACGACCCGAGCACCGGTGCGCGTCACAGTCTCGACGATCTTGCGCGCAGAAGCATCGATTGCCTCGTGGTCATAGGCTTTGAGCCGGATGCGGATCTTTTGTCCCGCCATGGTGGCTTGCCGTCCTGTCAGTCTCGTGCCGCTTGTTCTCGTGCCGCCGGTCTAGGGTCAAACGGTTTAGGGTCGAACCTCGGGTCGAGGACCTACCCGCGGGGACCGATCCCGCCCCGCGACCGGTCCCCGCGGTCGGGCGTGTCGGATTGTGGCCATCGTATCAACTGGGGTCCCGCCCGGTTGATACGAGGTCTCGCGAGTGGGAAACGGCGTTATAGACCCGAACGCCACTCACGAGGCCCGCCGGCACCGCGAGGTGCCGGCGGCCTGCTCACTTGATGATCTTGGTTACTCGGCCGGCACCGACGGTGCGACCACCCTCGCGGATCGCGAACTTCAGGTTCTCGTCCATTGCGACCGGCTGGATGAGCGCCACCGACATCTCGGTGTTGTCGCCCGGCATGACCATTTCAGTGCCCTCGGGCAACGTCACGACACCGGTCACGTCGGTGGTCCGGAAGTAGAACTGCGGGCGGTAGTTGTTGAAGAACGGCGTGTGCCGACCGCCCTCGTCCTTGGACAGGATGTACACCTGCGCCTCGAACTGCGTGTGCGGGGTGTTGGTGCCCGGCCTGATGACCACCTGCCCGCGCTCCACGTCCTCGCGCTTGATACCACGCAGCAGCAGCCCCACGTTGTCGCCGGCCCGGCCCTCATCGAGCAGCTTGCGGAACATCTCGACACCGGTGACCGTGGTCTTCTGCGACTTGTCCTTGATACCGATGATCTCGACTTCCTCGCCCACCTTGACGATGCCGCGCTCCACCCGGCCGGTCACCACGGTGCCGCGACCGGTGATGGTGAAGACGTCCTCGATCGGCATCAGGAATGCCTTGTCGATCTCTCGCACCGGCTCCGGGATGTTGTCATCCACGGCATCCATCAGCTCGAGGACCTTGGCGCCCCACTCGGCGTCGCCCTCGAGTGCCTTGAGCGCAGATACCCGCACGATGGGCAGGTCATCACCGGGGTATTCCTGGTTGGACAGCAGCTCACGGACCTCGAGCTCGACGAGCTCCATGATCTCCTCATCGTCGACCATGTCGGCCTTGTTCAACGCGACGACGATGTAGGGAACGCCGACCTGGCGGGCCAGCAGCACATGCTCGCGGGTCTGCGGCATGGGACCGTCGGTGGCGGCCACCACCAGGATGGCGCCGTCCATCTGGGCTGCACCGGTGATCATGTTCTTGATGTAGTCCGCGTGCCCGGGGCAGTCGACGTGGGCGTAGTGCCGCTTCTCGGTCTGATACTCCACGTGCGCGATCGAGATCGTGATACCCCGCTGCCGCTCTTCGGGGGCCTTATCGATCGAGTCGAACGCCGACACCTCGTTGAGGTCCGGGAATTTGTCGTGCAATACCTTGGTGATCGCCGCCGTCAGCGTGGTCTTGCCGTGGTCGATGTGACCGATGGTTCCGATGTTGACGTGCGGCTTGGTCCGCTGGAACTTCGCCTTCGCCACTGGTCGTCCTCCTGGACTCGTTCTGGTAATCCGCTGGATCCGATTGGCGGTCGGAGATGTAGCGGCAATGCTGTCAGGTGGTCTCGCGCGGACTTCCGTCAGGGACCCGGTGCCCGCTGCTGTGGCTAGCCGTAGGGCCAGCCGCAGCCGGAGAAAATCACGTCTTCATCACTCGCCCGTCGCCTTCGCGATAATCTCCTTGGACACGTTGGCCGGGACTTCGGCGTACGAATCGAACTGCATCGTGTAGTTCGCTCGACCCTGCGTCCGCGACCGCAAGTCACCGACGTATCCGAACATTTCCGACAACGGCACCAACGCCTTGATGACGCGGGAGCCGCTGCGCTCTTCTACGTGCTGGATCTGACCTCGCCGGGAGTTGAGGTCGCCGATGACGTCGCCCATGTAATCCTCAGGCGTGGTCACCTCGACGGCCATCATCGGTTCCAGGATCACCGGACCGGCCTTGCGCGCCGCCTCCTTGAGCGCCATTGATCCGGCGATCTTGAAGGCCATCTCGGAGGAGTCCACCTCGTGGTACGCGCCGTCCAGCAGGGTGACCTTCAGACCCACCAGCGGGTACCCCGCCAGCACGCCGTACTGCATGGCGTCCTGTGCACCGGCATCCACCGATGGGATGTACTCCTTGGGGATCCGCCCGCCGGTGACCTTGTTGTCGAACTCATACAGCGCGCCGTCAGTGCTCGGCAGCGGCTCCAGCCGGATGAGTACGCGGGCGAACTGCCCCGAACCACCGGTTTGCTTGCGGTGGGTGTACTCGAACTTGTCCACTGTCTTGCAGATCGTCTCGCGATAGGCCACCTGCGGCTTGCCGATATTCGCTTCGACCTTGAAGTCGCTGCGCATCCGGTTCACCAGAACTTCGAGGTGCAGCTCGCCCATCCCGGCGATGATCGTCTGACCGGTCTCGTCATCGAGTTTGACCTGGAAGGTGGGATCCTCCTCGGCCAGCTTCTGGATGGCTGTGCCCAGCTTCTCCTGGTCGCTCTTGGTCTTGGGTTCGATGGCGACCTGGATGACCGGCTCGGGGAAGGTCATCGACTCCAGGATGATCGGCGACTGCGGGTCGCACAGCGTGTCACCGGTGGTGGTCTCCTTCAGCCCGATCATCGCGTAGATGTGACCGGCTCGAGCCTCGTCGACCGGGTTCTCCTTGTTGGAGTGCATCTGGAACAGCTTGCCGATGCGCTCCTTGCGTTCCTTGGTCGAGTTGACCACCTGTGAGCCGGCGGCGATCCGTCCGGAGTAGACCCGGACGTAGGTCAGCTTGCCGAAGAACGGGTGCGCGGCAATCTTGAAGGCGAGCGCGGAGAACGGCTCCTCGATCGAGGGTTTGCGGGTCGCCGGCGTCCCGTCAGGCAGCACGCCCGCAACCGGTGGCACATCCAGCGGCGAAGGCAGGTAATCGATCACCGCGTCCAGCATCGGCTGCACGCCTTTGTTCTTGAACGCCGAGCCACACAGCACCGGATAGACCTGGCTGCTCACGGTGAGCTTCCGGATGCCGGCTCTGATCTGCTCGGTGGTGAGCTGTTGCCCGCCGAGGTAGAGCTCCATGAGCTCGTCGTCGGCCTCCGCGACGGCCTCCAGGAGCTTTTCCCGGTACTCGTTCGCCGCCTCGACCAGATTGGCCGGGATCTCCTCGACGGTGTAGTCCTCGCCCTTCTGGACTTCCCCGCGCCAGGTCAGCGCCCGCATACCGACCAGGTCGACAACACCTTGGAAGTCGGACTCGGCACCGATAGGCAGCTGGATGATCAGTGGGGTGGCACCGAGGCGCTCCCGGATGGTGCGCACGGTGAAATAGAAGTCCGCACCGATCTTGTCCATCTTGTTGACCAAGCAGATCCGCGGTACGCCGTACTTGTCGGCCTGCCGCCACACCGTCTCGGACTGGGGCTCGACGCCCTCCTTGCCGTCGAAGACGGCGACCGCTCCATCGAGTACCCGCAACGAGCGCTCGACTTCGACAGTGAAGTCGACATGGCCTGGCGTGTCGATGATGTTGATCTGGTGGTCGTTCCAGAAAGTCGTGGTGGCGGCGGAGGTGATGGTGATCCCGCGCCGTTGCTCCTCCTCCATCCAGTCCATCGTGGCGGCGCCGTCGTGCACCTCACCGATCTTGTAGTTGATCCCGGTGTAGAACAGGACCCGCTCGGTGGTGGTGGTTTTGCCCGCGTCGATGTGCGCCATGATCCCGATGTTGCGGACCCTGGCGAGGTCGGTCAGCACTTCACGTGCCACGAGAATTCATCCTCAGCTATCTCGAAAGTGTCGGTCCTACCGCGGTTCGTCACCAGCGGTAGTGCGCGAAGGCCTTATTCGACTCGGCCATCTTGTGGGTATCCTCGCGGCGTTTCACACTCGCCCCGAGGCCGTTGCTGGCGTCGAGCAGTTCATTCATCAGGCGATCCACCATGGTCTTCTCCCGCCGCTGCCGGGAAAACATGATCAACCAGCGAAGCGCAAGCGTGGTGGAGCGCACCGGGCGCACTTCGACCGGAACCTGGTAGGTGGCGCCACCGACGCGACGACTCTTGACCTCGATGGCAGGTTTGACGTTGTCCAGCGCGCGCTTGAGCGTGACCACGGGATCGGTGCCGGTCTTGTCACGGCAACCCTCCAACGCTTGGTACACGATCTTCTCGGCCACTGAGCGCTTGCCCCGCACGAGCACCTTGTTGACGAGCTGGGTGACCACCGGCGATCCGTAGACCGGGTCGGAGTGCAGCGGCCGCTTCGGGGCGGGACCCTTGCGAGGCATCAGCCTTTCTCCTTCTTCGCGCCGTAACGGCTGCGCGCCTGCTTACGGCCCTTCACACCCTGAGTATCCAGCGAGCCGCGAATGATTTTGTAGCGGACGCCCGGAAGGTCTTTCACCCGGCCACCGCGCACGAGGACGATGGAGTGTTCCTGGAGATTGTGGCCCTCACCCGGGATGTATGCCGTCACCTCGACCTGGCTGGTCAGGCGAACTCGGGCGACCTTGCGCAGCGCCGAGTTCGGCTTCTTCGGGGTCGTCGTGTAGACGCGCGTGCACACTCCGCGCCGCTGCGGGCTTCCCTTCAGCGCTGCAGTCTTGGTCTTCGCGAGCTTGTCCTCGCGGCCCTTACGGACCAGCTGCTGGATGGTAGGCATGGACCAGCTTTCTTCAGTCTTGACGCGTTTGCCTGTGGTCTGTCGGTGCTGTGTCTGCGTGCTGCGTTACGGCGTGTTGACCGGCTGCCGGGTGCTGCGCGGCCGGTCACTCCGTATCCCGCGGTCGGGCGTGTCGCGGTGAACCCAGCCGCTTGGTCGGGCAAAACCCGACGGGAGCTGGGCGGCGCCGACGCAATGCCGGAAGTGGGAGTCCTGGCAGAACCCACACCGCCGATGGCGCGCCGCCAACAGGCATACAGAGCGGCCCGACCGGGGTCGGGGACCGGACGCCAGGATACCTGGACGATTCACTCAGGGTCAAAACGGGGTCAAAACTTCGCCGAGCTCACGCACCCCTCCGCGGCCCCGAGAGGTCTCATGGATGCTGGGCATATGAGACAACGCCTGCCCAGGCTGTGGCATTCCTGGTGGTGCGCGCACCGCAGTGAGGAGGTATCCCGATATGCCGGGTCCGTTGGTTGGGTTGCGGGTAGTGGAGCTGGCGGGGATCGGGCCGGCGCCGCATGCCGCGATGCTGCTGGCGGATCTGGGAGCCGACGTGCTGCGGGTGGAGCGGCCGGCAGGTGGCCTGCAGCTGGCCCCGACCGCACAGGACCAGATGCTTCGCGGCCGGCGCTCGATCGCGCTTGATCTCAAGGACCCAGCTGATCGGGAGACCCTGCTGGCGCTGGCTCAGCGGGCCGACGTGCTGATCGAAGGCCTGCGCCCCGGGGTCACCGAACGACTGGGTATCGGTCCGGCTGACTGCCGGGCCCGTAACCCGAGGCTGGTGTACGCGCGGATGACTGGATGGGGACAGCACGGCCCGCTCGCCGACCGCGCCGGGCATGACATCAACTACATCGCGGTGTCGGGCGTGCTGGGCGCCATCGGCTCCGCGGGAGGCAAGCCGGTACCGCCGCTGAACCTCGTCGGAGACTTCGGTGGTGGCTCGATGTTCCTGGTGATGGGCGTGCTTGCCGCGCTGTGGGAACGGGAGCGCTCTGGTGCCGGCCAGGTCGTCGACGCCGCCATGGTGGACGGGGTGAGCGCGCTGGCCCAGATGTTCTGGTCGTTGCGCTCCTGCGGGTTGTGGCGCGATCAGCGCGGGACCAACCTGCTCGACTCGGGCGTGCCGTACTACGACACCTATGCCTGCTCCGACGGCCGGTACGTGGCCGTCGGAGCGCTGGAACCGCAGTTTTACGCGGCGTTGCTGGACGGCCTGGGGCTCACCGATGCGGGCCTGCCCGAGCGGTCTGACCCGGCGAACTGGCCAGTGTTGCGGCAACGGTTCACCGACGCGTTCGCCAGCCGCAGCCGCGACGAGTGGGTGGCCGTGTTCGAAGGAACCGACGCCTGCGTGGCCCCGGTCCTGTCGTTCGCCGAGGTACCCGGCCACCCGCACATCGCGGCCCGCGGCACCATCGTCACTGTGGGCGGGGTCCCGCAAGCCGCCCCGGCGCCCCGGTTTTCGCGCACCGCCCCGGATCTCCCCACGCCGCCACCCCAGCCCGGCGCCGACACCGCCGCGATCCTCGCCGACTGGGACATCCCCTCTGCCGTTGGGGGCTCTTCAAGGACCACCAACCCCCCTCCCGAAGGTCTCTAACGGCAGCCAACCCCGCCGGCGTACCGGCG
>DASUVX010000100.1:0-16928 GCA_036378735.1 Pseudonocardiaceae bacterium | reverse complement strand
CTGATGCCGATCACGCTGGACGGGTCACCGTCGATGCCCTCGACGAACCAGCCACCCCGGCCATCCAGCGTGAACCCGCCGGCCACGTGCAGCGGTTCGGCACTGTCGATGTAGGCCTCGATCTCCTCCGGTGACGGGCTGGCGAACCGGATGACAGTGGTTTGGGCACCGCTGGTGCTCGCCATGCGGATACCCGCCTCAAGGCGTACCACGGCGTGCCCGGTGAGTAGCTCGCCGGTGCGACCGGCCATCGCCTGCCAGCGCCGCACTACAGCCTCGTTGCAACCTGGTTTGCCGACTAGCTCACCACCGATGTGCAGCATCGAGTCGCACCCGACGATCACCGCGTCGGGGTACTCGCCAGCGACCTTCGTCGCGACCGCCTCTGCCTTCGCCGCGGCCAGCGCGGTGACCAACCCTGCGGGTGTCGCCCCGGCCAGCGTGGCGACCAACGCGTCCTCGTCCACTCCGGATACGTGCACCACCGGATCGATCCCAGCGGCGCGAAGCACGCCGAGCCGGGCCGCGGACGCCGACGCCAGAATGAGACGCACCGGATCAGGTGCGAGTGGCGAACATGGCGGTGAAGGTCATCCGCAGCACGCAATCCTCGCCGCGGTAGGCGGAGCCGACCATCTCCAGCAGCCCGAGACCGGGACGGCTGCGGGACAGCCGCGCGCCGATCACCTCCAGCCGCATGCGCAGTACGTCACCGGGAAATACCGGCGCCGGCCACGACATGTCCCGGCCACCCGGCGAGCCCTGCGAGGTGGACTCGGCCAGCACACCATCCACATACGCCCGCATCCACAGGCACGCGGTGAACCAACCCGATGCGCACAGGCCGCCCAGTACCGACCGTTTCGCCGCCTGCTCGTCCAGATGGAACGGCTGCGGATCGAATCTCTGATTGAAGGCGAGCATCTCCTCCCGATCGACCTTGACCTCACCAAGGTCGATCACAGTGCCCGGGGTCAGATCCTCGAATGAGATCGTGGCCATATCGCCAATCCTGCCATCGGCGCGGCACCGCGCCCGCTGACGCGCCTCGCGCAAGCCCCGTCATCGCTATTGCATGGTCAGTGCGGGTGCATGGAGGTGCGCCAGGCATCGGGACCGGGCTGCTGCGGCATGCGTAGCCCGAGCGCCGGGTCGGCCCAGGTGCCGCGCGCCGTCGTCGGCCCGCCCGGATACGCCGCGGCCGGCAACCCGGCTAGCACCACAGTCAGCGCGGCCATCTCGTCGTCCGAAGGCTCACCCCGCACGATGTGGATAACTCGTGAATGTGGTTCGGTGCCAGCACATTGCTTGCCATTCACAAGGGAATGTTCCCATGCTTTCTCGGGGGCAGGGTTTGGCGCTTGTTATGCAGCATGCGCAGCGAGCGGGCCACCTGGACACGAGTGTCGCTGGGCGCGATCACCGCGTCTACGTAGCCGCGGTCGGCGGCGACGTAAGGATTGAGCAGGGCGTCCTCGTAGTCCTGTTGCCGCCGCGCCCGCAACGCGTCGACCTCGTCGGCTGGAGCAGCCGCCAGTTCCCTGCGGTAAAGGATGTTCGCCGCACCGGAGGCGCCCATCACAGCGATCTGCGCGGACGGCCAGGCCAGGTTGATGTCCGCGCCGAGGTGTTTGGAGCCCATGACGTCATAGGCGCCGCCGTACGCCTTGCGGGTGATCACTGTGACCTTGGGCACGGTGGCCTCGGCATAGGCATAGATCAGCTTGGCGCCGCGCCGGATGATGCCGTTCCACTCCTGGTCGGTACCGGGCAGGAACCCGGGTACGTCGACGAAGGTGAGTACCGGGACGTTGAACGCATCGCAGGTCCGGACAAACCGGGCGGCTTTTTCGCTGGCGTCGATGTCCAGGCAGCCCGCCAGCTGGGTGGGTTGATTGGCCACAATCCCGACGCTGCGGCCCGCCACGCGGCCGAAGCCGACCACGATGTTCGGCGCGAACAGTTCGTGCACTTCCAGGAATTCGCCCTCGTCGACGACGCGAGTGATCACCTCGTGGATATCGTAGGGCGCCTTCGCTGAATCTGGGATCAAGGTGTCCAGCTCCCGGTCCGCATCGGTCACCGGGCCGGCTACCGGTGCGTCGAACACCGGGGGTTCGGAGAGGTTGTTCGACGGCAGGAACGACAGCAGCTCCTTGACGTAGGACAGCGCGTCGTCCTCGTCGCTGCCGAGGTAATGCGCATTGCCCGACTTGGTGTTGTGCGTGCGGCCGCCTCCGAGTTCTTCGAACCCGACCTCCTCACCGGTCACTGTCTTGATCACATCCGGGCCGGTGATGAACATGGCCGAGGTCTGGTCGACCATCACGGTGAAGTCAGTCAGGGCAGGGGAGTAGACGTGGCCACCTGCGCACGACCCCATGATCAGCGAGATCTGCGGGATCACCCCGGAGGCGTGGGTGTTGCGCAGGAAGATCTCGCCGTAGAGCGCCAGCGAGACGACCCCCTCCTGGATCCGGGCGCCGCCCCCCTCGTTGATTCCGATGATCGGGCAGCCGGTCCGTAACGCCAGATCCATCACCTTGATGATCTTCTCGCCGTACACCTCACCGAGGCTGCCGCCGAACACCGAAGCGTCCTGGCTGAATACGCACACCGGCCGGTCGTCGACGGTTCCATAGCCGGTGACCACGCCGTCGCCGTAAGGTCGGTTGGCCTCCTGACCGAAGTTTGTGCTGCGGTGCCGGGCGAATTCGTCGAGCTCGACGAACGAACCCTCGTCCAGCAGCAGGTCGATCCGCTCCCGCGCGGTCTTGCGACCCTTGGCGTGCTGGCGGGCCGCTGCGCGGGTGGACCCCACATCCACCGCGCTCTGCTGGCGGCGCCGCAGATCGGCCAGCTTACCCGCGGTGGTGTGGATGTCCGGCTCGCCGACCGGCGCAGTGCTGCTCATGGCGCCCGACCCTAATCCCCGACCGAGCTGGCGAGGTGTTCTGCGTGAACTTGAGTACACCGATCGCGGCAAGCCGGCTTGCGGCTAGTCTTCGCAGACTGTGTGGTCTGATCTCGAGCGTCCCCCGCTGCGTGCGGACGCTCTGCGACGGGCGCTGGTGACCCCGGCCGGGCCCTACGCGGCGCTGGACATCGTGGCCACGGTTTCCTCCACGAACAGTGCGCTGGTTGACGCGGCACGGCATGGCGCGGCGGATCGGACGGTGCTGGTCGCCGAGCACCAGAGCGCCGGGCGGGGACGGGCCGGGCGCAGCTGGGTGGCCCCGGCCCGATCGGGGCTCATCCTGTCGGTGCTGCTGCGTCCCGCCGAGGTGCCGCAGATCCGGTGGAGCTGGCTGCCGCTGCTGGCCGGGATCGCGCTGTGCCGGTCCGTCAGCACCGTGGCCGAGTTGCCAGTCGCCCTGAAATGGCCCAATGACCTGCTGCTGGGCACCCATCGGCGCAAGGCGGCCGGGATCCTCGCCGAGCTGGTTTCGGGGCAGTCCGCGGTGGTGATAGGCATCGGACTCAACGTCACGTTGCGGCCAGACGAATTGCCAGGACCCGCCGCCACGTCGCTGGCCATCGAGAACGCCGCATGCACTGACCGCGATCCGCTGCTGCGAGCCCTGCTGCGGGCGCTGCATGGTGAGCTGCGGCAGTGGAGCGAGCACGAAGGCGATCCGGTTGCCTCCGGTCTGCACGAGGCTTACCGGCAACGCTGCGCGACCCTTGGCGAGCAGATCCGGGTGCGGCTGCCCGACCAGACGGAGCTCACCGGCACCGCGGTGGACATCGACACCGCCGGTCGGCTGGTGGTGCGCTCCGGCGGCCAGCGGCGAGCGCTGTCGGCTGGCGATGTCACGCACGTCCGGGTGGTCGAGCGCCCACCGTGACGGATGTCACAGTGGGTCGGTCACATCCGCGAATCTCAAGGCACGCCCTTGCACGGCGCGGTGGAACCTCGCCGCGATATACCGGCACACCGAGGTAGCGGCGCTGAGTCGTCCTCGGGAAGCCGCTCGGGATAGACGTTCATGAGTACCTCGCAGTCGCAGCAGCAACCGCCCCGGTTCGCCAACCTCCGCAGTAGGGCGGTCGCGCGGGGAGCGCTCAGTTCGCGCCAGCGAAGGGTCCAGCGGTGTGTGCCATCGCAACCGAACTCCCCCACCATGCGGAGCAGGTAACAGACCAGGCATTCGCGGTCGAGCGGAGTAATCAGCGCGGATTGCAGGTCAGCGACGTAGGCTTCGGCGTCTGGCGCAGCATCGAGGTTCATTGGTTACCTCCAGTCGTCGGTCTGTGCTAATACGTAGCAGCACCCACCGACAGACAACGGAGTTCGCCGGCTGCAGCGCTCCAGCAGCGCGTGGTGCTCGGCACCGCGGCTGGCCCTCGCGTGGGTGGTCAGCCCGGGAACAGAGTGAGCTGACGTTGCGGCGCGGCCCCGTCATAGACCAGCAGGCCGTCGCTGCGGAGCCGGGCCACATCCGTCGGACCGTGCTCATGCAGCCGCCCGTCATGCATGAGATGGAATACCGGCACGTGCGCGCTCAACACCACGAAATCGGCGATCATCCGGCGGTGGCAGCGCCACCACACTGACTCCGAACACAGCACTGTCGTGAGTCGATCAGCTGACCCGCCGAGGAGGTCGCGGATCGCGTCGAGGAACTCCGCGGTTCGCATGTGGGCCGCGTAGCCGGCGAAAGAGCGGTTGCGTAGCGCGGTGTCCGGTGAGTCGGGCGGTGCTTTTCGCCAACCGCCCAACCGCCGCTCCCAGCGGTACCCGATGTGGTGCTCGGGTAGCCAGCGCGCCATCGCCTGGCGCGCCACATCGGGGTTGCGCCGGCTGCCCGGAGCCATCCGCACATCCACCAGCTCACGGATTCCGGCCGTGTCGAGCCGCTGCAGCAGCTGATCGCGGTTCGCCGTGCCGTGGCCGAAGGTGAACAACGGCATCTGTCCAGCATGGGCGACGTCAGGCGCGAGCGCAGCGCCAGCCGCCTGAGGCGCTGATCACATGATCGAAACGGAAAATGCGACGCGCGGGACCGCCAACGGGCTTAGCGGGAACCGGCGTATTTCGGCGCAGGTGTCGGCGGGTTATGGAGTAAAAAGCTCAGCGCATCCGCCGGAGTCTCGACGGTGACCGCTGGCGGGCGTCCCATCGAGGTCCAGTACCGCCAGCACCCACTCACTGTGCCAGGCGCGCGACGACTATTGCGGCGCTTTGGGCAGCCGAGGCTCGATCATCTGCGCGATGCGCAACGCCTCGGCGCACGGATCGACCGGCGGCGGAGTCACGTTGTTCGGCACCGCCACGCTCACTGACAGCGCTGCCGATCCACCGTCGATGAGCTGCGCGCATTGCGTACCGTTTTTGTCCACCCCGAAATGGGCCCCGGCTCGACCGTTCACGGTGTTGTCTTGGAAATTGACGAAATGAGGATCGTTGCGGTGTGCCCGGTACCCGGCTAGCGTGCTGTTATCCCGCTCCAGGCTTAGCGTGTACGACTTGCCGCGCCATCGGCAGCCAATCACACCTGCTGTATTGAAGTTCTTGCGGGTATTTACTTGCACACCCAGCCCGGCCAGTTCGGAATCCGACAGGACCGCGCACATATCGACCTTGCCGGCGTCTGCCACCGCTGGTGGCGCCGGTGGTGGCGCCTTCGACTGCTGGCTACTGCAGCCGGCCGCGAGCAAGCCCGCGATGGTCACCGCCACCGCGCCGCGCCTCACGACCGCACCTGGGTGGTCGAATCGTCGTCGGGTGACCCGGTCCGCCGAGCATGCCGGGCGGATGGGCTTTGGGGGACGTCACCGAAGCGGTCGCGGTAGCAGGTCACGATCTGCGCGGCCGCACCGTCCTCGTCGCTGTCCAAGGCCGCGGCGGCCACCAGATCCTGCACCTCAGAAGCCAGGGTGCTGTGCGCGCGCCGCAGGCAGGTCATCAACTCGGCGGACAGCCGCGCCGGATCCACTCCGCGGGCACGCTCGGTCAAAGTCAGCTCGGTGGGCACGCCCTGCGCGTCTACGCTGACTCGAACCATGCCGTCGGTGGATGCCTCGGTCACCGCCAGCTGGGACATCTGATGGTGCAGGCTGCGGTAGGCCTCCGCCTTTCGTTGCAGCTGGTCAGCCCACCCGATCAAGGCTTGCCCTGCCTGACCGGGGGCCATCCTGGCGAAGTCAGGGGTCGCGTTGTGCATGATCTATCTCGTCTTCCTGCGGCGCCGATCCGCCGCACGCGTGAGCACGTCCGTCCCGGCCACCTGACCGGCGCAGCGGCTGGGCCGGCCACGCAGACCCGCGCGCGCCGCCGGACTGTACCGGCCCGTCTCACCGCCCGCGCAGCGGTACCGTGATCAGTGGCGAAGAGGAGGAGCCTTGCCCTATCCGGAGGGTCTGCTGCGCAGTGACGAGCGGGTGGTGGTGCACAAGCACCCGCACTGGAAGATGCTGGTGTTGCCGGTGCTGGCGCTGTTGGTCATCGTCGGGCTCGGCTCTTACCTGGCCGCGCTGGTCGCCGGATCGTCGTGGCAGCCCTACGGGTGGATCGGGCTGGCAGTGCTCGGGGGCATCGGGTTGGTGTGGCTGACTGTGGTGCCGCTGCTGCGCTGGCGCACCACGCATTTCGTGCTCACCACCAGGCGCGTGCTGGTCCGCGAAGGCGTCTTGTCCCGTAGCGGCATCGACATTCCGATCAACCGGATCAACACCGTGCAGTTCCGGCACTCGCTTATCGACCGGATGCTGGGGTGCGGCACGTTGATCATCGAGTCGGCCTCCGATGAGCCGCTGGAATTCGACGACATTCCCCAGGTCGAGCGGGTCCATTCGCTGCTGTACTACGAAGTGAATCCGGAGCCGGTATCGGAATGACTGCGCGCGACGGTCTGCCGGACCGGCACCCGGCGTCCGGGTTGCCCGCCCGGGTGACCATCTGGGAGGTCGGTGCCCGCGACGGCCTGCAAAACGAGCCGGTGACGGTGCCAGTCCAGGTGAAGGTCGAATTCTTGGAGCGGCTGGCCGCAGCAGGGTTGCGGGTGCTGGAAGCGACCAGCTTCGTACACCCGCGCTGGGTGCCGCAGCTGGCCGACGCCGGCGAGCTGCTCGGGATGCTTTCGCGTCGCGCTGGGGTGCGCTATCCCGTCTTGGTGCCCAACGAGCGGGGCCTCGATCGGGCGCTGGCCGCCGGTGTTACCGAGGTGGCGATCTTCGCCTCGGCCACCGACAGCTTCGCCCGACGCAACCTCAACCGAGACTTCGATGCCCAGTTCTCGATGTTCTCACCTGTACTGCGCCGGGCGAAGGCGGCCGGTCTGGGCGTGCGCGGGTACCTCTCGATGTGTTTCGGTGATCCCTGGGAAGGCGCGGTGGCGGTCGATCAGGTTGTCGGCGTCGGGCGCCGGCTGCTGGAGCTGGGCTGTGACCAGCTCTCGCTGGGTGACACCATCGGGGTGGCCACGCCCGGCCACGTCACCGCGATGCTGGACGCCTTTCGGCGCGCCGGTATCGAGGCCGACTTGCTTGCGGTGCACTTCCACGACACCTACGGCCAGGCGCTGGCCAACACGCTCGCTGCGCTGCACGCTGGGGTCAGCTGCATAGACGCCTCGGCCGGCGGGCTCGGTGGTTGCCCCTACGCCGGATCGGCCACCGGCAACCTGGCCACCGAGGATTTGGTGTGGATGCTGGACGGGCTGGGCATCGCGCACGGCGTCGACCTCGATGCCCTGGTGCGCACCAGCACGTGGATGGCAGGCCAGCTCGGCCGACCCTCGCCGTCCCGGGTGGTCACCGCCGTTGGTGGCTCTTCAAGACCTACCAACCCCGCCGGACGCTGCTCATAACGACGGCCAACCTCGGCGTGGCCGCCGGCGGGAGTTGGCCGTCGTTAGAGACGCTAGGGACCTGGGTTGGTGGTACTTGAAGAGCTACCTACCCGGTCAGTTGACTTCGTTGAGCTTGCCGGTCCCTACATCGAAGACGAACCCGCGGATGGAATCCTTGTGCGGGACGAACGGGCTGGCCTTGATACGCGCGATCGACTGCCGCACGTCTTCGTCGAGATCCGGGAAAGCCTCAGCAGCCCACCCCGGTTTGATCCCGGTGTCGTCCTGGATGGACTTTTTGAAATCGTCGTCGGTGAACGTGAGCATTCCACAGTCTGTGTGGTGAATAAGGATGATCTCCTGCGTGCCGAGTAGTCGCTGGCTGATCGCCAGCGAGCGGATCTCGTCGTCGGTGACCACGCCTCCAGCGTTGCGGATGACATGGGCTTCGCCCTCGTTGAGGCCCAGGATCCGGTAGACGTCCAGGCGGGCGTCCATGCAGGCCACCACGGCGACATGCTTGGCAGGCGGCATTGGCAGCGGGCCGGAGAAGGCCGCGGCGTACTCGGCGTTGTTGGCGAGCAGTTCATCGGTGACGGACACGCAAACTCCTAATCTGCGGGGGTGAACTGGGGTGAAATGGGGGTGAAACGGGCACCGGACAGGGCCGCGCGAGCAAGCGAGAACAGGCGCTGGGGGCCAGGCGCCGACGCGCGGCCTAGCTACAGAATTGATCGAAGGTATCCATGCGCCGACTCGGCCAGAACTGCTCGAGCACGGCGCGCAGCATGCGCATATCGTTACCCGTCGGTCGCTGCGCGGGCAAGGGTTTCAGCAGATCGGGTGCCCGCCGGCGAGGTGAGCATCAGGATGATCCATTCCGATCCCCGAGAAGTCCAGGCGGGTGCCCAAGGATCAACCGGTCAGCGCCGGAGCACGGCCAGGGCGGCGTCGTGCAGCAGCCCATTGGAGGACAGCGCGGTGCCGCCGTCGAATCGAGCCGCCCCGTCGAGGTCGGTGAACCGGCCACCGGCCTGCTCCACCAGTACCTGCACGGCCGCCAGATCCCAGGGACTGGCGATCGGTTCGGCGGCCAGGTCGATGGCGCCCTCGGCCACCAGGCAGTGCTGCCAGAAGTCACCGAAAGCGCGGTTCTCCCACGTTGCGTCCACTAGCGAGAGATAGGACTCCCGGCTGCGGTGCTCCGCCCAGGTGCCGAGGTGGGTGGTGGAGAGGTAGGCATCGGCGAGATCCTCCACCCCGGACACCGTGAGGGGTCGAACGATCCCGTGCCCATCCCGGGTGTAGGCACCCACCCCCACCGCCGCCCACCAGCGCCGCCGCAGCGCCGGCGCGCTGATCACCCCCACCACCGGGTTGCCGTGCTCGACCAGCGCGATGAGGGTCGCCCAGACCGGTACGCCGCGCAGGAAGTTCTTCGTCCCGTCGATCGGGTCCACCAGCCAGCGCCGTTCAATGCCAGTAGACAAGCCAGAGCACGCGCCGCCGCGCTCCTCACCCAGCACCGCATCCTGGGGCCGCTGGGTCCGCAGCATCGTGCGTATCGCGTCTTCGACGGCCAGGTCGGCGTCGGTGACGGGGGTCCGGTCGGGCTTTCGGCCCACCCGCAGGTCCGCAGCGCCCGCCCGGGAAAGCGTGATCTGGTCGGCAGTGTCGGCCAAGGTCAAGGCAAGCTCGAGATCCCCAGAAGGCATGGCAGGCGATACGTCGGTGGTCACGAGCACAGGCTGCCATGCGGCCTAGGCTGAGCGGCGTGCCTACTGTGCTGCTCGTCGAGGACGACACCGGCATCGCCGTGCCGCTGTCCCGCGCGCTCCAGCGGGAAGGCCACGAGGTGGTGGTGGTCGGTGACGGTTACAGCGCGTTGAGCTGCGCCGGCCACCAGCGTGTCGACCTGCTGGTGCTCGATCTGGGCCTGCCCGGTATGGACGGCCTGGACGTCTGCCGCCGGCTTCGCCGGACCCGCCCCGATCTCCCGGTGCTCATGCTCACCGCCCGCACCGATGAGGTGGACTTCGTCGTCGGGCTGGACGCAGGTGCCGACGACTACGTCGCCAAACCATTCCGGCTGGCCGAACTACTGGCCAGGGTGCGAGCGCTGTTACGCCGTAGTGCGCCCGAAACGCCGGACGCCCTGGAAGTAGGCGGGGTCCGGATGGACCTCGCCGGACGTCGCGTGCTCGTCGAGGGTGCCGAGATCGCGCTGGCCAACAAGGAATTCGAGCTGCTGCGAGTGCTGCTGTCCCGGCCCGGGCAGGTGGTCAGCCGCGAGGAGATCCTCCGTGAGGTGTGGAAGGTCCCTGAGCTGAAAAACTCCAAGACCCTGGACATGCACATGTCCTGGCTGCGTCGCAAGATCGGGAGCAGCCGGATTGCCACCGTCCGGGGTGTGGGTTTCCGGTTCGATGCGCTATAGCAGAGTCGGCCGACCGGCGTAGCGTGCGGCCGTGCGCTGGAGGATTCTGCGGTCCACGTTGATCGCGGTGGCGATCACCGGTTTGGTGCTGGGCGGCCCGCTGGCGTACGCGTCCTGGCGGCTGGTGGACCACGCCGCCCGCGCCGATGTGCAGATCAGGTTGGCGCAGCTGGTACCACGGCTGCACGGGCTGGCTTCACCGGCTTCGTCGCTGAATCTGGTTTCGATCGCGCGGGCGCTTCCCTCCGGTGCCCAGCTAGTGGTGGATTCGCCCATGACCGGCCACTTGGTGATCGGCACCGATCCGGGTGATGGCGCCGTGATGGAGACCTTGGCGCTCGGCCAGCGTGGCACCATCCGGCTCGCCGTGCCCGGAAGCGGGGTACGGCAGGGTCAGGTTCGCGCCGTCGTGCTGGTCACCGTCCTTGTGGGGTTGTCGGTAGGGATGGGAGCTGCCATCGCCACCGTCACCGCACGGCGGCTGGTGGAGCCGCTGCACGACCTCGCCGACCGGGCCGCCCGGCTGGGCGCGGGAGACTTCCGCCGGGTGCCGTCCAGGCACGGCATCCCCGAGCTCGATCAGCTCGCCGACCTGCTGGACGCGTCGGCGGGCGCGCTGGCAGACCTGGTCGCGCGCGAGCGGGACCTCGTCGGCGACGTGTCACACCAGCTGCGCAGCAGGCTGACCGCGCTGCAACTGCGGCTAGACGAGCTGGCCGCGCACCCCGATCCGGCCACCGCGGCGGAGGCCGAAGCTGCGCTGGAACAGGCTGAGCGGCTCGGTGCGGTGCTCGATGATCTGCTGCGCGCCACCGAGGAGGTCCGGGCGGCTAGCGCTGAGCCGGTGGAGCTGGGGGAGCTGCTGCGTGAGGTGGTCGCCGACTGGCGGCCGCAGGCAGAGGCCGATCGGCGGCCGCTGCGGCTGCGGGTGGTCGAGGGGCTGGTCGCCAGGGTCACCCCTGGGCGGCTGCGGGAGGCTCTCGGCGTGTTGATCGACAACGCGCTGCGGCACGGGGCCGGCGTGGTGACGTTGTCGGCGCGATGGACCGGGGTGGCGCCGGAGCGCATGGTCGTGGTGGAGGTGACCGACGGCGGCGAGGGGGTGCCCGAGGAACTGGCCGCGCACGTCTTCGATCGGGGCATTTCCGGGGCGTCCTCGACCGGTGTCGGGCTGGCTTTGGCCAGGGCGCTGGTCGAGGCTGACGGCGGCCGGCTGGAGCTCAGTTCGGCGCGGCCCGCGAGGTTCGCGGTGTACCTGCGGGTACCGCGGAGCGAGGACCTGGCCGGAAACGCGCGCCCGGGTACCGGCGTGGTGCGCTGATCAACCCGCTTCGACCGGCACCGCAACCTGGCGGCGCACGTTCTCGTCAGGGAAGACGTACCTGCGGAAAGCCCACCACCGAAACGCCATCGCCAGCAACGTTCCGATCACATTGGCGCTGGCGAAGTCCGCGGCCTCCTGGGCGAGCAGGCTGACTACCGGCACTCGCAGCTCCAACACGTACCGGGAGATCCACAGCGGGGTGGCGTTGATGACCAGGCCGATGCCGCAGATCAAGAAGAACAACGAGGCCTCGTAATGCCGTTCCCGGCCGCCCCTGGTGCGGAAGGACCATTCCCGGTTCAGGACGTAGGACACCATCGTCGCCACCAGCACGGCCACGATCTTGGCGGTGACCGGCTTGGGCTCCAACACCGTGAGCTTGAGCAGCGTGAACAGCGTGATGTCCACGACGTAGGTGATCCCGCCGACGACGGCGAACTTGACCAATTCGCGGTTCCGCACTGCGATGTCGCGGTAGGGCTGCGGAATCCGGATCAGCACCGCGTCGACCAGGGACACGGCCGCAGTGTACGGACTGTGGATGCACGCCAGCTCGCCGACGTCCGGTGTGCTGCCCAGCTAGGATGATCGGGTCGTGGACGTCCGTACAGGGTTGCCGGTAGTCGGCATGGTGGGCGGCGGGCAACTTGCTCGGATGACCCATCAGGCTGCGGTCGCGCTAGGGCAGTCCCTGCGGGTGCTGGCCGCCGGGGCGGCCGACGCCGCGGCTCTGGTGGCCCCCGATGTGGTCCTGGGCAGCTATGACGATCTACCGACGCTTCGCCGGTTCGCCGAGGGCTGTGACGTGCTCACCTTTGACCATGAACACGTGCCGACCGAGCACCTGCGGGCCCTGGTCGCCGAGGGTGCGCGGGTGCACCCTGGGCCGGACGCGTTGCGCCACGCCCAGGACAAGCTGGTGATGCGCCAGGAGCTGGCCGACCTGGGCGTGCCGGTTCCACCGTTTCATGAGGTGACCCAGCCCTCCGACGCGGTGTCTTTCGGTGCTGAGCACGGCTGGCCGTGCATGCTCAAGGCGGCCCGTGGCGGCTACGACGGGCGAGGCCTATGGGTGCTCAACACCCCGGTTGACGCCCGCCGGGTCGTGACGCAGCTGCTTGCCGCGGGCACCCCGTTGCTGGTCGAACAATGCGTGGCGATGCGCAGAGAACTGGCCGTGCTGGTGGCTCGCTCGCCGTTCGGGCAGGGCGCGGCGTGGCCGGTAGTGCAGACGGTGCAGCGCGACGGCATCTGTGTCGAGGTGCTGGCTCCGGCACCAGGGTTGGATCGCGAGGTGGCGCAGGCTGCTCAACAGCTGGCGTTGCGGATAGCGGGTGAGCTCGGCGTGGTGGGAATCCTGGCCGTTGAGCTGTTCGAAACGGGCGCTGGTCAGTTGCTTGTGAACGAGTTGGCCATGCGGCCGCACAACAGCGGGCACTGGACCATCGACGGGGCTGTGACATCACAATTCGAGCAGCATCTGCGCGCGGTGCTGGACTACCCGTTGGGTTCCACTGCCGCGCGAGCCCCGGCCTGCGTGATGGCTAACGTGCTGGGTGCCGATACCCCGCCGGCGATGGGTCTGGATGAACGGGTGCATCACCTGATGGCGCGCTACCCGCAGGCGAAGCTGCACCTGTACGCGAAGCCGGAGCGCCCTGGACGCAAGATCGGGCACGTCACGGTGTTCGGCGACGAGCTGGTGCCGGTGCGCGAGGTGGCGGTGGCCTCGGCCGCCTTCCTGGCGACCGGGGCCTGGCCAGACGGCTACCCGGTGCACGGTCAGGAGATAGCGTGAGCGTAGTCGGTGTGATCATGGGCAGCGACTCGGACTGGCCGGTGATGCGCGCCGCCGCGCAGGCCCTCGACGAGTTCGGCGTCCCGCACGAGGTGTCGGTGGTCTCCGCGCATCGCACCCCCGACCGGATGCTCGACTACGCCCGGGGCGCCGCGGGCCGGGGATTGAAGGCGATCATCGCCGGGGCCGGGGGGGCGGCGCACCTGCCCGGGATGGTGGCGTCGGCGACGGTGCTGCCGGTGATCGGCGTGCCGGTGCCGCTGGCACACCTGGACGGACTGGACTCGCTGCTGTCCATCGTGCAGATGCCCGCCGGGGTGCCGGTCGCCACCGTGTCGGTCGGCGGGGCCCGCAACGCCGGGCTGCTCGCCGTCCGCATCCTGGCGACCGCGGACCCAGCGCTGGCCCAGCGCCTGGTGACCTTCCAGCAAGACCTAGCCCACCAGGTCCTGGCCAAGGATGC
Source organism: Pseudonocardiaceae bacterium (assembly GCA_036378735.1). Lineage (GTDB taxonomy): Bacteria > Actinomycetota > Actinomycetes > Mycobacteriales > Pseudonocardiaceae. The sequence continues at coordinate 3,113 of DASUVX010000100.1, read as the reverse complement.
CGCCCTCCGCTCCTCCTTGGACTGACTCCTTATCGCAATCTGGATGCAGACTGCTGTTTTAGGGCACCGATTTACCGCAGTCTGCATCCAGACTGCGGTGGAGGAAGGCGAGTGGTGAACGAAGAGCACGAGGCGGTGCGAGAAATCGTGCGGGCACTGGCTGAGAAGGAGATCGCGCCGTACGCCGCGGAGGTCGACGAGTTGGAGCGGTTCCCGCACGAGGCCCAGACGGCGCTGATGAGCGCGGGTTTCCATGCCGTGCATATCCCCGAGGCCTACGGCGGCCAGGGGGCGGACTCGGTGGCGACGTGCATCGTGATCGAGGAGGTGGCGCGGGTGTGCGCATCATCTTCGTTGATCCCCGCGGTGAACAAGCTGGCCACCATGCCCCTGCTGCTGGCCGGGTCGGAGCAGCTGCGCCAGCAGGTGTTGTCCGCCGTGGCCACCGGCTCGATGGCCTGCTACGCGCTGTCCGAGCGGGAGGCCGGTAGTGACGCCGCGGCGATGCGGACCCGGGCCCGCCGGGATGGCAACCACTGGGTGCTCAACGGCACCAAGTGCTGGATCAGCAACGCTGGGCAGGCCGCCTGGTACACCGTGATGGCAGTCACCGACCCGGACCGGGGTGCCAACGGAATCAGCGCTTTTATCATCCACAAAGACGACCCGGGATTCTCAGTCGGGCCCAAGGAACGCAAGCTGGGAATCAGGGGCGCACCGACCCGGGAAATCTACTTCGAGGACTGCACGATTCCTTCGGACCGGATCATCGGTGAGCCCGGTACCGGGTTCAAAACCGCGTTGGCGACGCTCGAGCACACCCGTCCCACGATCGGAGCGCAGGCGGTGGGCATCGCGCAAGGGGCGGTGGACGCCGCAATCTCCTACGTCAAACAGCGCAAGCAATTCGGAAAGTCGATCGCCGACTTCCAGGGTGTCCAATTCATGCTGGCCGATATGGCGATGAAGACTGAGGCGGCCCGGCAACTGGTCTATCTCGCCGCGGCGCGTGCCGAATGCGGCGAGGCCAAGCTCGGGTTCATCTCCTCGGCATCGAAGTGTTTTGCCTCCGACGTGGCGATGGAGGTGACCACTGACGCAGTGCAGCTATTCGGTGGTTACGGTTACACCCGCGATTTTCCCGTCGAGCGGATGATGCGCGATGCTAAGATCACCCAGATCTACGAAGGAACCAACCAGATCCAACGCGTCGTCATGGCCCGCGCCCTGCTCAACGGCTAGATCAACGATCTCGGCGCGTCGAGCAAAGGTGACACCGCGCCGTGCTACTCCCTGCGTCACTCCAGGGGCGCCCGTGGCAAATGGGACTACTTGAGCATGGCGTTCAGATAGTTAATCGTCTCTGCAGGCGATTTGGCGAGTATGCACACGCGATCCATGACCATCCGGTAGTGTTGCACGTCCTCACTTTGGTCGAGATAGAGCGCCGCGCCGGTTAGGTGTTCCAGGTAAACAATGTCCGGCAGATCGGGTTCGATAAACCGTAGGATTGTGAACGGGCTACCTACGGCCACATACTCCCTGGAATAACGTGGCAGTAGCTGCAACTTGACATGGGGCAACTCGGCCATCGTGATCAAATGCTGGATCTGGTCGCGCAGTACCTCGCGCGGTTCAAGCCGCCACAACGCAGCTTGGTCGATCACCGCCCACAATTGGGGCGCAGTGGGGTGAGTGAGGACTTCCTGACGGGTCATCAGCAGAGCGACCCGGCGCTCGATATCGTCGGCCGATTCACTCGGGTGGCAAAATCGGAACACGGCTTGGGCGAGTTCGCGGGTTTGCAGCAGGCCGGGCACCATCTGGGGTTGATAGGTGCGGATCACCGAGCTGGTCTGCTCCAGGCCAAGGTAGGTGTCAAACCTGCTGGGCAGGATGTCGCTGTACGGTTGCCACCAATCGGGAGCGTTGGCCCGTTGAGCCAGCGCCAGCAAGCTCTCGCGCTGTTGTTGATCAGTAACACCGTAGAGGGTGAGCAGATTGGCCACGTCGCGCTCTTTGAACCCAACCCGCCCGCGCTCCAGGCGGCTGATCTTGGCGTGTGACGCCCGGATCGCGCGACCGGCCGCCTCCGCAGTAACTCCGCTTATTTCCCGCAGGCGGCGCAGTTGAGTACCCAACATAATGCGCAGCACGGTGGGCCCCTGCGCTCCTGCCGCAGGCCGGCCGCTATGCGGTTGGTCACTCGATCGAGGTGTGCCCACGGGTTTCCTTGTAGGTGTCGCCACAGTGGCGCAGCGCACAGTCCCACTCTTGCACCCTTCCCGCAACGAGGGCACGTGCCGATGCACAGCCAGCCGCACGCCGCGTGACGAGTCCAGGGGGTAACGCAAGCGGTAATCGAGTGTAAACCCCGCAATATCGACACCATTTTGGTGACTAATCGTTACAACGGGCGCCGCAATATACTCAGCGAGTGAAAGACACAGCGAGAGACCGGGTGGTCTACCGCCATCCAGGTGTTTTAAAGCGCCACCTGCCACCCGAGCACCCAGTGTCCATGATCGACGTTTGCGGCCGTCACTGGCGCGAGCATTGGGGCGGCGTGGACAAGCCGGGGAAGCAGCGCGCGCATTTCCTCCTGCCGGCACGCTATTGCCGCGGGTGGCAAAGTACGAGATGCAGTGCCGGAAAAATCATGGCTGTTACGCCGGGATGGGGTGGCGTTTGAGGAAGCCGGCCAGCCTTGCCGCGGCGTCAGCGGGGTAGCGGAGGTGGAGCAGGTGGTTGGCTCCGGCATCACGTCATCCTCCACTTGCGGCAGGTACGCGTGGAGCGGGTCGCGGACCTCGCCGAAGATCAGCAGACTTTCGGTTCCGGTGAGGAAGAGCACCGGCTGTGTGATCTTCGCTGCTTGTTCGGCGCCGAAGTGCCACTCCTGCCCTGGTAGCACATCGGACTCGAAAAAGGTGGCCGCGTCCTGGTCAGCTTGTTCGTGACCTCCGGGGACCGTGCGGCTGACCTCCGCCCGCCAATCCGGGTCAAATAGCACAGAGAAGATGCCATCGACCGCGGCCACCGGGTCGTCCGCCAGGTACTTGTCCATGATCGGGCGCATTATGGGGTGCATCGCCTCGTCGAACTGCTCTGGA
>DASUVX010000099.1:0-10660 GCA_036378735.1 Pseudonocardiaceae bacterium | reverse complement strand
GCAAGCCCACCGTCATCACCCCGGTCACCGGCCTCGATGCCGGTACCCCGGATGACACCAGGGACGGTTCCTACCGGTACCTGGTCATGTCGATGCGACTGCGTGGCTAGTTAATTTGGGCGGCTAGTGCACTCAGGGCCGGCGGAACGGCCAGGCTCGGCGGGCACCCGCTGCCGGCCGGCTCGAGTCGGTGCGGCTGCGCCAGCTGGCGTACTGGAGCTTCGCTTCGGCGGGTTCCATCACCGGAATACCGAGCGTGCCCGCAGCGCGCAGGGTGGGGTGATTTGCGGGCACCGAGGAGTCCGCGACCACGACGGTGACCGCAGGCGTGAGCCGGCTGCGAGTCACCGCTCCGTGCGCCTCCATCAACCGGCGCAGTGCTCCCAGGTCAGCCGAACTGCCGAGATACAGCACGTGCACCGGATCCTGGGTGGCCGTATGACGACCCACCGCGTCTCCAGTCTCCCCGACGAGTGTTCCAAACGAAGGTGTGATCAGTAGCGCCTGCCCGCACCCTGCAAAAGTCAGAGTATGGTACTCCGTTCAGTCCACCAGGTGTGTGCGCCACGCACTCACGCGGTCGTGAGCCGGGTCGCTCTGGCACGCAGCGCGGCGTGCGCCTGTGCGGCATCGAGGCGCGTCGATGTCCTCTCGTCAACGACCCGCTCCCCCGCAACCCACACATCCCGCACGGCCCGGGCCCCCGCGGCCCACACCAGGTTGGCCAGTAACTGGCCGTCCGGAACGTCCAGGCCGGCCGCGAACGCCGGGTCGTCGGCTGAAATGTGCACCAGATCGGCCCACCCGCCGGGACGCAGCGTGCCGAGATCATCACGTCCCAGCGCGGCCGCGCCGCCCCGGGTGGCCAGCAACAGCGCCTGCGCGGCGGTCACCGCGGCAGCGTCCCCGGAGGTCAGCCGGGCCAGCAGGGCGGCCAGCCGGGCGTCGTTCCACAGATCGAGATCGTCATGCGAGGCCGGGCCGTCGGTGCCCAAGCCGACGGCGATCCCGGCGGCGCGCAGGTCGAGCAGCCGCGCGATCCCGGAGGCGAGCTTGCTGTTGGAACCCGGGCAGTGCGCCACGCCGACGCGGTGTCGGGACAGCACCGCGATGTCGGTGTCGGACAGTTGCACCGCGTGCGCGGCCAGCACCCGCGCGCCGGCCCGCAGCACCCCGAGACGCTCCAGCAGCAACGGCACCGATCCGTGTGCCTCGCGGATCGTGGTGTCCTCGCCGGCGGACTCGGCGACGTGGATGTGCAGCAGCGCACCGCGCTGCTGAGCGGCCGCACCGGCCTCGGCCAGCGCGTCGGTGGGCAGCGTGTAGGCGGCATGCGGGCCGTAACCCAGTTCGATGCGTTCACCGGGTCCGAACCGGACGCCGTCGGCGTCGATCCAGCGGCTGATGCCCGCCAGCATCTGCTGCCAGCTGCCCAGCCGGTCCCAGCCCGGGGCCGCGATGATGCCCGGCGTCACCACCGCCCGGCTCCCCGCGGCGAGCACCGCGTCCACCACTGCTTCGCTGTAGAAGTACATCTCCACGCTGGTGGTGATCCCGGCGCCGAGCATCTCCAGAGCGCCGACCAGCATGCCGGCGCGCACATCGTCGGCGTCCACCCGGGACTCGGCGGGCCAGATCACCTCGGTCAGCCAGCGCATCAGCGGCAGGTCCCCGCCGAGCCCGCGCAGCCCGGTCATCGCGGTGTGCGCATGCGCATTGACCAGCCCGGGCATCAGGATCCCGGTCAGCGCCAGCACGTCGCCGGGAAGGGCCGCCGGCGCGCCGGCTGACGGGCCGACATAAGCCAGCCGACCGGCGTCGTCGACGTCCACCACGGCATCGCGCAGCACCGTGCACTGCTCGTCGCAAGGCAACACCACCGGGGAGGTGAGCCTGATCATGGGATGGGTTCGGTAAAGGAGTGACGCAGCAACGCCGAAAGTGGCCGCAGCGCGGGCAACCAGGCACCCTGGGGCGGCAGGGTCTCCAAGGTGATCCGCGGCAGCGGCTGCAGGAACAGCTCGGGTATGTCCTCCAGATCCTCGAAACCCAGCACGGCCGAGTTGACCGCGAATGAGGCGTGCTCCCGGAATCCGAGCACGGTGACTCCGACGCCCTGGGCGACCAGTTCCTCCAGCGGCTCTCGGAAGGCACGGCTGTCCCCGGAGGCCACCAGCAGCTGGCGCAGCACGCCCTGCTCGTGGCGGGACCGGATGTGCGTCAGCATGTCCTCGTCGATGTCCGATTCCTCGATCTTCGGCTTGGCGAAGACCGCGAACCCGGTATTGCGCAGCGCCTCCACCCAGGGCCTCACGAAGTCCGTACTGCCCGGCGCGACGTTGGTGAACACCGTCGCCTCGGGTTCGGTGTCGGTTCCGGCCCGCGCGATCAACCATCGACCCAGGGCGTCGAACCGTGGCCGGGACGCGGAGCTGGGGCGGCCTCCCAGGATAGAGCCCAGACTCATGTCGATATTGGGCGCATCCCAGACGAGCAGGGTGATCGGGATGGTCGAAGCGGACACCAGGTTCATGGGCACCGATCCTGCCGCATACGCGTGCACCCGCGGCAGGCACACTGGGCACCAGCGCCCGACACGCCGGGTATCAGCAACGGGTGAACAGCAGGTCGCGCACTACCCGGCCGTCGTCCCGGGCGCGTTGCTCGAATTTGGTGACCGGCCGCCAGAGTGGGCGGGTGGCGAACTCTGCGGCGGTGTTGCGCAGGGTCGGCTCGGTGGTGCACGCCGCGAGCATCTCCTGCGCGTAGGGCTCCCAGTCGGTGGCCAGGTGCAGCAGGCCGCCCGGCGCCAGCCGGGACGCCACCAGGGTGACGAACTCGGGATTGACCAGGCGGCGCTTGTGGTGCCGTCGCTTGGGCCACGGATCGGGAAAGTAGATCCGGACGCCATCCAGGCTGCCCACCGCGATGTGGTCGTGCAGCAGCGCGTACGCGTCACCGCGCAGCAGCCGCAGGTTGGTGATCTGCGCCTGCTCGATGCGCGATAGAAGCTGGGCCAGGCCGGGCTGGTAGACCTCGACGGCGAGATGGTCGACCTCGGGTGCGGCCAGCGCCATGGACGCGGTCGACTCGCCCATCCCGGAGCCGATCTCCAGGACGGTCGGTGCGGCGCGGCCGAACCATCGGGTCATGTCCAGTGCGCCCTCAGGCAGGTCGATGACATCGGCGCCCCACCGTTGCCAGCTGCGCTCCCAGGCGCGTCGCTGCCCGATGGTCATCCGCGCGCGCTGCGGGTAGATCGTCTGCACCCCTACAGCCTGGCAGGATTACCGGTGTGAACACCCTTGCGGAGTGGGTCGACCTGGTGTGTCGGGAATTAGATATTGCCGATGCCGTCTCGCCGGCGGCGATGCAGTCGCGGGTGCTGGACCTGTCACGCGATGTCGCGCACAGCGTCGCCCGACCGGCTGCCCCGCTGACCGCCTACCTGCTCGGCCTGGCGGCCGGGCGCAGCAGCGACCCGGAGGCCACCGCGGACCGACTCGCCCAGCAGTTGTGCCTGCTGGCCCAGCGCTGGCAAGACGAGCAGCGCGAGTCCTCCTAGGACTTGGGCGGCCGCCGACGCGCACGTTGACGCAACTCATCGGTTGCTATAATATGGCAACCAATGAGTTGCTACTTGTTGGAGGCCGTCATGGGATTCCCCGATCGCATCGAGCGGGTCGTCGAGCTCGCCCACCCGCCGGCCAAGGTGTGGGCTGCGCTCACCACGGCCGAGGGCCTGAGCAGCTGGTTCGGCGACCAGGCGACGATCGACCTGCGCCCGGGCGGATCGGCCCGGATGACGTGGACCGGCGGCCACACCGTCGACATGCGGGTCGAACGGGTCGAGGAGCCGACGGTGTTCGGCTTCACCTGGCAGATCTACGGCCTGCCCGATGACGATCCGCGCCGCACGTATGTCGAGTTCACGCTCGAACCGGTCGGTGCGGGCACGCGACTGACCGTGGTCGAGACCGGCTTCGCTCAGTTGCCTGAAGACGTCTACCGCAAGGAGTACGACGGCCACACCCAGGGTTGGGCGAGCGAACTGGGCGAGCTGGTCGACTACCTCGATGCCGCCTGACATCGAGGCGATCGCCGAACAGGTCTTCGCCGCCCTGGCCGACCCGAGCCGGCGCGCCATCCTGGCCGCGCTGGCGTCGGGCGGTCCCGCCACGGCCACGGACCTGGCGGGTCGCCTGCCGATCACGCGGCAGGCGATCGCCAAACATCTGGCCCTGCTGGCCGAGGCCGGCCTGGTGACGGCCGAACCGGGCGAACGGCGCCGGGTGCGATACCGGCTGCGCTCCGCACCGATGCAGGTGGCGCAACAGTTCCTGGCCGCGCTGGCCCGCGACTGGGACGGCCCGCTCGACACGTTGCAGGACCACCTCGGTCGGTAGTGACGAGCTTGGATTTGAACTGGAAGGTGGACATCAGGATGAACACACCCCCGATCGTTTCGCTGCGAGAGTGGGAGGCTGCGCGCCAGCAGCTGCTTGTGCAGGAGAAGGGCTTGACCCGTGCCCGTGATGCGCTGGCCGCGCAGCGCCGGCGGATGCCGTGGCTGGCGGTGGAGAAGGAGTATGAGTTCGACGGACCTGAGGGCAAGGCGAGTCTGCTGGACTTGTTTGCGGGCCGCCGTCAGCTGATCGTCTACCGCGCTTTCTTCGAGCCCGGCGTGTTCGGCTGGCCGGACCATGCCTGCCGCGGCTGTTCTCTGGTTGCCGATCAGGTCGCCCACGTCGCCCATCTGAACGCCCGCGACACCACTCTGGTGTTCGTCTCGCACGCGCCGCAGCCGGACATCGAGCGCCTGAAGGCGCGGATGGGCTGGACGATGCCCTGGTACACCCTGACCGACGGCTTCGACACCGACTTCGGGGTCGACGAGTGGCACGGCACGAACGCGTTTATCCGCGATGGCGGCCGCGTGTGCCGCACCTACTTCATCAACAGCCGCGGCGACGAGGCGCTGGGAAGTACCTGGAGCTACCTTGACATGACCGCGCTAGGGCGCCAGGAGCAGTGGGAGGACTCGCCCGAGGGCTATCCCCAGACCCCGCCGTACGAGTGGTGGAACTGGCACGACGAATATGGCGACGCCGTGCCGGCGCAGGGATGGGTGGCCCAAACTCGGCGGGGCCCCCGGCGCCAGCGACCGTGATCAAGCCTAAAGGCCCGGGTCGCCCCCCGAATGGCGACCCGGGCCCTTCCCCGGGGCCCGGTCGCGCACACCCCCGTGCGCGCCGCGGGCGTTCAATAGCTGGCTGGACTTTCCGGCGCTGCGCCCACACAGTGCGACCGGCAACTCCTACGGTGCCGTACCGCACTGCCAGGCACATGAAGGTTTCCCCTCACCCACCCCTAATTAAACATCAGGTTCTCCCGCCGGATTCCCGCCAGACCGCGTGTCGACGTTAGGCGCTCCGATGCCTCATGCCACGCGCCCGCCGGCCCAGCGCGCTGACCTGCGGCCACCGCCTGAGGACCTGCGGAATGATGAGCTACCCAAGAATGCCGAGCAGCCCACCGAGAATATGGGCGAGCCCATGGCGGCGCGAGCGGGGGTCGCAGTACTTGTCAACGGTGTCGTAGTCCCTTACGCAGCCGCGGCCCTGGTAGCAGGGGTTTTCCGAGAAATAATCGTCGCCGTTTCCGGAGCCGCCGCTTCCATGGCCGGCGCCCATGGTGAAGACATCCGCGATCCTCATAACGCCTTTCCCCTTTTCCAGTCGATGGAGTAGTCATGCAAGTCACCAGGACCGAAGCGACCTGGGGAAGTTTTGCGCGCAGCCGCCCAACACTACGCAGCCGATACAATCGGTTGCCAGGTTTGTTATCTGGTGATAGGTGCACCCCCGGAACGAGTTCGCGGACACCATGCCGCAATCGTCGACGCAGTCAAGCGTCTTCGCGAACTCTGCCCCATATCACAGCAGGCGTATGTGATATCCGCCGCACTGCATTGATCTGCTGCAGTGGGCAGGCCCCCCCAGATGACCCAGCGATCCCCCTTACTCTCCGTGGTCACGCAGGCTCAAGTTAGGGCATGTCGGTGACTGATTGCAACAGGTACTTTTGTACCGGCACGGATGAAGAACACACGCGGCCACCATGTGGGCAGCTGTGCGGCTAGGGTCGGCGGATGTGAGTACCGCCATGATCGATCCTGACTTCCTCGCCTTACCGTTGCAGCCGCTGGCTGCGGCCGCGCTCGAGCGGGCTCAGGACCTGGGCGCCGAGCACGCCGACGTCCGGATCGAGCGGATCACCGGGCAACTGCTGCGGCTGCGCGACGGGACAGTGGCCACCGCGCAGGACTCCACCACCGTCGGGCTGGCCGTTCGGGTGATCGTCGAGGGGACGTGGGGGTTCGCCTCGCACCTGGAGTTGACCCCCGTGTCGGCGGTGGCTACGGCGCAGCGAGCCGTCGAGGTGGCCCGTACGCTGCGTGCACTCAACGCCGAGCGGGTGGAGCTGGCCACCGAACCGGTGCACGCCGGCGCGGTGTGGAGCGGTGATCACGAGATCGACCCGTTCACGGTGCCGTTGAGCGAGAAGGTCGCGCTGCTGTCGGAGTGGTCGCGCCGGCTGCTCGCCACCGACGGGGTCGAGCACACCGACGTGATCCTCCGGGTTGAGAAGGAGACCAAGTTCTACGCCGATTCGATCGGCACCAGCACCACCCAGCAGCGGGTCCGGATGCACCCGAGTGTTACTGCCACCGCGGTGGATCGCGCGGCGGGGTCGTTCGAGACCATGCGGACCTGCGCGCCGCCGGTTGCTCGCGGTTGGGAATATCTGGCCGGCAACACCGTGTGGGACTGGGACAGTGAACTGGCGCAGCTCCCGGAGTGGCTGGCCGAGAAGGTCAAGGCCCCCAGCGTGACATCCGGGCGATACGACCTGGTGATCGACCCGACGAATTTGTGGCTGACGATCCACGAGTCGGTAGGACACGCCACCGAGTACGACCGGGCGATCGGCTACGAGGCAGCCTATGCCGGGTCGTCGTTCGCCACCCCGGACAAGCTCGGCACCCTGCGTTACGGCTCGCCGGCCATGCACGTCACCGGCGACCGCACCTACCCCCACGGGCTCGCCACGATCGGCTATGACGATGACGGGGTAGCCACCTCGCGGTGGGACCTGGTGCGTGACGGGACGCTGGTCGGCTACCAGACCGATCGGGTGTTCGCCCGCCGGCTGGGCCTGGCGCGCTCGGCGGGCTGCGCGTTCGCCGACTCGCCGCATCACGTGCCCATCCAGCGGATGGCCAACGTGTCGCTGCAACCCGATCCGCACGCTGACACCGCGACCGCTGAGCTGATCTCCGGGGTGCAGCGCGGCATCTACATCATCGGTGACCGCTCGTGGTCGATCGATATGCAGCGCTACAACTTCCAGTTCACCGGCCAGCGGTTCTACCGGATCGAAAACGGCGCGCTGGCCGGCCAGCTCCGCGACGTCGCCTACCAGGCCACCACCACCGATTTCTGGGGTGCCATGGAGGCGGTGGGCGGCCGCTCGACGTGGCTGCTCGGCGGCGCGATGAACTGCGGCAAGGCCCAACCCGGCCAGGTCGCCGCGGTCAGCCACGGATGCCCGTCGGCGCTGTTCCGCAGCATCAACGTGCTCAACGCCCGAGAGGAGGCCGGCCAGTGATCACTGCAGAGGAACTGACCGACGCCGCACTGGAGGCCTCTGGGGCAGATGGGTGCGTTGTGGTGCTCACCGAGACCAGCGAGGTCAACCTGCGCTGGGCGAACAACACGATGACCACCAACGGGCACTCCACCACGCGATCCTTCTCGGTGGTCTCCGTGGTGGGTGACTCTGTCGGTGTGGTCAGCGGCAACGGCACCGATGTTGACGAGGTGCGTGCCGTGGTCGCGGCCAGCGAGCAGGCCGCCCGGCAGTCGGGCCCGGCGCGCGACGTGGCCCCCCTGCTGGCCGGCGATTCTGACGTGGACTTCGCAGCGCCCGCAGCGGCCACCGAGATCGGGGTGTTCGCCCAGTTGACCGACGAGCTGGCCGCAGCTATCCACACGGGTTCTGGTGAGCTGCTCTACGGCTTCGCCGACCACCGGCTGGAGACCACCTGGCTGGCCTCGTCCACCGGGTTGCGCCGCCGCTGGGTGCAGCCCACTGGCACCGTCGAACTCAACGGCAAGATCGCCGACGATCTGACCCGCAGTGCCTGGGCCGGCGCGTACACCGCTGATTTCACCGATCTGGATTTCACCGCGCTGGTCGCTGAGCTACGGCGACGGCTGGGCTGGTCGCAGCGGCAGGTGCAGCTGCCGGCCGGCCGGTACGAGACGGTCTTGCCGCCGTCGGCCGTCGCGGACCTGATGATCTACATGGTCTGGTCGATGGATGGTCGGCCGGCGCACGAGGGCCGGTCGGCTTTCGCCGCGCCCGGCAACGGCCCGGGCGTCACCCGGATCGGTGAGCGGCTCACCAAGCTGCCACTGACGCTGTTGAGTGACCCGAGGATTCAGCAGCCGCCCGGCTTGCAGACCGCGCCGTTTCTGGCGACCACCGCGTCGGGCGATTCGGTCAGTGTTTTCGACAACGGCGCCCCGGTGCCGCGGGTGGACTGGCTGCGCGACGGCACGGTGAATGCGCTGACCTATCCCCGGGCGGCCGCGCAGGAGCTGGGTGGCCGGTACACCCCACCGGCCGAGAACCTGATCTTGAGCGGGGGGCGTGCTGCCTCGACCGACGAGCTGGTGGCGCGCACCGACCGCGGATTGTTGCTGACCTGCCTGTGGTATATCCGCGAGGTCGATCCGGTGTCGCTGCTACTCACCGGGCTGACCCGGGACGGGGTCTACCTCATCGAGGGCGGTGAGGTGGTCGGCCAGGTGAACAACTTCCGGTTCAACGAAAGCCCTATCGACTTGATCCGGCGGGTGACCGAGGTAGGCGCCACCGAGCGCATTCTGTGCCGCGAGTGGAAGGACTGGTTTTCCCGCACCGCGATGCCGCCTATGCGGATCCCCGACTTCAACATGTCGTCAGTCAGCCCGGCATCATAATTATTTGTGACGAACTTCCCGCCAGCCGTAGTTGGCAGCGGCCGGCTCGGCCTCAATTCTGGGACGAGGCGGTGGCCTTTTCCGGACAAGGAGTGAGGCCACCGCCGACGACCTGCGGTTACCGCTACCCGAGGATACCTACTAGTAGGCTTTGTTATCCTCTTTATCCGGTATATCGACCTGAATTGGCGCCCTAAACGGGCGGCTGCCGCTGAAGCAATCCCCGCCGTAGTCGCCGTAGCAACGGTAGCCGCCATAGCCGCTGTAGCCGCCGTAGCCGTTCCCCAAGTCGCCACCCATTGTGAAGACGTCTGAAATCCTCATCTCGTGTCCTTCCCCCTGGTCGGTGTGAATGGAGAAGCTGCGCCGGCGAAAAGACCTGGATCAACCTCAGGAATGTGCGCTACTCGCCCCCTTGAAGAGTCCGCAGTCGACGTGCTGCCCGGCAGTGGTGATCTGACCGGGACCGCTGCCATTGACGCGTTCCCAGTGCAGGTCAGTCAGTAGCGTGTCGATCGCCGCACTCGGCAGCGCCTTGTCGAGATGACCCGAGCTAGCTCCCCTTACTATCCGTGGTCACGCACCTCGAAAGTAAGCCATCCGAGTGAATATTGCAACAGTAACTGTTCGTGCATCGGTGACCACGCGGTGTCAACACTCAGTAAGCCAAGCCAGCTGATGGTGGCTCTTCAAGTACCACCAACCTGGCCAGCGACGGCCGCTAACCACTACCAACCCGGAGCTGCGTGGCGGATCGTCGGATGAACCGTCAGGTCAGCACGACTAACCCGTGTCGGCCATCGAGGACGACGGTGAGCCCGGCCCGGTTGCCAGCACGCACAGCGAGGTCCGCGCCGAGCGCGGCCAGCGCCGCTCGGACACTGTCCGGTGCGGGATGGCTGGCCTCAAAGCCGGCCAGCGGGATGACTGGCAGTCCGCGGCTGGGCGGCGGGAGGGTGCCTCCCCAGTCGATCAGGAACGGCACCAGTCCGTGGCCGATCGTGAAATTGGGCGGGGTCAGCCGCCAGTGCAGCACCTCACCATGGGGAGTGCTCCGCGACATGGCCCGTGGTGAGCCCGGCTCGTAACCGCGGGCACGAGCCACTTCGATGCAGTGGTCGAGGTCGGCGGGATGAATTGCCCACGTGACGACCCGGGTCGCGGTGAGCTCGTCGATCCCGAACGGCCGCGGATGTGGCGGGGTCGGTTGTGCCGGGTCTGGCCCGATGATCTCCAGGTAGGCGTCCTCGCCCAGGCCGATGAGGTAGTTGGCGGTGCCTATCCCGGCGTGGCTGCCGCCCGGGGTGGGTGACACCCCGGTGAGTTCAGTGAACTGGGCCGCCGCAGCGGCCAGATGTGGGACGGCGAAGACGATGTGATCCAGCACGGTACTTCCTCGGCACAGTGATCGACCGCTACCCGCCCAGGGTCGGCGTTCGCCTGCTCACGGCGGCCGGCCGCACCACTGGGCGCGGCGTTCTGTGAGGAAGGCCTCAAAAGCGGCCAGCTCCTCATATTCCGGACTACCGTAGTTGTTGATCCCTTCGACGTCTCACCGCCCATGCACAGCATGTGGCGGTCCTCGGCGTTCCCGGCGAACGCCGTCGGTC
>DASUVX010000098.1:0-11995 GCA_036378735.1 Pseudonocardiaceae bacterium | reverse complement strand
CGCGATCAGTGACGTCAGCAGGTTGCCTAGCACATAGCCACCGACCTTGGCGAAGATCTCATCGCCCAGCAGGATTGCCCGGGGCCGGCGCGAATTGGGCACCAGCCGGTAGAGGGTGGCGCGGATGCGGGGGAGGTCGGCGATGAAGTAGGCGATGAGCACGGCGACGATCCCCGTGCTGGACAGCCCGTTGAGCACCACCCGGCCGGCGCCTAGGAGGCCACTGAACAAGCCGGAGACGTCCCCACTGAGGGCCTCCTGCAGGCGCTGTTGCAGGTGGAGGCGGTCGTTGAGCTGGCCAAGAATGGACTGGTGACTTTGTAACCGGGCCAGGATCGTGGGGGCTTGTGTGACGAATTGGTCCGCCTCTCGCGCCAATGGTGGAATCGCGGCAGCGAAGAACCCCCCTATCACCGCCAGGACCAGCATGATGACGGTGACAACCGCGGCCCAGCGCGGCAACCACCGCCGAGCCAGCACTGACACTGCGGGTTCCAGGCCGATGGCCAGGAACAACGCCAAACCGATCAGCACCAAGATCCCACGTACCGAAAAAATCATCACCACCAGGCCCGCGGTGACCGCAACCCCTCCAGCGGCGCTCATCCCGGTAAGAAAAGCTGACCTGCCGTCCAGGGGAGCCCCGGGTTGTCCCAACGGATGCTGCTCAGAGCGCATCCCCGCCGCAACACCCTCGGCAGCTGCGATGGGGCCTTCGGCGTCGGTGTGGGGCTGAGCGATTAAAGGATGGTGACCCATCCCCGCATGCGAGCTGCCGGTCCCAGCCCTGGGATGCGCGGTATTGCGGTTGTGCACTGCGGCCACCGTTGACCCCACTCCTGCGCTGGCGACGCTGGCGCGCTGCCGCGGCTTGCGATTGAGGCTGGAGCACCGGGTCTTACGCCGGGGACAGTCGTCCGGCGACGGTGTGCATGCGGCGTGCCCGCGCCGACAGGACGAGAGCGGACACCCCGGCGATGATGCTGAACAGTCCGAACACGGTGGCTAGTGAGAGGGCGCCGATATCGGGTCGAAGTGCGAGCACTACGCCCAGCGCAATCGACACCAGGCCACCGATGGCCCACATCGCCCGCTCGCCGGCTGTTTGACCCTGCCAGAAGGCGAGGATGACCTCCATGATGCCGGTGACCAACGCCCACGCTGCTATCCAGATGGTCAGCACCAGCGCCGTCAGCCCAGGCCAGAGCAGGGCAACTAGTCCGGCGGCGAACGAAAGTAGGGCGAGAAAAAGGTATCCCGCTACCGGGCCGGCACGGTCACTGCTAAACGCGCGCGCCGTATCACTGCCCGCGGCCAAAAATGCATAGACGGCGAACAGGATGATGAAAGCGCCGACCGTGATGTTTGGCCAAGCGACAGAGACGATCCCAATAGCAACCGCAAGCAGCCCCCGCCAGAGCAGGGCAGTTGACACAGACGAGAACATAAGACGCTCCCCTCCTAAAAGTGGGGATCAATAAATAACTCTGAGGTGGTCATCGGCGGTGATGACGCTGCGGGTCTCTCAGGGGCCGCCACGGCCGGTGTCTCGTCGGTCATGGTCACCCCCTCTCGCGGGCACCGCGCTAAGGTTCTGCGGGTGGACGCGTCGGCGAAGGCGCCATGCACGAGCACGATCGTCGCTTTGACGTCGGCTTGTTCTGGCATGAGGCTTCCCTTCCGGTTTGATCTGCCGGTTGGTAACGGCAGCAGGATCGCACGCCGACCGGCGCGTCGCCCCCGTCAAAACCACGGGTCAGCACCCTGGTCTGCGACTGGCTCGGGTCAGCTGCGGTTGAGCGATTAAAGCCTTGGGCAGCTCATCTTGTGCCTCAGCCAGCACGAGGAGTTGACTCCGGAGACCGATACCTCAACTGCGTACGCATGAGAGAGGTGCCATGGCAGATCTCGTCGTCCTCGGATTTGACAGCCGGCGCGATGCCGAAGAGGTGTTCGAACTCGGGGCTTCCTTGCAGGGCGAAGAGCTACTCGACCTGGAAGATGCCGCGTTGGCCTGGCGCGATGACAAAGGAAAGGTACGCATCCAGCAAGCGCTACCCACGACCACGGCGGGAGCTGCGACGGGCGCCTTCAGCGGCGCGCTGTGGGGCACCCTGCTGGGGCTGCTGTTCCTCAATCCCCTCGCTGGTCTCGCAGTCGGCGGGCTCACCGGAGCAGCGGCCGGAGCGACCGCCGGAGCCCTCACCGACATCGGTATCAACGACGACCTGATCCGCCGCATCGGACAACAGCTCCAGCCCGGCAAGGCAGCGGTGTTCGCTCTGATTCGCCGCTCCACCCCGGACAAGGTGACCGAGGCCCTCAAGCAGTACCACCCCACCGTGTTGCACACCAACCTGACCAAGCACCGCGAAGAGGACCTCGTCAAAGCCCTGCAGCCCTAACGACACCACTCCTGTTCGGCGTGACAACGTGGGAAAACCTCTTCGTCGTGTACCGGCTGGCCGAAAACCGGGCACCCACCAACCCGATCAAGTCGCCCATCGTCGCCATGGCATTGGTGTAGGTGTCGCGCGTAGCGTGTGGCCGTACGGGTCGGGGCGGTCCAGCGCTGCTGAGGGATGTTTCGTGGGCTGTCCATACGGTGGAGGGGCCATGACTGATTTGCGGTACCAGATGATCATGGCGCTGAGCGCCGCCGACTTCGGCAGCCCGGTATGTGAGCAGGCGGCGGCGATTTGTGCCGAAATCGCTGAGCAGTACTGCGCCGAGTTGCATATCACGATGAGCGCGCCTGTCATCGCATCCTCGGATGTGATGACGACCCAGTCCGCACGGGTAGGGCATCGGAACTCAGCCACCGGGCAGCAGCCGCGATGACGCGAGTGAGCGGGCCGTTGCCACCGACGGTGGACATCCGACGCCACGACGAGCGGTTCAAGACCCGCTTGTCGTGGCTGGATTCGAAGCACTCCTTTTCGTTCTCCCGTCATCACGACCCGGCCAACACCCATCACGGTTTGCTGTTGGTCAACAACGATGACATCGTCAGCCCTGGCACAGGGTTCGAGACACACCCCCACCAGGACATGGAGATTGTGACCTGGGTGTTGCAGGGCTCGCTGGTCCACCAAGACTCCACTGGCCACGCCGGGATCATCTACCCCGGCCTGGCCCAGCGGATGAGTGCCGGAACCGGAATCCTGCACTCAGAGAAAAACGACTCCTGGCGAATGGCGGGTGGCTCCGAGCACAGCGACCCCGTGCACTTTGTGCAGATGTGGGTCGTGCCCGACGAGGGCGGCATCCAACCCGGTTACGAACAACTTGAAATTGAGGACGAGCTGCTGCGCGGCGGGTTAGTCCCGGTCGCGTCCGGCATGGACAAGCATCATGGCGCGTCCGCCATTCAGATCAAGAACAAGTATGCCGCACTGTATGCAGCCCGCCTCGGTCCCGGCGAGACAGTCACGCTGCCGGAGGCACCCTTTCTGCACCTGTTCATTCCGCGCGGCGCCGTCAGGCTGGCAGGCGCCGGGACGTTGAGCACCGGTGATGCGGTGCGATTCACCGCCACAGGCGGGCATCAGGTCACCGCCATCGAACCAGCAGAAATCCTGCTCTGGGAGATGCACGCCGCACTCTCTGGTTGGTAACAGAGCCAGGCGCACCCACTCCATGCGCAAGGGTGATCTTTCTGCGGTGTCAGGTTGCGGGCTGTGGTCTGGTGGGTTGGGGGGTGCGGGTGGAGGGTTGCTGGCAGCTCTGGGTGAGTCCGGGCACGGTGTGCAGTTGCACGGGAATTTGCTGCTTGATGGTGAACAAGGCGATGACGCCGCCGAGGCCGCACAGCGCCGCGGAGATGAGCATCGCGCGGGCGAAGGCAGGTCCCAGGGAGTTGGTGGCGCTGTTGTCGAGCCCGGCGGCGAGCGGGAGCACGGCTACGGCGAGCAGGCTGGCGACGCGGGAGACGGCGTTGTTGACCCCAGAGGCGGCGCCGACATGGTCTTCCTCGACCGACGCGAGCACCGCGGAGGTCAGCGGCGCTACCGTCAGCGCCATGCCCAGGCCGAACACGGCGATGCCGGGCAGTACCCCGCTGAGATAACTCGCTCCTGGCACGGCGCGGACCAGCAGCGCGAGGCCGGCACCGGCCACCAGCGGCCCGATGGTCATCAGCCAGCGGGGTCCGACCCGTTGGGCCAATGCTCCGATCCGGCTGGACAGCAGCAACATGATCACGGTGAACGGCAGGAACGCCAGCCCCGCGGCCCGCGCGGTGTAACCCAGTGACTGCTGTAGCTGCAACGACAGCAAAAACAGTGCTCCACCCAACGCGGTATAGACCGCCAGCGTCACCAGATTCGCCCCGGTGAACTGCGCGGAGCCGAACAACGACAGGGGGATCAGCGGCGCCGGCTGGCGGCGTTCGATCAGCGGAAAGGCGGCCAGCGCGAGCACCCCGACGGCTACGGCCGCGACGGTCAGCGGTGTCCAGCCGTGCAGCGGCGCCTCGATCAGCGCGTAGATGATCCCGCCCAGACCTAGCGTCACGCTGGCCGCGCCGGCGATGTCCAGGCGCCCGGTCGCGGTGGGGTCGCGGCTTTCGGGCACGTGGCGAACGGTCACCACCACGGCGATGGCGGCCAAGGGCACGTTGATGAGAAACACCCACCGCCACGATGCCGTGTCGACCAGCCAGCCACCCACGAACGGCCCCAGCGCCGAGGCCACCCCGCTCAACCCGGCCCAGGTGCCGATCGCGCGGCCCCGGTCCTGCTGGCGGATCGAGGCATCGATCAGCGCAAGGCTGCCCGGGATCAACAGCGCACCCCCGACACCCTGCACCAGCCGCGCCAGGATCAACGCGCCGCCGGTCGGGGCCAGGCCGCAGCCCAGCGACGCCACCGTGAACATCACCAATCCGACCACGAACACCCGCCGGCGCCCGTAACGGTCCCCCAATGCACCACCCAGCAGCAACAACGCGCTGAGGCTGAGCAGGTACCCATCCAGCACCCACTGCAGGACCGAAAATCCCCCGCCGAGCTCACGGCCAATCGCCGGCAGCGCCACATTGACCACCGACCCGTCTAAAAACGCCACCCCCGATCCCAACGCGGCGGCCACCACCACCCAGCGCCCCCCTGGTGAGGACAGCGCCAGCGGCACCGGCGGGCCTACGGAACTCACACCCTGACTGACCGGCTCTCCACGTCGGGATGTCGGGCTCAGCGGCGCATCGTCCACGGCAACCACAATCCCCTCGGATGCATCAATGTTGCATTTGCATCTACTCTCATGCCGGGCGGCGTTTCTGCGCCGCGTAAATCATAAGGTCTTGACCATTAGGGTGGCCGTACTACAGCTGCCGACCCGGGTCGCCCAGCGTCTGGATCACGTCGGCGATGGAGCGCACTGCCCCGCGCCGGCGCTGGCTCACCGGAGTGCTCGTCTGACACGACTGGGGCGGGGTCAGCCGCCTACGTGGACCACGGGGCGGCGGGCGATGTCCTTCTCCGCTTCGCGGAGTACCTCGCGGGTGATCGGCGCGGTCTCCCCCTGCCCAAACAGGATGTACCGCAGTAGGTGCGCGAGCGGGTTGCCTTCTGACCATTGGAAGTGCAGATGTGGGCGCACACCGGTCTCGTCGCGAATCCGGAGCATGATCGCGGCGAGGGCATTAGGGACCGCCGGGCTCTGCGTACGGAGGACCCGATGCCCGCCAACGTCGACGCCACGCACGTGGAGCACTTGCGAGAATTCTGATGGGTCGCTCACGTCGACTTCCAGGAAAGCGACCGGGGCGCGCGGCGGGATCGGGTTGAGGTCTCGTTGCTCCCGCTCCTTGTCTCGGTATTCCGCGAGGTCGCCCGCCTGACGCTTGTTCGCAATGATATGGAGCTCTCCGTGCTCGCAGCTGTTCCGGATGAACTGGGCGGCGAGGTCGTCGAATTCAATGTCGTCGGCGCGCAGCTCGGTCGTGCGGCTCAGTCTCGAGACCAGCGAGATGACGACAATTCCGGAGATGAAAGCCAAGGAGATCACGATGCCGTCCGGCTTTTCGATGACGTTCGCCACCAGCGCGTACGCGAAGATCAGCGTGAGCAGCCCGAATCCAAAAACCGCGCGTGGTTGTCGACGTTGCCGGGCGGACACGGTCACCGCGAACGCGGCGGACACCATCATGGCCAGGATGCCCGTGGCGTAGGCGCCGGCCTGGGCATTCACGTCCGCGCGGAACAAGATTGTTATCACGATCGCTACGGTCGTGTAGACCAGCACAACCGGCCGCACCGCGCGCGCCCACTCTGGGGCCATCCCGTAATCGGGCAGATAGCGCGGCACAATGTTAATCAAGCCGGCCATCGCGGACGCACCGGCGAACCAGAGGATGAGGATCGAGCTGAGGTCATAGGCCGTCCCGAAGGCGTCGCCCAGGAACTCGTGAGCGAGATAGGCCAGCGCGCGACCGTTGGCCTGACCTCCTGCCTTGAACTCCGCCGGCGGGACGAGAACCGTCGTGATAAAGCTGGTGGTGATGAGGTAGCCGCTCATGATCAGGGCGGCGAGGGTCAGCAGCTTGCGAGTGTTGGCGATGCGGTTGCGCAGGCGCTCCTGCTCGTCCTGACCGTCGGCGTGGACCAGCGGCATCATGCTGACCCCCGTCTCGAACCCGGACAGACCCAGCACCAGCCGAGGAAACACCAGCAAGGCCGTCAGAGCTATGGTGCCAAGGTCGCCGCTGCTCAGCAGGGCCTCCAGCCACCGCTGCACCACGACCGGCTTGCCGATGCTCTGCACTACCCCGACCACCACGACCACCGCGTTCAACAGGAGATATACCGCCACCAGCGGCACCGCCACCCGGACCGCCTCGCGAAAGCCCACCAGGAACACCGCACCAAGCACCACCAGCAGCGCCACAGTGATCAGAACCTGCTGATCGGTGAGAAAGTCCGGCGCGAACGGGTTCTCGATGAAGTGTGCGGTGGCATCCGCCGACGACAGGGTGATTGTGATGATCCAAGACGTCGCGACGAAGCCCAGCAATGTCAAGACGAAGAACTTCCCCCGCCAAAACGGCAGCAGCCGCTCCAGCATGGCGATCGAACCCTGCCCATGGGGACTCTCCGCCGCCACCCGCCGGTACATCGGCAGCATCCCGAACAGGGTCAGCAACACAATCAGCAACGTGGCCAGCGGTGACACCGCTCCGGCGGCCAGCGCGGCGATGCCGGGCAGATAGCCCAGCGTGGAAAAGTAGTCCACTCCCGTCAGGCACATCACCTTCCACCACGGGTGCTCCTCGTGATGCGTCTCCTTCGCCGCCGGGCCAGGAATGGATTCCACCCGGTAATGGAGTAACCACTGGATGAGCCGATGCTGCGAGGCAGGTGTAAGGGCGGACATGCTCGGCGTCACCGGCGGCAGCTTTCCCCGAGATACGCTCATCCCACCGTCCTTTCACAACCGCCTTCACCCGATGCAGAGCGCAATACATGCCTGATCTGCTGATACCGAAGCCTCTCATCGCCAGCTTGGCGTCGCTGCTGCGCAGCCCTCCCGAGCGGCTCAGTTCTTGAGGAAGTCGAGCAATGCCGGGTAGATGACCTTCGGGAACGTCCACGTGATGTTGTGCGGACCGCCCCCACCGTGACGAATGTGAGGACCAGAACACAGGCCTTACCTGCTACTGAGGCTTGCGACCAGATTGACCGTGGTAGCGAGGATGCCGGTGCCGAACAGGTATGACAGCAGGGCGTGCCGCAGCGCGGTCTGCCGGATGACCCTACTGCGCAGCGGGGTGTCCGATACCTGGAAGGTCATGCCGATGGTGAAGGCGAGGTAGCCGAAGTCGGTGTAGGTCGGCGGGTCAGGCTGGTTGAAGTCGATGCCGCCCTCCTCCCCGGTGTAGTACAGCTGCGCGTAGCGGAGGGTGTATACGGTGTGCACGAGGGTCCAGGAGATCACGACCGAGGCAAGCCCGAGCCCGACCCGCAGCAACTCCTCCGTTCCGTGTGTCTGTGCGGCCCGGGCCAGCACGAATCCGACCGCGACCAGGCTGGCTACCGCTGCACTGAGCAAAAGCAGATCGGTGAGGGCCCGGTCCGGGTCAATGGTGGTGGCGCGTTGGGCGGTGTAGTGCGCGTCGCGGTGTCGAATCTTGGTCGCCAACCAGATGATGTAGATCAGCGAGGTGAGGTCCCAGCCCACCAGCAGTCCCAGCGGCACTGAGCCCACCACGATGACCGGGACAGCCGCGGCCACCCCGATTACCACCGAGACCGCCACCTCCAGGCGTGCCGACATCCCGCTGCGGGCGTTGCGTGTCGGGCCGTCGAATTGAGGTGTCACGTGGTCCCTTCGCCTCTCGTCACGATCGGCCTCCTCAGCCGTGTACAACGATGGGAGCTGAGCGTAAGCGGGTGAACAGCTTCGATCTGCGCATGTTGGTGAGTAAATGGTCCTGCCGTGGCCTGTGGGTGGTCCACAATAAGCACGCGCTCCCCGCCTGTGCGTGGTGCGGTGTCAACGGTGACTACCGCGGCGTCGCCCGCTGGCCTGGAACTGAACAGGAGATATCGCCGTGGAAAGTATCCGTCCTGATAGCGATCGAATCCCGCTGATGCTGATTCATGGGGCTTGGCTGTCGTCGCAGAGTTGGGAGAATTTCGCTGACTACTTCGACAAGGGCGGCTTCGCTGTGTCTGCTCCGGAGTGGCCGCGCAAGCAGGGCACGGTTGAGCAGCTGCGCGAGCACGCCGAGGACTTGGCGGGGCTGGGCCTGGCCGAGATCGTCGACCATTACGAGGGGCTGATCCGTGAGCTGGGCCAACCGCCGGTGCTCATCGGCCATTCCTTCGGTGGGTTGATCGTCGAGGTGTTGCTCGACCGCGGTTGGGGTCGCGCGGGTGTCGCGTTGAGCCCGGCGCCTCCCAAGGGCATCCTCGTGTTGCCGTTTTCCTCGCTCAAGGCCGCTTCTCCCGCTTTGGCGCATCCATCGAAGTGGCATGGGGTGGTGACGTTGACTCCCGAGGAGTTCACCTATGGCTTCGTCAATACGTTTTCGGCTGAGGAGGCCGCTGCGGCGTATGGGCGCTACGCCGTCCCGGAGACCGGTCAGATCTTCTACGAGGCGGGTTTTGCAAACTTTCACCTGCATCCGCCCACTGAACTGCATTTTACAAACGGCGAGCGGGCGCCGCTTCTGATCGTGGGTGCAGACCAAGACCACACGGTACCGGCATCTGTATCCCGAGCGCAGTACAAAAAATACGAGCACTCACCCGCCAAGACCGATTACCTGGAGTTCGCAGAGCGGCCGCACCTGTTTGTGGTCGGTGAGGGCTGGGAGCAGGTCGCTGCCGCGATCGACGACTGGCTGCGCGGAGTGCTCGTCTGAGGGCGGTGCGAACTGCCCGCGGGAGCCGGCATTAGAGGGTCTTGATCAACCCGCCGTCGATGACGATGTCGGCGCCGGTGATGTTGCCGGCCCGTTCGCTGGCCAGCAACATGACCAGATCGGCCACTTCCTGCGGGTGGGTGAAGCGGCCCGTCGACGTGTCGGCGACGGCCTGCTTTGCGACCTCGTCGGGATGGCTGTCCGTGTCCTTGGCAACGGTGGCGGCTACCCCGTGGTCACCAAGCCACAGATCCGTCTCGACCGGCCCGGGACTGACGGTGTTGACCCGCACCCCTTGCGGGCCGAACTCCTTCGACAACGACTTGCAGAAGTTGGTCAACGCCCCCTTGGCCGCGCTGTAGTCGATCACCGCCGGATCCGGCAGGAACGCGTTGACCGAGCTGACGGTGACGATCGTGGCCGGCGCCCGGTCGAGCAGATGCGGCAGCGCGGCACGGGTGGTGCGGACCGCTGCCAGAAAATTGATCGTCAGCGCCCAGTCCCAGTCGTCATCGGTCAGCGCCAAAAACCCGTCAAGCCGCGGGCGTACCGCACCAACATTGTTGACCAGAATGTCTAGCCCACCAAACGTGCCGACGGCCTCCTCGATCAGGCGGTCGGGGCCGTCTGGCGTGGTCAGATCCACCAGCACCGGGTGCACCGCGGATCGGGTGGCAAGCTCGAACAGCTCGTCGCTGCCGGCTCGCGCTCCTGCCGCCACGCTGGTCCCCTCCGCCGCCAACGCTTGGGTGATAGCCAGGCCGATTCCCCTGCTGGCCCCGGTCACGACGGCCACCTTGCCGGACAGGTTCAAATCCATAACGGACTCCTCAGCGCGGTAGATCGCCAGTCGCGAGCCGGACTTCGACGGCAGCCTGCTGCGGGCAGTCCCGGACGAGCCCGCTGAAATTCAGCCCGCTGAGATTCAGATAGGTGTCACGTTGTCTAGCCGGGCCGGCGCGGTGTCAGCGCCCTCCCGCCAGCCGCTCTCAATGGTCGGGCACGGCGCCCGGTCGGGGAAGCCCTTGACAGCGGCCGCCGGTCGCGCGGTGATCGGCGCGGACCTGTTCCGCGCCTCCACCCGGGCCCGGATGCGGTTGGCCGCAGCATTGCTGTCGATGACTTCCGGTCACCGGATCACAGCAGCCGGTCGAGGGTGATCGGGAGGGAGCGGATGCGGCGGCGGGTGGCGTGGTGGACGGCGTTGGCGACGGCGGCGGCGATGCCGACGAGGCCGATCTCGCCGACGCCCTTGGCTCCGAGGGGTGTGAGCGGGTCAGGTTTTCCGACGAAGGCGACGTCGATGTCGGGGATGTCGGCGTTGACGGGCACGAGGTAGTCGCCGAACGTGGCGTTGGCGATGCGTCCGGTTGTGGGGTCTGTGATGACCTCTTCGAGCAGGGCGTGACCGATGCCGCCGATTGTGCCGCCGATGATCTGGCTGCGGGCGGTCTTCTCGTTGAGGATCCGGCCGGCGTCGACGACCGTGGTGACGCGCGCGACGCGGATGAGCCCGAGATCCTCGTCGACGCGGACTTCGACGAACTTGGCCGCGAAGGGTCCTGACAGCGCCAGGTCGTTGCCTTCCTGGCTGGGCGGTGTGGCCTCCGCGTCGGCGGTGAGCGTGTCCAGGCCGTGGCGGGCAAGGATGTCGGTGTAGCTCTCACCCGCGCCCGGGTCGTCGCGGCGGTGGATGTGCCCGGCGGCGACGCGCACGTCGCCGAGCGCGCAGCCGCGCAGGGGCGAGAGCTCGTCATCCGTGACGGTGTCGAGGAACCGCTGCAGGAGCGTGTCGCAGGCTGCGTGGACGGCGTTGCCGAGGGATGCGGTGAGCCCGGAGCCGCCGGCTGCGGGGGACCAGGGCATGTCGGAGTCGCCGAGCTCGAAGCGGACGCGATCAAGTGGCAGGCCGAGTCGTTCGCCGGCGAGCTGGCGCATCACCGTCCTCGCGCCGGTGCCGGGGTCGCTCGCCGCGCTGCGGACGTCGGCGTTCCCGTCGCGGGTGATGGTCGCCCGCGCCTGGCAGCGGAGCTGCCACCAGACGTAGCTGACCCCGGCGACGCCGTACCCGACCGCCCAGTGGCCGTCGCGCATCGAGCCCACTTCCGGGTCACGGCGCGACCAGCCGAACCGCTCGGCGCCCACCTCGAAGCAGTCGCGCAGCGCCTTGCTCGCCCAGGGCAGGCCCGACGGCGGGTGGACCTCGGCGTAGTTGCGCAGCCGCAGCTCGAGTGGGTCGAGGCCGAGCTCGTGGGCCAGCTCGTCGATGGCCGATTCGAGCGCGAAGTTGCCCTGGGCCTCGCCGGGGGCGCGCATCCATCCTGGGAAGGGGATGTTCAGGCGCCGCTGTTGGTCGCGGGTGGAGACGTTGGGACACGCGTACGCGTGGACGGTAGTGCCGGTGACCGGCTCGACGCTGGCGTGCTCGATCGCGACGGTGTTGGTCGAAACATGCTCGATCGCCATCAGCTCGCCCTCGCGCTGCGCGCCGATCCTGATCGTCTGCTCGGTGTTCGGGCGGTGGCCGACGCCGGTGAACATCTCCGGGCGGGTGAGGACGAGCTTGACCGGGCGCCCCACCGCGCGTGCCGCGAGAACGGTGAGGATCACATGCGGCCAGACCGTCAG
>DASUVX010000097.1:0-14125 GCA_036378735.1 Pseudonocardiaceae bacterium | reverse complement strand
CGAACACCACGATGACGGCGAGGAGATGAACGGGATAATGGAACCGGCGGCGGTAACCGCGGCCGCGGCGTTACTGGATCCGCTACTTCCCGTCGAGCGCCGTGCAGTGCTCGCCGACGCGGTTGCCCGGGCGCAGCGAGGACACGCCCGGGTGCTCGTTCTCGGGGAGGCCAAACGCGGCAAGAGCACCCTGGTGCGCAACGCGTCCCAGTCAAGGGTCACAGTGACGTGCGGTGGTTCGCCGCCGGTGGTGGGGAACTCGTCGCCGGCGCGGGCCCGCTGGCACAGCTCGATGAGCGCATCGGCGTGGCGCTGGGGCACGGTGCGCGTGTCGGGCTCGCCGTCGTGGTCGGGGCGGCGGGTGGCGAGTTGCTCAATCAAGGCCCGGACCAGGCTGCCGTGTTCAGGGTCCAGCCAACCGTCCACCCCGAGCCGCCCATCGCGGCGCTGGCGCAGCCACAGCTCACCGCGGGGTGCCGTGGACGCGGTGAGTTCGTCGTCTGGTGGTGGCGGCCCGTTGGGGTCCAGGCAGGACAGCAGGCGCGCAGCGATGATCCGCAACCGGCGCGGATCGAAATCCCGCGCGTAGCTAGCCAGGGCGGTGTCAGCGCGATCCCGGGCCGGCTGCGGAACCGACGCGGGCAGCGCTCCGATGGTTTCGGTGATCACCCGCAGCTGCCCGAGCCCGATCTCACCGGCGGCCGGCGCCGCCGCGGTAGCCGGCAGCCGCGGCGCCCGCGTCTGCCCGGTCAGCGCCTGGCGGGTACCCACCATGCTGGCCTGCTCGACCCGCGCCCGCGCGTCCCCCGCCGACAGGTGCAACATCCCGGCAACCAACCGCTGAGTGCTGCCAAAACCCGCCCGCCCTGCGATACCGCGAGAATCGATTTCGGCCACCAGGTCCAGCATCACCGCATGAACTCGCCGAGACAGCGCCTCCATATCGCGCAATGCCTGCGTGATGCGCTTGTCGTCCAGACCGCTCAGAGTATCGCGCAGGCTGTCCAGACAATCCGACATCGCCTGTACAGGCTGGTCCACTGCGACGGTCACGCTCTGATTCTCGCGGGCCCCACCGACAACTACTGGCGTCAAGAGGGCCACCCGGCAATACACGATAGGGTGAACCGCCGGGCTAGTCTTTAAGCATTTCAAGGCGGAGCGTTTTGCGCTAAGCAATGGACAGATCGTGGCTGACGGTTTTGCGCCTAATAGCCTAATAACAGCGCTGGATAGACGAGTGCAGCCGCTCATCCCAGTAGCGTGAGTACCTTGTCATAGATTCTTGAGCACCTTCCGGCCGCGGCGCAGCACGACCAGGGTGACCGCCAGCAGCGCGATTCCGCAGAGCAGGATCGCCAGCGGCACGCCCAGTGAGGCGGCGAAGAAGTGCCCGACTGTCCAGGGCAGGTAGCCGAAACCTCCGGCGAGGCCGACGACGGTCAGCGGTGTCCGGTCGGTGGCGACCCCCACCGCCAGCAACACAGTCGCCGCGGCCAAGCCCAGCAGCGGGGCGGCGTCGGACCAGTCACCGGCGGTGATTCCTGCGCCGCTGAGTACCGCGACACCGCCGGCAGCCATCGCGAGCACCGGCGGGGGCAGCAGCGCGAGCCAACCGGCGGCCACCCACAGGGCGCCGGCCGCGGCGATTGCCAGCCCGACCAGGCCCTCTCCCCCGGCCAGACCCGCGGCGCCACCGGCCGCCATGAGCACACCGACCAGGCAAGCGAGATGCTGCGCCGGCCGATCGCGCAACCGCCACAACAGCCCTGCGTACGCGGCGACTGTGACACCTGACAGCAGCCACACCGCGGCATCTCCGGGATGCGCGAGATCCGATGCCGCCTGACCGGCGAAAGCAGCCACCGCCGCCGAGGAGGCGAACCATAATGCGCCGCGCAGCCTGATCAATGCGGGCGCGGCAACCTCGCCGATCCGGGTCCCGACCAGCCAGGTGGTGGCGGCGACGGCTGCCAGCAGCGCGAGCCGGCCGGCGATGGGCACCACCCGCCAGTACTGAACGACCAGTGTCACTGCGCCCGACAGCGCGAGCAACGCGCCGAGGTAACCCACCGCCTCGATCACCGGAAGCCGGCGACCGCCGCTGGAGACCTCGCCCCGGACACGCTCCGCGGCCAGCACCGCCTGTGCCTGGTCAGCGCTGATGATCCGGGCGGCGACGGCGCGCTGCAGCACTTCGGCAAGGTCGCCGCTGCAGCGCTCCCGCGGCGTTGTCATGCTGGGCATTATCCGCCGGCGAGCACCACGCGTCCGAGCAGCAAAGCGGCGCTGACGGCCGCCACGGCCAGCACCGCGCGTCGAGTCCGGCCGTTGTCGAACACCCGGCGGGCCGGACCGGACAGTGCGAAGCCGGCCAGCAGGAACGGTGCCAGCACCGCGGTGCTCACCAGTGACTCGCCGGTGACCTGTCCCGCAGCAGCCAGCGCGGCGAGCGAGATCGCCGAGCCGAGGACGAAGTACCCGCCGATGGTGCCTCGAACCCGGGGACCTGCCGCATTCTGGTACAGCAGCGCGATGGGGGGACCACCGATCGACGCCGCTGTGCCGCCCGCGCCGCTGACCAGTCCGGCCAGCAGCAGCGAGCCTGGCCGAGGGTGAGGACGCCAGCTCAGCATCGAGAGCAGCACACAGGCGAGTACGCCCAGCCCGACCAGCAGGGCGAACACCCGCTGCGAGAACGCCACCACCGCGAGCACGCCGACCCCCGTGCCGGGCAACCGGCCCAGCATCGCCCAACCGATTCCGGTCCAGTCGGCGTGCCGCCAGTCACGAACCGCTGCCAGCACCGCGTGGGCCGAGCCCAGCAAGATCAACGGAACCGGCACGAGGGCGGGCTCGATCAGCGCCAGCAGTGGCGCCGCCACCAGCGACATGCCGTACCCCACTGTGCCCTGGACCAACGCGCCGAGGGCCACGATCAAGCCGGCTGTGATGAGCACACCACATATGGTGCAGCTCAACCGGGCAAGTCACGGCGTCGCAATACGTAGAGGTCGTCGCGGAGAACGTCTTCGGTTCGGGCGAGCAGCGCGTCGAGATCGTCATGTACGGACAGGTGACGGCCACTGAACCGGTCGAGCTCGCCGGTAGCGATGCGCAACAGTACGCCGGCCCCTTGATCAGGTTGCGCAACCCGGCCTTCGGCGAGCTGATGGCCCATCCATTCGCGCATCCGGCCTTGCGGCGAGTCCGCCGGGGCCGTGCTGGCCAGCGCTACTTCGCCGAGCCCGATCGCCAGGACGCCGGGGTCGACACTGAACACGCCGACCCCGTACCGCCTGGTCTCAGCAGCGAGGTTCTCGGTGAGCTTGATGACCGCCGCCTTGGACACCGAGTAGGCCGACGCCATCGGCCAGCGGAACACCCCGGCGTTGCTGGTCACGTTCACGATGCGGCCGCGGCGGCGGGCCACCATGTCCGGCAGCACCAGCCGGCTACAGAGAGTAACACCACGGACATTGACTTCGACGGTGCGCCACCAATCCTCCTCCGGGACATCCCAGGCCAGGCCGAGCGGACCCCAGACCCCGGCGTTGTTCACCAGCAGTTCGACCGGGCCAAGCTCCTGGCGCAGCTTGTCCACGGCGGTGGTCGCGGCCTCCGGATCGCTGAGGTCCGCGCAGGCCGCGGCGGCGGATGCGCCGGCTGCCTCGATCAACCGCACCGATTCGGCGAGCTGATCCGGCGAGCGCGCGATAAGACCCACCGCCGCCCCGGCGCCGGCCAACGCCAGCGCCAGCACCCGGCCGATGCCGCGGCCACCGCCGGTGACCAAGGCCACCGAGCCGGCCAGCACGGGCCGCCCTGTCCCGGTGCTCATCAAGCGCGGGCAACCACAGCACGGTCCCGCTCGACCAGCACGCGCCGCAGGATCTTGCCGGACGGCGACTTAGGGATCTCGTCGATGAATTCCACAATCCGGACCTTCTTGTACGGCGCCACCCGAGCGGCGACGAACTCCAGCAGTTCCTCGGCTGATGCCGGCGAAGACAGCACCACGAACGCTTTGGGCACCTCGCCGCTGCGCTCGTCCGGGCTGGCGATCACCGCGGCGTCGGCGACGGCCGGGTGGCTCAGCAGCACGCCCTCGAGCTCGGCGGGCGCGACCTGGTAGGCGTTGTACTTGATCACTTCCTTGCGGCGGTCGACGACCCGGAACCAGCCCTCTGCATCTTGCACCACGAGATCCCCGGTGTGCAGCCAGCCGTCCGGCTCGATGGTGGCGGCAGTGGCGGCCGGATTGTTCAGGTAACCCGGCATTGCGGCCGGCGTCCGGATCAGCAGCTCACCCAGCTCACCGGGTTCGACCTCCGCCCCCGTGGTTGAGTCGACCACCCGGCACTGCACCCCGGGCAGCGCCGGACCGATCGACTCCGGGTCGTCCCGGCCGGTGTCCGGCGCCAAGTGGGTGGCGCCACCGAGCTCGGTCATTCCGTAGCCCTGCTTGACGCGGCAGCCCAGCCGATCGGCGCAGGACCGCGCCAGCGCGCCGGCCAGCGGTGCGGCCGCGGAGGTGATGATCCGCAGGCTGGACAGGTCGTACTGGTCGACGACGGGCTGCTTGGCCAGGGCTAGCACGGTCGGCGGCACGATGTCGACCCGGGTGACGCGGTATTGCTGCACGACGCGCAGGAAGGTCTCCAGCTCGAAGCGCGGCATGGTGATAAGTGTGGCGCCCTCGTGAAGGCCGAGGTTCAGCGTCACTTGCATGCCGTAGATGTGAGACAGCGGTAATACGGCGATCAGCACGTCACCGGGCCGGACCAACTGCACGAGCCTGGTCTGGCACAGGCTCGCGACCAGATTGCGGTGGCTGAGCATGACCGCCTTGGGCAGGCCGGTGGTGCCGCTGGAGTACAGCAGCAGCGCAAGGTCATCGGCACGGATTTCGGTAGTGGGCGCAGGCGGCGCCTCATTGAGCAACGCATTGAAGGGTGTTGCGCCGGTGGGGGCACCGAACACGAACACCTCCCGAAGCTGCACGGCGGCAGCTGCGTCACGGGCCTTCTGTTCGTACAGTTCCGGCGTGGTAACCATCCAACGGGCGCCCGAACTCCGCAGTTGACCGGCCAAATCGGCGCCGGTCGCCATCGGGCTGGCCGCCGTGCCGACGCCACCGGCTGCCAGGGCCGCGTGGTAAGCGATCACGAACTCGGGCCGGTTGGGGGTGCACACAGCCATCACGTCACCCTTGGCCACTCCACGGGCGGCGAACCCGGCAGCGGCCCGGCGCACCGCGCCGACCAGCTCACCGTAGCTGAGCGCCATACCGGTCAGTCCATCGATCAGCGCCGGCCGGTCCGGCCAGCGGTGCGCGTGCTCGAACACGTAATCGGTGAGCGGGAGATCGCTAAGTTCGACATCCATCATCGTCATCCGCTTTCTCGCTGCCGGGATGCTCACCAGCAAACGAGCACGGTCGCACCCGGTTGATACATCCGGTGGGCACCGATTCGCGCCGAGCATGCGTTGCGCCCAGTATGAGCGACGTGTCCATCATTACCTTGAACAACAACGTTCAGATTCCCCAACTCGGCTTTGGCACCTTCCAGGTATCGCCGCGGGACACCGAACAGGTCGTATCCAGCGCGCTGGAAGCCGGATATCGCAGCATCGATACCGCGGCGGCCTATCAGAACGAGAAGGGCGTGGGTAAGGCGATCGCGTCGTCCGGGTTGGCTCGGGACGAGGTCTTCGTGACCACCAAGCTGTGGAACGCAGACCACGGCTACGACCGGGCGCTGCGGGCATTCAACGCAAGCGCCCGGCGGTTGCGGCTGGATACCGTCGACCTCTACCTGATCCACTGGCCGGTGCCCAGCGCGGACCGCTACGTCGAGACCTGGAAGGCGCTGGAGAAGCTGGCCGCGGACGGCCGGGTGCGGGCGATCGGGGTCTCCAACTTCGCCGTGGAGCACCTGCGGCGGCTGTTCGCCGAGACCGGCACGGTGCCCGCTGTCAACCAGATCGAGCTGCACCCGTACTTCCCGCAGACCGAGCTGCGTGCCTTGCACGCCGAGCACGGGATTGCCACCGAGGCGTGGAGCCCGCTCGCCCAAGGTGCGGTGCTGTCCGACACCACCATCACCCGCCTCGCCGACCGCTACGGCGTGACCCCGGCTCAGCTGGTGCTGCGCTGGCACCTGCAACTGGGCAACATCGTCATCCCCAAATCAGCTAACCCGACCCGCATCCGCCAAAACCGCGACATCTTCAACTTCGAGCTCTCGGAAGCCGACGTCGCGGTGATCACCGCCCTCAACACCGGCCGCCGCACCGGCGCCGACCCCGCCACCTTCTCGCTCACCTGACCGTCCCCCTTCCCCGACATGGAGACATATCGGGGATAAACCGGCCGCGTAACCCCGATATGTCTCCATGTCGGGGAAGGGGATTCCCGTTAGGACAGGGAGGGCAGGGCGGCGAGCAGGGTGGCCAGCGGTCGGGTTTGGGCGTTGTGACCCATGAGGCCGATGCGCCAACCGGTACCGGCTAGCGGGCCTAGACCACCGCCTACTTCGATGTTGAAATCCTCCCGAAGGCGCTTGCGGCCGGCGGCGTCGGACATGCCGTCGGGCAGGCGGGCGGCGGTGAGCTGGGGCAACCGGTGGCCCGGCTCGGCGAACAGCTCGAAACCGTGCGCAGGCAGCGCAGCCTGGAGCCGC
The DNA here is from genome assembly GCA_036378735.1 of Pseudonocardiaceae bacterium. Taxonomy (GTDB): domain Bacteria; phylum Actinomycetota; class Actinomycetes; order Mycobacteriales; family Pseudonocardiaceae. Next base: position 7,439 of record DASUVX010000097.1, on the reverse strand, counting down.
TCACCCGCCTGGGAGTGGCGCTCCCAGACCGCTGGTAGCCCTTCCTCCAGCAGCCGCCCGAGTCCCGCGTGCACCGACGACATCAACGTCGAGCTGGCGGTGTGGTGATACCGCGGCGGCTCACCCTGGTAGTAGGCGTCCAGCAGGGTCAGATCCAGGTAGAACGAGCACACCGGCGCCTGCCGCTGCTGGATCCGCTGTACGGCCCGCTCTGACAGGGTCACCGGCGCGATACCCGATGGCGCACCGAGGCATTTCTGGGTCGCCGAGTAGCAGGCGTCCACCCCCCAGGCGTCCACCTCGACCGGGATCCCGCCCAGCGAGGTGACGGTGTCAACAACCAGCAGCGTGTCGGTGTCCTGCAACGCACGCAGCGGGGCGACCTCGTTGCGTACCCCGGTGGAGGTTTCGGCGTGCACCACCGCAACGAGCCGGGCCTGCGGCGCGGCGCGCTGGGCGTCAAGGAGCGTCTCGGGATCCAGCGCCCGTCCCCACGGGGCCTGCACGATCTGCACGTCGGCGCCCACTCGGCGAGCCACCTCGCACAACCGCTCGCCGAAGTAACCGTTCACCCCCACGATGGCCAGGTCGCCCGGCTCGAGCAGGTTGGCCAGGCACGCCTCCATGCCCGCCGAGCCGGTGCCGCTGACCGGGACAGTCAAGCGGTTGCTGGTGCCGAAGACGGTCCGCAGCCGTTGCGCGGTCTCGGCCACCAGGGCGAGGAACTCCGGATCCAGGTGCCCGAGCACCGGGCGACTCAACGCCTCGACGGCCTCCGGGTAAGGGTTGGACGGTCCAGGTCCGAGAAGTAAACGATCGGAGTGCACAAACCGATCTTGCCACGGATGCGTACCGTCGGCGGTCATGGACAGTCTGCGCGGCGTACAGCAATGGCCGGTCGACGTGGTCGCCGCCGCGGTGATCGACTCCTCCGGCGAGGTGCTGGGCAGCCACGGCCCGCAGGGCCGGCCGTTCCGGCTGGCCTCGGTGACCAAGCTGCTCACCTGCTACGCGGTCTTGCTGGCGGTGCAGGAAGGCGTGGTGGAACTCGACCAACCTGCGGGGCCGCCCGGCGCCACGGTGCGCCATCTGTTGGCGCACGCCTCCGGGCTGCCGTACGACACGCTGGAGGCGTCGGCGGCGCCGGGCACCAAGCGCATCTACTCCAACACCGGGTTCGAGGCGCTGGCCGATGCGGTGGCCGGTTCCGCGGGCATCCCCTTCACCGAGTACCTGACCGAGGCTGTGTTGCGACCGCTGGGCATGACCTCGACCCAGCTGGCGGGTACCGCCGCGGCGGGCGGGGTCTCCACTTGCGCGGACCTCGCGCGGTTCGCTGCCGAGTTGCAGGCGCCGACGCTGCTGGCGCCACAGCTCCTTGCCGAGGCCACCCAGGTGGCCTATCCAGGTCTGGATGGGGTGGTGCCCGGCTTCGGCATGCAGCGCCCCAACGACTGGGGTCTGGGCTTCGAGCTGCGCGATCACAAAAACCCACACTGGACAGGCAGCCGCAACTCGCCGCAGACCTTCGGGCACTTCGGGGTGTCCGGCACCTTCCTGTGGGTCGACCCAGTGGCCAACGCAGCTTGCGTCACCCTCACTGATCGCGACTTCGGCCCCTGGTCTCGGACCCTCTGGCCCGCCCTTTCCGACCACGTACTGTCCGAGCTCGCCCTCCCCTAACCGCAGTCTGGATGCAGACTGCTGTTATTCGGCCTCCCGAAACCGCGTTCTGGATGCAGACTGCTGTTTCATCGCGGATGCGGTTGGAGGTGCGGTTCGCCGGCGTGTTGCTCACGTTCGGCACGACGCCGGTGGTCGGCGAGCTTGTGCGGGCCACCCCACCAGCCACGCAGCGGTAATCGGTGGCACCGGCTGCCGGCGGGCCGCGTCGATCGCGGCGAGGAACGTCTCCGCGGTCAGGTCCTGCGCCAGCGTGCGATCCTGGAAGCGGGAGACCAGATACCCAAAGACCCGGGCAGCGCGTGCTCGTAAATCGACAGCGGTCCGAGCGCCGGATCCGGCCGCACCCGTGGTTGGTCGCTCACACCGTCATCGTCGTCTCGGGAACCGATTCTCCGACGGGCAGTGCTCGGAGTTGTTTCATGCGATGTGGCGCAGCTGCGGCCAGGGCGCCTCGGCGCCTCATTGCGCTACCGGGGATGGCCCCGGGCGCTTACTCTCCGGGTATGGCGGAGGTTCGGCTGAAGTACGGTACGCGGTTCGCGTCGCGCCGGATCCGCGCGTCGGCGACCGTCAGCATCTGCCTGGCATCCAGAATGCGGTCACAGCCCGAGAATGTCGGGGTCGGGTGTTAGATTGCGGCGGATCTGGCGGATATCCCACCGGGTCCGCAATTGTCTGCTGCGCTGTGGGAATGGCCGGCTGTCGGGTTCGATTGCGTGCGGGTGCTCCAGGCCGGTTACCGGCAACTGAGTCATGACCGGGCCGCGCTGATAGCGGCCATGGTCGGCTTTCGCGATCGACCCATACTGGGCGCAGCGCCGCTACGAACAAGCCGTGGCACAGCGCAAGGTGGTGGGCTACCGCAACCCGGACGGATCGGCGAACCTGTGTGCTTTCTCATCAGCCGAAGCCGGTCGACCACAGCCGGAACCGGGTGTTCGTCACAGCCCTAGGCGAGCCGGCGAGCTAGCGAGATCGCATCCGCTGGCGCACGCACCTTGGCGTCGTTGTCGAAATAGACGAACACATCGCGGGGCCTGTCCGGCGCGGGTGCGGCGACGGTGTGGTCCGAGCGGGCACTGGCACCGGCGCGCCAACCGCGGACCTGCTGCGCCCAGGTGTCCAGCGCCTCGTCGGTGTACCCGCTGACGTACAACTCCACGTCGCCATGCAGGCGGACGTAGACGAAGTCAGCGGTGACGTCTTCCATATAGGGCCAGCGTCCCGCAGTGTCGGCGACCACCAGGGCAATACCGTGGGCACGGAGCAATTCGATCAGCGCCGGATCGCGATAACTGGCGTGACGCACCTCCAGCGCGTGGCGCACCGGGCGATCCACGTCGGTACTGGTCCATGCCCACCCCGCGAGTCGCTCGTCGTGCCGCTGCGCGAGCAGGCAAGCCTCGGCGGTGCTGCGCGGAAGGAGAGCGAAAAATGTTGCCAAGCGGTCGGCGTCGAATGGCAGGTTGGGCGGTAACTGCCACAGCAACGGCCCGAGCTTGGCGCCCAACGCAAGCACCCCGGACGCGAAGAAGTTCGCCAACGGTGTCGCCACGTCGCGCAATTTCTTCATATGGGTGATGAATCGGCTACCTTTGACCGCGAAAACGAAATCATCAGGGGTTACCACCGCCCAAGACTGGTAACTGGCCGGAAGCTGCAGCGAGTAGAACGAACAATTGATCTCGACGCTGTTCAGCCGCCGGGATAGGTACTCCAATTCTCGGCGGTGTGGCAGGCCCGGCGGGTAGAAAACGCCGCGCCAGGGTGGGTATGTCCATCCGGACGTGCCCACCCTGGCCGGGATTTCGTCAGCCACACACCGCACCCTCAGCAGCGCTGCCGACCAGGCGGGCGTATTTGGCCAGCACGCCGCGCAGCGGCCGCTCAGGGGCCTTCCACTCCTGGAGCCGCCGTGCGAGCTCGTCGGCGTCGATCGCGAGGTTCAGCTCGCGGCGGGCGACGTCCAGCGTGATCGGGTCGCCGTCGCGAACCAGCGCGATGGGACCGCCGTGCGCAGCCTCAGGAGCCACGTGCGCGATGCTCAGTCCGGTGGTGCCGCCCGAGAATCGCCCGTCGGTGACCAGCAGGACGTCGTTGCTCAAGCCGGCACCCTTGATCGCGCCGGTGACGGCGAGCATCTCGCGCATACCCGGGCCACCGCGCGGGCCTTCATACCGGATCACCACCACGTCGCCGGGCTGCAGATCGGGGATGGCGGCCATTGCGGCCTGTTCCCCGTCAAAGACCCGGGCCCGCCCGTCAAACCGCGTCGAGTCGAGTCCGGCAGTCTTGACCACCGCACCGTCCGGGGCCAGCGAGCCGCGCAGGATGGTGATCCCCCCGATGGGGTGGATGGGATCGTCAAGGCGGTGCAGGATCTTGCCGTCCAGATCGGGCGGATCCAGCTCGGCGAGATTCTCCGCGACGGTGCGCCCGGTGACAGTGAGGCAGTCACCATCCAGCAGCCCGGCACCGAGCAGCGCCTTCATCACCACCGGCACACCACCGACCTGATCGACGGATGCCATCACGTGGGCGCCGAAGGGCTTGACGTCAGCCAGGTGCGGCACCTTGGCGCCGATCCGGTTGAAGTCGTCGAGCTCCAGCGGCACCCCGGCTTCGTGCGCGATGGCCAGCAGGTGCAGCACCGCGTTGGTGGACCCGCCGAAGGCCATCACCACTGCGATCGCGTTCTCGAACGCCGCCCGGGTGATGATCTGGCGAGCGGTGATGCCGCGCTTGATGAGCTCGACCACGGCGCTGCCGCTGGCCCGCGCGAACCCGTCGCGGCGCCGGTCCACCGCCGGGGGGCTGGCCGAGCCCGGCAGCGACATGCCCAGCGCCTCAGCCGCGCAGGCCATCGTATTGGCGGTGAACATGCCGGCGCAGGCACCCTCACCTGGGCAGATCGCGCGCTCCACCGCGTCGACTTCAGCGCGGCTGATCCGGCCGCGTAGACATGCTCCCACCGCCTCGAAGGCGTCGACGATGTTGACCTCACGGTCGCCCACCCGGCCGGGCAGGATGGTGCCGGCGTAGAGGAAGACCGCTGCCAGGTCGAGCCGGGCGGCGGCCATCAGCATCCCGGGCAGGCTCTTGTCGCAGCCGGCCAGTAGCACCGTGCCGTCCAGCCGCTCAGCCTCCACCACGGTCTCCACCGAGTCGGCGATCACCTCCCGGGAGACCAGCGAGTAGTGCATCCCGACGTGTCCCATGGAGATGCCGTCTGAGACCGAGATGGTGCCGAACTCCATCGGGAAGCCCCCGGCCGCATGTACGCCCTCCTTGCTGGCCTTGGCCAGGCGGTCCAGGGACAGGTTGCACGGGGTGATCTCATTCCAGGACGAGGCGATACCGATCTGGGGCTTGGCGAAGTCGTCATCGCGCATGCCGACGGCGCGCAACATGCCGCGCGCTGCGGCGCGTTCCAGCCCATCGGTGACGTCCCGGCTGCGCGGCTTGAGGTCTGGCTGGCTCATTCGGTGATCTCCTGTCTGGAACTTCTACGACCCTTATGGAGCATGTCACCAACGCCCGCCACGACTGCCGCCAACCTGGTGCTGTTAAGCGCCTCCTTCTAGAACGAACGTCTGTTGACGAAAGGTGGCGCCAGGTCTAACGTGAGCAAATCATGGTTCTAGAAGGGTTCGGGGGGCCCGCAGGGTTCCGGCAATGGGGGTGGCATAGATGAGTACCAAGCACGTACGCAATGAGGATCGACTCCAGCAATCTGGCGGCTCAGATGCCGCCTTCGAGCGCGATTCCGTGATGAGTCCGGCCGCGACCGCGCGCCCGTCGCGCGCGATGGCGATCCTGCTCGCAGCGGTGATCGCCGTGTTGGGGCTTGTGGTGAGCAATGGCAGCGCCGCTGGCAGCACTGATATCGGTGACCGCACCGCGGCGGTCTCCACGTTCCTGCCCAACACGGTTGTGATCAAGAACTTCGCGTTCGGGCCAGCCACTATGGTGGTTCCCCCGGGCACGAAGATCACGGTGGTGAACCAGGATAAGGCACCGCATACGATCACTGCCGCCAACAAATCATTTGATACCGGCACAATCGCCGGCGGCAAGAGCGGCACATTCACCGCGCCCAGCACGCCGGGAACGTATCCCTATGTCTGCACCATGCATCCGTCCATGACTGGCACGCTGATCGTGAAGTGACGCCGCGCGGGCCGGACGGCCTTTTGGTAGCGTCGGGCAGCGGCCAGGTGGGGGATTTTAGCCGGAAAGGATTCCTAGTCATGGCGTTTGCACATGCGTTGGTGCGCCGCATTGAAGGCTTCACCGCGCTGGACAAGGTCGCCAAGCCGGTGGCCGGATTGGTCGGCAAGGCCGTGCAGCCTCGCGCGGTCCGTAACCTGCTCAGTGGTACGAATCTGGGCCATCCCGCCCATCCCATGCTCACCGACCTGCCGATCGGCGCATGGAGCATGTCCGCGGTGTTGGACCTCTTCGGTGGTGCCGACGCCGAGCGCGCCGCCGACCTGCTCGTCGGTGCCGGCATCCTCAGCGCGGTCCCCACCGCGGCCACCGGCCTCAACGACTGGTCGGACACCATTGGTGGGGAGCGGCGTATCGGAGCCGTACATGCGACCGCGAATGTGGCCGCGTTGACCCTGTACCTGGCGTCGCTGATCGCCCGGCGCGGCGGTGCGCGGGGCACTGGCAAGGTCCTCGGGCTCACCGGATTCGGGATCTTGGTCCTCGGCGCGTACCTCGGTGGTCACCTGTCGTTCGCGAAGGCGGTCAACGTCAACCACACCTTCCTCGAGCATCGCCCGCAGGAGTGGACGACGGTGCTTGCCGAGGCCGAACTCCTCGAGGGAGAGCTACGCAAGGTCTCCGCCGGCGAGGCTTCGGTACTGCTGGTCCGCGATGGCGGGCAGGTCTACGCGCTGGCCAACACCTGCAGCCATGCCGGCGGTCCACTCGATGAAGGTGAGCTAGCCGACGGCTGCGTCATCTGCCCGTGGCACGCCAGTACCTTCCGGCTCACCGATGGTCACATCGTGCGCGGCCCGGCTTCGGTGCCGCAGCCCGCCTACCAAACCCGGGTCCGGGACGGGAAGATCGAGGTCCGCGCGCTGCACTGACACAGTGTCGCGAACTCGACGCCACCGACGTCCAGCTGAGGGTGGTGGGGGTCGGTGGGTGGCTGGTGTTGTGGTGCCCGCGGCTCGGGTGGGGCAGGCTGGTCTGCCCCACCCCAGCATTCGTGTGAGGGCTTGGACACCCCAGCCTTGCGGCGCATGGCCGCGAACACTGGATACGGATCAGTCACAAGACTCTGATCAGCGGGATCGAACGGACGCGTCACCGCAGCGGAGAAGTCAGTGACACTGGATGGCGGCGGCGGCCCCAGCGACCTGCGGGCCCGTCGAACCGGCCGGGAATGGCGCTGCCGCAGCGGGTGCACTGGCCGTCATCAGTAAGTTCGTAACGGCCGATGGCATACCAGTCCCGGTCGATAACCGCTGCGCCGCAGCCGGGGCAGCTGGTGCGCCCGCCGTCTGGGTCGTGGACGTTGCCGGTGTAGACGAAGCGCAGCCCGTGTTGCTGGGCAATCCGGCGGGCCCGGGTCAGCGTGGTCGGGGAGGTCGGCAGCACGTCGCGCATCTTGAAGTCGGGGTGAAAGGCGGTGAAGTGCACCGGCACGTCATTACCGAGGTGGCCGGCGATCCAGGCGCATTCCGCGTCGATCTCGGTGTCTGAATCGTTGTGGCCAGGGATCAGTAGCGTGGTGA
>DASUVX010000096.1:0-3162 GCA_036378735.1 Pseudonocardiaceae bacterium | reverse complement strand
TGGTCAGCGACCCGCTGAGCAGCCTCCCCGCCGCGAGCTGTCGGGATCGGGTGGCGGGTTTTGGGTAAGTTAATGGCGATCATGCTGACCCCGCCGCCGTCTCCCGCACCGGACGCCACCGCCGATCCGGGCAGCGCGCTGGTGCTCAAAACGCGGTCCCAGGGGTTCTATCGCTACGACCTCGACGGCCTGCGCGGGGTCGCCATCGCCCTGGTCGCCGCCTTCCATATTTGGTTCGGCCGGGTCTCCGGCGGCGTGGACGTGTTCCTGGCGCTGTCCGGATTCTTCTTCGGCGGCAAGGCCATTCGCGCCGCACTGAACCCGGCCGTGACGCTGTCGCCGGTGGCCGAGGTGATGCGGCTCATCCGACGGCTGGTTCCCGCGCTGGTCGTGGTGCTGGCCGGTTGCGCGGTGTTGACCATCCTGGTTCAACCGGAGACCCGGTGGGAGACTTTCGCCGACCAGAGCCTTGCCAGCCTCGGGTACTACCAGAACTGGGAGCTGGCCAACACCGCCTCCGACTACCTGCGCGCGGGCGAGGCCGTCAGCCCCTTGCAGCACATCTGGTCGATGTCGGTGCAGGGCCAGTTCTACGTCAGCTTCCTGTTGTTGATCGCCGGCCTGGCCTACGCGTTGCGGCGCCCGTTGGGCGTCCGGTTGCGCACCTTGTTCCTGGGGGTGCTGACGGCGTTGACGCTCGCCTCGTTCGTGTACGCGATCATCGCCCACCAGCAGGACCAGTCGGCCGCCTACTACAACAGCTTCGCGCGCGGTTGGGAGCTGCTGCTGGGCGCGCTGGTCGGCGCGCTGGTCACCCGCGTCCGCTGGCCGATGTGGCTGCGGACGCTGCTGGCCACGGTCGCGCTGGGCGCGGTCCTGTCCTGCGGGGCGTTGATCGACGGCGTGCACGAGTTCCCCGGCCCGTGGGCCCTGGTACCGGTCGGCGCCGCGATGCTGATGATCCTCGCCGGAGCCAACCTGCAGGGTGGCACCGGTGACCGGTTGCCGCTGCCCAATCGGCTGCTGGCCACGCGCCCTCTGGTCGAGCTGGGCACCATGGCCTATGCGCTGTACCTCTGGCACTGGCCGCTGCTGATCTTCTGGCTGTCCTACAGCGGCCACAAGCACGCCGGCTTCGTCGAAGGCGCAGTGCTGCTGCTGGTGTCCGGCGTGCTGGCGTACCTGACCAACCGGCTCGTCGAGGATCCGCTACGCTACCGCGCGTCGTCCTCGAAGCCGGCCGCGCCGGCGCCGGCCAATCCGTGGCTGACGCGGTTGGCCCGGCCGACGATGGCGCTGGGATCGGCGATCGTGCTGCTGGGCGTGACGCTGACCGCGACGTCGTTCACGTGGCGCCAGCACGTCACGGTCTTGCGGTCGGCCGGCAAGGAGCTCAGCGTCCTCAACCCGCAGGACTACCCCGGCGCTCGTGCCCTCACCGAACACGTGCGCGTGCCCGCGTTGCCCATGCGGCCCACGGTCTTAGAGGTCAAACAGGACCTGCCGGTTTCGACCCGGGACGGGTGCATCAGCGACTTCGTCAACCCCGCCGTGGTCACCTGCACGTACGGCGACGTGGCCACCGATCGGACCATCGCGCTGGCGGGAGGGTCACACGCCGAGCAATGGCTGCCCGCGCTGGACCTCCTCGGCAAGCTGCACCACTTCAGGGTCGTGACGTACCTCAAGATGGGCTGCCCGCTGTCGACCGAGCAGGTCCCGCTGATCATGGGCAACAACGCCCCCTACCCGCAGTGCCGGGAATGGGTGCAACGAACGATGACCAAACTCGTCACCGACCGGCCCGATTACGTCTTCACCACCACCACCCGGCCGTGGAACATCAAGACCGGCGATGTGATGCCCGCCACCTATATCGGGATCTGGCAAACGTTGTCCGACAACAACATTCCCATCCTCGGTATGCGAGACACGCCGTGGCTGGTCAAGAACGGCCAACCGTTCGACCCGGCGGACTGCCTCGCCAAACGGGGCGGCACCGCGCAGTCATGCGCGATCAAACGTTCCGACATACTCTCCGACCGCAACCAGACGCTCGACTTCGTCGCGCAGTTCCCGCAGCTGAAGGTGCTCGACATGTCGAACGCGATCTGCCGCGCCGACGTCTGCCGCCCGGTCGAGGGAAACATCTTGATATATCACGGCGCCCACCACCTGACCCCCACCTACGTGCGGACCATGGCGCCCGAATTGGGCCGCCAGATCGCCGAGGCCACCGGCTGGTGGTGACTCGCCTTACTCCTGGCCGCTAGCGCGCGTGAGCGCAACCGCGCGCGGCTAAGGTCGTTAGGTGTCAACCAACAGTCCCGCTTCAGAACCAGGCGGTAACCACCAACCCAGGCTGGCCACCGTGTGGCCGGGGAACCCTTATCCGCTCGGCGCCTCGTACGACGGCGCCGGAACCAACTTCTCGCTGTTCTCCGAAATCGCCGACAGAGTCGAGCTGTGCCTGATCGACCATCACGGCGGCGAGTCGCGGATTCCCTTGGACGAGGTGGACGGATTCGTCTGGCACGCGTATCTGCCGAACATCACCCCCGGCCAGCGCTACGGCTATCGCGTCTACGGCCCCTTCGACCCGGCCGCCGGTCACCGGTGTGACCCCAGCAAGCTGCTGCTCGACCCGTATGGCAAGGCTTTTCACGGCGACTTCACCTTCGATCAGGCGCTGTTCTCCTACGACTTGAAGGCGGTCGACCCGGACGGGCCCAACGCAGATGGGGCCGACCCGGGGACGCCGCCCATGGTCGATTCGCTGGGCCACACGATGACCAGCGTGGTGAGCAACCCGTTCTTCGACTGGGGATCCGACCGCGCACCGTTGACCCCGTACCACGAGACCGTCATCTACGAAGCCCACGTCAAGGGCATGACGCAAACCCATCCCAGCATCCCCGAGGAGCTTCGGGGCACCTATGCCGGGCTGGCCCACCCGGCGATCATCGACCACCTCAGGTCGCTGCGGGTCACGGCCATCGAGCTGATGCCGGTGCACCAGTTCATGCACGACTCGCGACTGCTGGACCTGGGACTGCGAAACTACTGGGGCTACAACACTTTCGGGTTCTTCGCCCCGCACAACCAGTACGCCGCCAACCGCACGTCCAGCGTCGCCGAGTTCAAGTCCATGGTGCGCAGCTT
>DASUVX010000095.1:0-27896 GCA_036378735.1 Pseudonocardiaceae bacterium | reverse complement strand
CCGCAACGCCTTGAGCGCCTTGAACCCGAAGACGTTGCCGATGATCGACGACGTCATGTTGGCGATCGACCCTTCCTCGAACAGGTCAATCGCGTAGGCGATGTAGGCGATGTACTGGTTCTCCGAGTTCGGGACCTTGTCTACCTTGAAGGCCTTGGCTTGGTAGGTCTCGTAGTTGGTGAGCCGGTCAGTCCACACCACCGTCCAGGTCGCGGTCGAGGACTCCCCGGCGACCGCGGCGGCGGCCTCCTCCGGCGGCACCCCGGGCTGCGGAGTTATCCGGAACGCGCAGATTGTGTCGGTGTCCTTGGGCTCGTAGTCGGGCATCCAGTAGCCCATCTCGGCATACGGGATTACTCCCGCGGACCAGCGATCTGACTTCTTCTTCGATCCGTTGGCTTTGCTGTCGCCCTTGGCTTCTTTGCTGTCGCCCTTGGCTTTGGTGTCGGTCACGCGTGCCTCCTCTAGTCATCATCGAGCTTGGCGGTAGATAGTCAGCCTGTCTATCAAGTCTTTGGCCATGACTGTGTAGTATTTGCTCAGGCGTATTCCCCGCCAACCCTGGAGTACCCAAAATCCGGAGGGGGGATGTTGTGACCACGGAATCGCGGTTGCGCACCCTGGTGGCGCTGGCCGCCACCGGCTCGGTGCGGGGTGCCGCGAGTCGCCTGACGGTGACCGAGTCTGCGGTGTCGGCTTCGATCGGCGCGCTGGCCCGGGAACTCGGCGTGCCACTGGTGGAGCCAGTAGGCCGTGGGCTGCGGCTGACCGCGTCGGGCACCGTCTACGCCCGGTACGCGCGGCGGGTCTTGGGACTGCTGGATGAAGGCGCTGCCGCCGCCACAGCCGAACTCGACCCGGAACGGGGCCGGCTGCGGCTGGCCGCGGTGACCACCGCTGGGGAGCACCTGCTGCCCGCCCTACTGGCCGAGTTCCGCCGCCAGCATCCGGGTATCGCGCTGGCTCTGGAGGTGGCGCCCAGCGCCCAGGTCTGGGATCTGATCAGCGCGCAGGAGGTGGATCTGATCATTGCCGGCGCGCCCCCCTCCGGAGTTGAGGCCAGCGTCGTCGCCACCAAGCCCAACGAGCTCATTGTTGTGGCTGCGCCGTCGGTCGCGGAATCCTTCAACTGGGCGAGCACCCCGTGGTTGCTGCGCGAACAGGGGTCGGCCACCCGCATCCGGGTCGAGTCCTATCTCAAGGCGCAGCACGTCGCGCCACCGCGGTTGGTGCTCGGTTCCAACGGCGCGGTGGTGGCCGGCGCGGTGGCCGAGCTGGGCTGCACACTGGTCTCCCGGGACGCCATCGCCCAAGAGCTGGCCGGTGGACGGCTGGTCCAACTGCCGCTTCCCGGTATCCCGATGCGTCGGCCCTGGCACGCGGTGGTCGGTGCCTACTCCGGCCCCGCGACGGGGTTGTTCGTCCAGCACCTGCGATCTTCCGGCTGGCGGCCACCCAGCTCCCGCATCTCCGGGTCACCCATTCCAGTTCCCAACGGTGGTACGCCGCGCCGGGCACGGGCTAGGGTCAATGCTGGTGGCGTGGAGAAGCCCGTCGCCGTGGAGGGAGGGTCATGAACGAGGCGCTGCACGGAACCGCCCAGACCATGGTGAGCCGGCCGCGCGGCATCCTGGCGGCCGATGAGAGCATCGGCACGATGTCTTCCCGGCTGGAAAAGGCCGGAGTCGAAGTCAGTGCGGAGAACAGGCGAGCCTACCGCGAGATGCTCATGACCACACCGAATCTTGATCGCGGGATCAGCGGTGTGATCATGTCAGACGAGACCTTCAACCAGAAGCTCAGTGATGGGAACACCTTCCCGCTCGCTGTCCACAATCTGGGCATCCTGCCTGGAATCAAGGTGGACACCGGCGCGAAGCCGCTGGCTCTGTCGCCGGGAGAGAAGGTGACCGAGGGCCTCGACGGCCTGCGCGATCGGCTGGAGGATTACGTCTCGCGCGGCGCCCGGTTCGCCAAGTGGCGCGCCGTGATCATCATTGGTGACGGTCTGCCGACCCGCAACGCGCTGCGAGCCAACGCCCACGCGCTGGCCCGCTACGCCGCGCTGTGCCAGGAGAACTGGCTGGTACCCATCGTCGAACCGGAAGTGCTGATGGATGGTGAGCACACTATCGAACGCTGCGCTGAAGCAACGCGGGCCACGCTGGAGACACTGTTCGCTGAGCTGAAAGCGGCGCATGTGGATATGGCCGGCACAGTGCTCAAGCCGAACATGGTCGTGCCAGGTAAGACGTCCGGACAGCAGGCCAGCCCCGAGGAGGTCGCAGAGCAGACGGTGTCCGTTCTGCGCGCGGTGCTGCCCGGTGAGCTGGCCGGGGTCGCGTTCCTGTCCGGCGGTCAATCGCCGGAAGAGGCCACCGCGAATCTCGCCGCGATGCAGAAACACGACACACCGTGGCCGTTGACCTTCTCCTTCGGCCGCGCACTGGTCGATCCGGCGCTGAAGGCGTGGCACGGCGATCCCGACCTGATCAACGAGGGACAGAAGGCGTTGACCGACCGCGTCGGCCCCAACTCCGACGCCCTCGTGAACGCCTAAACCGCCCCGCCGCGCATTCAGCAGGCTCAGCGGGGTAATTCGGTACCTGGTAACCCCGCTGAGCCTGCTGAATGCGCTCGGATCCACCAGCTAGCGGAACAGGCCCTCGCGTAGCGCGGTGGCGACCGCTGCGGCGCGATCGGTTACTTCCAGCTTGCGGTAAATGCCGCGGACGTGGCTTTTGACGGTTTCCTCGCCGACGACCAGTTCGGCGGCGATGGCTCGGTTCGATGCGCCGGCCACCATCAGGGACAGCACCTCACTCTCCCGTTGGGTGAGGCCGAGGCGTGCGCCTGGCCAGAACTCGCCGGCTTGCAGCCGTGCGGCCGAGGCACCGGCCCGGGCGGCCAGGCCGGCATCGATGACGATCGCGCCAGCATGTGCCCGTAGCAAGTGCTCGACCAGCTCGGGACCGTCGATCCGCTTGAGCAGGTAACCGGCGGCGCCCGCCTGGATGGCTTGGAAGAGGTACTGCTCGTCGTCGTAGACGGTGAGCAGTATCACCCGGCGTCCCGGAGATTCCTGCACGAGGTCGCGGCACAGCTCCAATCCGCTCTGCCCGCCCAACCGCACATCGGCCAGCACGATGTCCGGATTCAGCCCGGCCACCACCCGGCGCGCGGTCGTCGCATCAGCGGCTTCGCCGACCACTCGGACCTGGCTGGCGAAGCGGCTGAGCATCGCTTTGAGGCCGGTGCGCACCATTTCGTGGTCATCGACCAGCACCACACGCAGCGGCTGGCCTTCCATGTGCTGAGTGTAATCAGGCCAGCTGGTATGGCGGGTGGCGCGATAGAAGTATGCGGGTTCCCCTTGCCAATCCCTCCAGAAGGGGACGCCGCGGCGGGACTGACTTGCTTAGTGTCGAACCCCGGTTCTTGGAAAGAAATGGGGTGTGTCGTGCCCGACAAGTTGTTGCGAATGGAGCGCGCCGGATCGAGTTCGTCACGGCCCGTCATGCTGGCGATCGCTGGTGACAGCGCGGCCGGGAAGACCACCCTGACAAAAGGACTGGTGGATGCGCTCGGCGCCCATCGCATCACCTCGTTGTGCGTCGACGATTACCACCGCTACGACCGGAAGCAACGCAAGGGTCTGCCGTTCACCGCGTTGCACCCGGACTGCAACTACGTGCACATCATGGAGCAGCACCTGCAGCTGCTGGCGACTGGCCAGCCGGTGCTCAAACCGGTCTATGACCATGACACCGGCGAGCTCACCAGGCCAGAGTTGATCGAACCCACCGAGTTCGTAATTGTGGAGGGCCTGCTGCCGCTGCACACCCGGCTGGCTCAGGCATGCTTCGACATCACCGTCTACCTCGACCCGCCCGAGCACATCCGCCGTGACTGGAAGGTCAAGCGGGACACCACCAAGCGCGGTTACACCCCCGAGCAGGTACTGGCCGAACTCGACAAGCGCGAACCCGAGTCGGAGGCGTTCATCCGCCCGCAGCGCTCCGCTGCGGACATCGTGGTCCGGTTCGGTCCCATCGAGCAGCGTCGCGACCCGCCGGACACCCCGTTGTCGGCTGAGCTGACGCTTCGCCCGACGATCCGCCATCCCGACCTCACCCACGTCTTCCGGGAGACCGACCGGCGGGCCATGCATCTGCGGTTGGCTCGCGATGAGGTCGGCAGGCCGGTCGAGCAGTTGCACATTCATGGTTACGTGCCTCGTGAAGAGAGCCAGCTGCTGGAGAAGGCGATCTGGGCGGAGCTGGACACCGAGACGGAGCTGCCCTCCTCACTAGGTCACATCGGTGACAGCGCCCGCAGTGAGCCGCTGGCGATCACCCAGCTGCTGCTGCTCTATCACCTGCTCGATTCTGTCCGCTGATCGCAGCATCTTTACGGTATTCGGCGCCTGGACCTTCGCTGCTCGTTAAGTTAGCCTACGCTAACTCATCGGGCGACTTGCGGAGCGGCTATGGAGCGGCGTCGAGCGATCGCGTGGGCTGGTTCGACGGCACTCACCGCCTGCGTTACCGCGATTGCGCTGGGTTCACTTATCGGCGGATTCGGCTTTGATGTATCGCAACCACCGCAGGCCATCGGCCCCCGACTGGCGCCGAAATCCCCGGCTGAGACGCCGGGCCTTCCGATAGAGGCGCCGGGCCGGAAAGAACGGCCAGCCCCGGACCCTGCGCAAGAGGCGGCGCCGAACGATCCTGCGCCCGCTCCGGAAGGTACTGCCGCGCCGCCGCCGGCCGATCCGCGGGATACCAAAAATTACCCGCGCGTATCAGCCGATGACCAAACGGTTACGGCGGCCATTCCCATTTCACGGCTTGGTGCGACGGCCCACTCACTGGTTGTGCCAATGCCCGCGGATGACGTCGAGAAGCCGAACATTCCTCCGGGAGTCGACAAGCCGGCTCGCCCCATTGTCGACAATAATCGGATTGCCGGCTCCGCCGGCGGTGGTGGTCGGATTGCCGGCTCACCCTGCGGTGTGTCCCGCTGCGATGTCGCGATGGCGGACGTGCCGAAGCGGGCCCCCAAGCCCACCAAGCCCACCAAGTCCACGAAGTCCACCGGGGCGCGGGACATTCTGGGGGGCCTTCGCGGCTTCCACCCCGGCGCCGCCAGGTCGTCGGGGCCCAAGAACGACGCATCCGTCTCGGGCCGGTTGGCGCACGCGGGACCGCAGGCTGGCACCGTGCACCGCCGCGTGAGCGGCCGAAACGACAGTCACGATGACTGAATCGCAGGTCCGACCAGCCAGCGCTGCCCGGATTTGGGCCGGCGGTCTTAGCGTCACCACCACGCTGGTCCTGATCATGCTGATGGTGCCTGCGCCGGACGTTCCCGCGCGCGCAGTGTTCGGCTCCGCGGTGTGGTGGTACGTGGCCCGCGCCTCTGGCCTCGTGGCGGGGCTGTTGCTGGGGGTGTCAGTGGTGGGTGGCCTGCTGCTGGCCGTACGGCTGACCCAGGGACGCAGCCGCGCCTGGACTCAGGGCTTGCACGAGTTCGTCGGGGTGCTGGCGGTGGTTTTCACCGGCATGCACCTCGTTTCCGTACTCGCTGCGGACCAACTGCGGATCGGACCGTGGCAGCTGCTGATCCCATTCACCCGGCCGGACAATCCGGTCGCGCAGGGCTGCGGAGTGCTGGCCTGCTACCTGCTGATCGCGGTTGTGGCAACCTCGTGGGCGCTGGCGTCGTTGCCCTGGAGGTGGTGGCGCCGCCTGCACCTGCTGGCCTTGCCGCTGTTCGCGCTTGCCTGCGCGCACACCGTGCTGGCCGGCACCGACACCACCAGCCCGATCATGCACTGGGCGGCCCTCGTGGTGGGCGTGGTGATCCTTTTCCTGGCGGTGCTGCGCCTGCTCACCCTGCGCCTGCCCAATCTGGACCTGCTCAACCTGCGCCTGCTCAACCTGCGCCTGCTCAACCTGGTCCTGCTCAACCTGGGCCTGCTCGCCACGCGGTGCGCCGAACCCCAACCGAGCGTGCCGGCGGCCTACGTGCCGCAACAGCGACAATCAAGCCCGTCACCTCCGGTTACCGCACCGGACCCGGGAATGAGCCTGCTCATCGGGCAGACCACCTGGGAGGCGGACAACGTCATGTCGTTTCGCCTGCACTCGCCAGATAGGGTTCCGCTGCCGGCCTGGGAGCCAGGCGCGCATATCGAGTTAGCCCTGCCGTCGGGCCGGCGCCGGCAGTACTCGCTGTGCGGCGACCCGGAAGACCGCTACTCATACCGGATCGCGGTGCTGCAGGTGCCGGCCGGACGTGGTGGGTCGGTAGAGGTGCACACCGGCACTCGGGCCGGCCAGCTGATCAGCGTGCAAGGCCCGCGTAACCATTTTCCCCTGGTGCCCAGCCCGGCGTACCTGTTCATCGCCGGGGGCATCGGGATTACCGCCATGCTGGCGATGGCGGCCCAGCTGGTCACCACCGGCGGCGAGTGGAAGTTGGTGTACACCGGCCGCAGCCGGGCCGGCATGGCGTTCATCGATGAGGTCAGCGCGCTGGGGCCCGACCGGGTCGAGGTGTTCGCCGGCGATGAGCGCGGCCGGCCCGATCTGGCGGAGATCATCGGCTCGGTCAGCGCCGGCACTGCGGTCTACTGCTGCGGGCCGGGCCGGTTGCTGCAAGCGGTGCGCGAACAGGTCGCCGGCCGGGCGGACCTGACGCTGCACACCGAGCTTTTCAGCGGCAGTGGTCCCACCCGTGGCGCCGCGTTCCACGTCGAGCTGCGCCGCACCGGACGCATTCTTGAAGTTCCCGGTGACCGCACAGTCCTGGAGGCCATCCGCGAGGTCCTTCCCGCCGTAGCGGCTGGCTGCGAGCAGGGCGTCTGCGGTGCCTGCCGCACCACTGTCCTGGCCGGCGAAGCCGATCACCGTGACGAATTCCTCAGCACCGCCGACCGGGCCGCCGGTGCGATGCTGATCTGCGTGTCGCGCCCTTCTAGCGAGCGGCTCACCCTCGATCTGTGACCGGTTCAATCCCGGCGATGGCCGGTTGCGCCCTCGCCAGCAGCCGGCCGATCTGGCTCAGCCCGGGAAGGTCGTGGACGTCGGCGGCCAGCGCCGGCACGGTGACCACCGCGACTGCTGGATGGGCCCGGCGGAACCGGGCCAGCAGCCGGCGTTCCCTCCCGGCCAGCGCGACCCGGTCGGCATGAAGCCGCAGCACCGCCGCGGCCAGTGGCGCGTCACCGGATCGCTGCAGCGTCTCGGCCACCGTCTCGGCCCGTGCGGCCGGCAGGTCGGCGAGCACCGGATGGGTCCGGTTGAGTACCAGCCCGGCCAGCGGCATCGACTCGGTGGCCAATCGGTCCACGAAGTAGGCCGCCTCGCGAACCGCGTCGGCTTCCGGGGTAGCGATCACCACAAACGCGGTCCCGGGCGCGCGGAGCAACTCGTAGGTGGCGGTGGCACGTTCCCGGAACCCGCCGAACATGGTGTCGAAAGCCTGTACGAACGCCGATGCATCGGCCAGCATCTGGCCGCCCAGGATCGTCGAGATGGCCCTGCCGAACAGTCCGAACCCGGCACCCACCAGCCGCCGCACGCCCCGGGTACCGACTCGAGCCGGGGCGGACAGCAGGCGGATCATCCGCCCGTCCAGGAACGACGACAGGCGCTGGGGAGCATCTAGAAAATCCAGTGCCGAGCGCGACGGCGGGGTGTCCACCACGACGAGATCCCACTGATCGGCCGAGACCAGCTGCCCCAGCTTCTCCATCGCCATGTACTCCTGAGTGCCGGAGAAGGACGACGAGATGGCCTGGTAGAACGGATTCGCGATGATCTGGGCGGCTCGCTCGGGGCTGGCGTGCGCCTGCACCATCTCATCGAAGGTGCGTCGCATATCCAGCATCATCGCGTGCAGGTCCCCGCCGGCCACCTCGATTTCCTCGGTGGGTTTGACCTTGCGGGGATTGTTGGTCAGCTCCCGCAGGCTCATCGACTGTGCCAGCCGCCGCGCCGGGTCGATCGTGAGTACCACCACCGATCGGCCCTGCTCCGCGGCCCGCAACGCAAGCGCCGCAGCCGTCGTAGTTTTACCCACCCCGCCCGCGCCGCAACACACCACCACCCGGGTAGCGCGATCGCCCAGCAGCTCGTCGACGTCAAAAGGCCGCAAATCTCGCGTACTCATAACTCGACCCACCCGTCCCATGCGGCGATCGGGGACTTATGGATGCTTGTGCACCTTGAACCGGGGTGGAGATCAAGCCGGGGACGGCCAACCGGGACTCGCGGGGTCACCGAACCCCCTGCTCGCGCAGCACCTCGGCAAGCTCGTAAATACCGCCGAGATCGACTCCGTCGCCCCCTATTTCGGTGAGATCAGGCAACTCGATCAACGGCATCCCGGCGTCGGCGAGTCTGGCGCGAGCGTGTTGCTCGGCGTCCACCCGCATCGCATGCTCGACGGTTTCGGCCACCAGGCCGTCGACTACCGCGTCGTCGAGATCCAGACCTGCGGCGAGCAGCCCGGCACGGACCCGATCGGCAACCACCTGGCCGTTGCCGTCGCCGGTGGTAGCCGCGAAATGCCCCGGTAGCCGGGACGGCCTCGCCCGGTTGATCAGCACCGCACCGGGACGCAGATCGGCTAGATCAAGCTCCGCCACCGTCTCCAGGGTCTCGGCAACCGGTAGGTCCTCCAGCAGGGTGACCACATGCACCGCGGTGTCCGCCGAGTGCAGCAGCCGCACCACCCCCTTGCTCTGGCTGTGGATCGGACCCACCTTCGCCAAGTCGGCCATTGCCCTGGTGACGTCGAGGAAGTGCACCACCCGTCCGGTGGGCGGGGCGTCCAGCACCACCGCGTCGTAGCTGTGCACGCCGTTACGAGCTCGTGTCGTCGCCTCTTTCACCTTGCCAGTGAGCAGCACATCCCGCAGCCCGGGCGCCAACGTGGTGGCGAACTCGATGGCTCCCATCCGGCGCAGCGTCCGGCCCGCGAAGCCCAGGTTGTAGAACATCGCGAAGTACTCCAGCAGCGCCTCCTCGGCGTCGACGGCAAGCGCCCGGACTTCACCACCGCCCGGAGCGACCGCAACGCGCCGTTCCTGGTAGGGCAGCGGTGGGACGTCGAACAGATGCGCGATGCCTTGCCGGCCCTCGACTTCGACCAGCAGCGTTTTTCTGCCTCCGGTGGCCAATGCCACCGCCAGCGCGGCGGCCACCGTCGTCTTGCCGGTCCCGCCCTTGCCGGTGACGACGTGCAGGCGGGCCTGAGCGGGCCACATGCCGCCGAGCCTAATGCCGCGAGCCTGGCGGCTCGCGGCTGCGTAACAGTGTTCGCGCAGCGAATGCCCCTCACAAGGTTGCGGCGGCACGCGATAGCGTCCCCGCCATGACCAAGTGGGAGTACGCGACGGTGCCGCTGTTGACCCATGCCACCAAGCAGATCCTCGATCAATGGGGCTCTGACGGCTGGGAGCTGGTCACCGTGATGCCGGGTCCGACCGGGGAGCAGCTGGTGGCGTACCTCAAGCGTCCGAAGCAGTGAGCGCCTCGGCCCGGCTCACCGAGCTCGGGCTGGTGTTGCCGCCGGTGCCCTCCCCGGCCGGGGTGTACGTGCCCGCAGTGCGCTGCGGGTCGCTCGTCTTCACCGCGGGCCAGCTCCCGCTCATCGACGGGACGGTGGCGGCCACCGGCAAGCTTGGCGCCGAGATCGATACCGCCCGGGGCCGGGAGCTGGCGCGAACCTGCGTGCTCAACGCGCTGGCCGCGGTCGACGACCTGGTCGGTCTCGACGCGGTGATCCAGGTGGTGAAAGTGGTCGGGTTCGTCGCCTCGGCATCCGGATTCACCGCGCAGCCCGCCGTGCTCAACGGGGCGTCTGAGCTGCTCGGCGACATATTCGGGCAAGCAGGTGCGCATGCCCGGTCTGCGGTCGGCGTCGCCGAGCTGCCCCTAGGCGCCCCAGTCGAACTCGAGCTGACCGTCGAAATCTGACCGCCCACTTATCGCCCCCTCCCCGATATGTCTCTATGTCGGGGAGGGGGCGATAAGTGGGCGGTCACACTGGCACGATCTCGAGGTGGTTGCTCAGCCCCTTGAGGTCCTCGCTATTTCGGGTATACAGCCGGGCATCGTGCGCATGCGCGGTCGCCGCAATAAGCAGGTCCATCACGCGGGAGCGTGGTTGCCGGCCGGACTGGGCCACCGCAGCCGCGAGCATGCCGTAGCTGACGGCCACCGCATCGTCGACGGGTAGTGCCTCGAAGCGGTGCTGCAAGACAGAGAGCCGTCGCAGGCGTTCCGCTCGGATCGCCGGGCTGGTGGTGACCAGTACGCCGAAGTGCAGCTCAGCGACCGTGGCAGCGCTGATGGCCAGCTCGCCGTCGAGCTTCGGCACACTATGGGCGATCACCACGCTGGTGTCTAGGATCGCCCGCATCATCGAGACCAGGGATTCACCGGCGCCTCGTTAAGCAGAGCGCGGTCGCCTTCCCAGTCCGGATCTGCCGGTCCGGAAAACAAATCCGCGACATCTTCGTAGCGGCGCCAGCAGCGGGCGGCGGCAGCGCGGAGCACCGCAGCTGGTCGACCACTCACCGTGATCGTTACTGTTTCCCCGGCCTCGACTCGTCGCACGATCTCGCTGGCATTCTGCCGCAGCTCGCGTAACCCTACGGACTCCACGCCTGGCACCATAGCACAAGTGCTACCATCCGACGGTGGTTGCACCGCTGGATCGGCGGCTCGCTAGGTCGGTGAGACGGGGTTGACCCACTTGAGCTCGTTGAACCGGGCAAAGTCGCTATCTGCGGAATAGACGGTGAGCCCGTGCTCGATCGCCAGCGCCGCCAGCTGAGCGTCGGTCACGAGATTTCCCCTGACCTGGTACTTGTTTAGCAAACCGAGCAGGATTTCTGCGTATCCCGGTCCGGGCTCGGGGATCCATACCGTGCTGACGTTGAGCCAGTCCGCGACCAGCTCGGTGGCAGTCACCGGGTCCAATGGACGGTCCCAGGCTCGAGTGTGCGTGCTGATCCGGAGAAAGGCCGTCAGCGACTGCCACGGCAGTGCCACTCGTTGCGCGCCGTTGAGCGCTGATTCCAGCCATGTCGAGGCGGCTGGGTGAAAGGCGCTGGACGAGTCCACCGCGTAGAGCAACAGGTTGGCATCGATCAGCATCAGCGGTGGTCGGGTCCCTCGAGGAACTCAACGGCGTCCGCGATATTCGTGGGATCGATCCGGGCACCCATGGGAAAGGTGCGCTGGACGAACCTCGTTCGTGGGGACGGCACGGACAGCCCCGCGCGGGCCAGCTCGTTGAGCGCTTCGCTCAGACCGATGTTGCGTTCGGCTCGCATTCGTTGCACCGCGGCGGCGACATCGTCGTCGAGCGAGACCGTGGTTCTCATGCATCAACTTTACCGCATCATGATGCGTTAAGGGCGTTGGTAGCCGTTAGCAGCGCTAGAAGCCCGGGTTGGCGGTACTTGAAGGGCTACCAACTCAACGGGCGCGGCGGGCCAGGCGCTGGGGTTCCAGAATGAGCACGCTCTTGCCTTCTAGGCGCAGCCAGCCGCGGTGGGCGAAATCGGCGAGCGCCTTGTTCACCGTCTCCCGGGAGGCACCGACGAGCTGGGCGATCTCCTCCTGGGTCAGGTCGTGGGTCACCCGGAGCATGCCGCCCTCCTGGGTGCCGAAGTCGTGCGCGAGCTGCAGCAGCGCCTTGGCGACCCGCCCCGGCACATCGGTAAAGATCAGGTCAGCGAGCATGTTGTTGGTCCGGCGCAGCCGCCGGGCGATCACCCGCAGCAGCTGCTCGGCGATCTCCGGGCGCTTGGCGATCCACTCCCGTAACGCGGTGCGGTCCATGGTCACGGCCCTGACCTCGGTCACTGTGGTGGCCGTAGACGTCCGTGGTCCCGGATCGAAGATCGATAACTCGCCGAACATGTCCGAAGGTCCGAACACGGCGAGTAGATTCTCCCGGCCGTCAGGCGACCTCCGCCCGATCTTGACCTTTCCAGACAGCACGATGTACAGGCGATCGCCTAACTCGCCTTCGGCGAAGATGACGTGCGCGCGGGGAAAGCTGACCGGTTCCAGGGCGGCTTTCAAGTCCTGAACTGCCGACGGGTCGACACCCTGGAAGATGCCGGCCCTGGCCAGGGCGTCGTTCACCGCGTTCCTCCAGCTGATCGCAGGCGGAACTGGCCCCGCCGTCAAGGGACCTACTACAGTGCCGCCGATCACATACGGTGGAGTCTAAGACCGTTGCTCGACGCGCGATGATCGGACTAGCGGACTGCGGCGCAGCCGACGTCGCCGGAACAGTTCCAGTGCGCCCGTGATACCACTACCGAACAGCGCCCGAACTTCCTCGGGACGGGCCGCCTGCAGGAACTCCTCAACCTCGTTTTCCTGCACCGCGAGGTTCTCCTTGGCCGCGAGGTAGCGCAGCCGGTGCTCCAGCCGCTCCATCGCGAGGGCAAAGAACATGATTAGCACCGGGATGGCGGCGACGAACCAGATGGTCATGGTGCGGGGGATCATGCCCTATTGCTCGCTGAAGCGCACACGGGGGTCGGTGTTCGGCGTGCCGCGCTGCCCGATCTGCGTGACCAGGCTGGGCGACGGCGGCTGGCGCCAGCTCCGTAGGCTGAGGGGGTGCCAGCTCGGTCGCGCCGGTCCTTCGCTGCGGAGAGCCACCTCGCGCGGGTCCGCCGAGCCCGGCGGATGGACCGGGTGCTGGCCACCGCCTACCCGCACGCGCATTGCGAGCTCGATTTCGGCACCCCGCTCCAGCTGGCGGTGGCCACCATCTTGTCCGCTCAAACCACCGACAAGCGGGTCAACGAGACCACCCCGGCGTTGTTCGACCGGTACCGCAGCGCCGCCGACTACGCGGCAGCGGATCGCGGCGAGCTGGAGGAGCTGATCCGGCCCACCGGCTTCTACCGGAACAAGGCCGCGGCGCTGATCGGTCTCGGCGCGGCGCTGGTCGAGCGCTTCGGCGGCGAGGTGCCTGCCCGGCTGACCGACCTGATCACCCTGCCGGGAATCGGCCGCAAAACCGCCAACGTGATTCTGGGCAACGCCTTCGGCGAGCCCGGCATCACGGTGGACACCCACTTCGGGCGGCTGGTGCGCCGGTGGGGATGGACCGACCATGAGGACCCGGTGAAGGTCGAGGAGGCAATCGGCCAGCTCATCCCGAAACGGGACTGGACGATGCTGTCCCACCGGGTGATCTTTCATGGGCGCCGGGTGTGCCATTCCCGTCGCCCAGCCTGCGGGGTGTGCCCGGTGGCCGCCGACTGCCCGTCTTACGGCACCGGACCCACCGAGCCCGAGGTGGCGGCCGCGCTGCTGCGCGGCCCCGAGACGCCGCACCTGCTGGCGATGGCCGGGCTGCCGATCGATCTGAGTCCTGGTCTGTCCGCCGCTGTCACCGCAGCCACAATCGCAACCCCCGAGGCGATTCCGTGAAGCCGATGCTGCGATGGGCGCTGGTAGCGGCGTTCTTGGCGGGCGCGCTCGTCGTGGCGTTGTGGCCAGGGTGGCATCAGCCAACCCCGGTGACGCCATCGTCGACTCGCGCCACCGAGGCCGCCGGGCCCAATCTCGACCAGCCCAATATCGATCAGTTGCGGTCCCGCGCGGCCCTCCAACCCTGCCCGTCGGCGCCCGGGAGTGTAGGCGAGGGTCGTGGGACACTGTCCGGGCTGGTGCTGCCCTGCCTTGGCCACCCCGCAACGGTGAACCTGGCGGCGGCGTTGGCCGGCCGGCCGGCGTTGCTCAACTTGTGGGGACCGCTGTGCCAACCGTGCACCCAAGAGCTGCCTGCACTGGCTGCCTACGCTGCCGAGCCGGGCGCGGTGGCGGTGCTCGGCGTAGAGGTGCAGCAGCTGCCCGCTGCCGCGCTGGAGGAGCTGGCCGCGCTCAACGTGCATTACCCCTCGGTCAGCGATCCCGATGGCAGGCTGCGCGCCGCTTTGCACGCCCCGCCCGTCATCCCGCTGACCTACCTGGTTTCCGCAGACGGCACCGTCCACCAGGTCAACCCGCCCGAGGTGATGCGCAGCCCCGAGCAGGTGCGGGCCGTTGTGGCGCGCTATCTCGGCCCCGGAGCGAGTGGATGACCGGGCCGTCTGCATCCCGCTCGATGGTGGCCGGGCCGCTGGTTGATCCCGCCTCCCTGCCGGGCTGGTTGGCCACGCTGGTACGCCGCACCGCCGGGCTGGTCTCCGGAGATCTCGGCCGGTTTCCGGTACCACCGGCAGCCTGCCGACGAGCCGCGGTGCTGGTGCTTTTCGCCACCGATGCGCACACCGGTGAGCCGGACGTGCTGCTGCAACGGCGCTCGCACGGCGTGTCCGCCCACCCGGGTCAGGTCTGTTTTCCCGGCGGAGCGGTCGACGACGCCGACGACGGGCCGGTCGCGACGGCGCTGCGGGAGGCGGGTGAGGAAGTCGGGGTGCGCGCCGATGACGTGCTGCCCGTGGCGGTGCTGCCGCAGCTGTACCTGCCGCCGTCGGATTTCCTCGTCACGCCGGTGCTGGGGCACTGGCGGCGGCCCGGACCGGTAGCCCCGGTGGACTACCGCGAAACCGTCGCGGTCGCCCGGGTACTGCTACGGGTCCTCGCAGACCCGGCGAACCGTCTGATCGTGCGCGGTCCCAGTGGGTACCCATACCCCTCGTTCCTGCTACCTGGAATGCTGGTCTGGGGGTTCACCGGCGGGTTACTGGCCGCGCTGCTGATGATGGGCGGCTGGGCACGGCCCTGGGAGCCGGCGGCTGAGTACGACCTGGAAGCTGCGTGGCGGCTGGCCGAACGGACCGAGGTGATCCGGTGAACTGGGTGGACGTCCTAGTGCTGGTGCTGGCCTTGCTGGCCGGGATCTCCGGCGCCCGGCAGGGCATGGTCGCCGCCGCGGCTTCGTTCATCGGTGTGCTGGCAGGCGCCGTGATCGGCGTGCGCATCGCGCCGTCGCTGATCGCCGGCTACGAGAGCCCCGAGGTCCGGGTCGCGCTCGGAGTGTCGATCGTGATCGTGCTCGTGGCGCTGGGCGAGACGCTCGGTGTGTTGCTCGGTCGGGCGGTGCAGCGCCGCATCGACGCCGAGGCGGTGCGCCAGGTAGACAGCTTCCTGGGCGCCGTGGTGCAGGGTATGGCTGCTCTGGTGGTGGCCTGGCTGGTCGCGCTGCCCTTGACCAAATCATCTGTCTACACCGGGCTGACCGGGGCGGTGCGGGACTCGTCGGTACTGCGGGTCGTGGACACCATGATGCCCAACGTGCTGCGCGAGCTGCCCACCGAGCTGACCCGGCTGCTGGACGTCTCCGGGTTCCCCGACGTGCTCGCGCCGTTCTCGCCGACGCCCATCACCGATGTCGGGCCGGCCGACCCGGTGCTGCTCAACTCACCCGTGGTGCGCCAAGCCCGGTCCAGCGTGCTCAAGGTGCGCGGACGGGCGCGCTCGTGTTCGAGGGCACTGGAGGGCACCGCCTTCGTCATCGCACCGCAGCGGGTGATCACCAATGCGCACGTGGTCGCCGGCACCGACCGGGTCCAGGTCGAAACTGCGGATGGCACGCTGGACGCCACGGTGGTCACCTACGACCCGGAAACCGACGTTGCGGTCCTCAAGGTGCCCGGGCTCAGATCCCCGGTGCTGCAACTGGCGGCGCAACCAGCCATCTCCGGGCTGAGCGGGCTGGTGCTCGGCTACCCGCTGGATGGCCCTTACACCGCCTCAGCCGCCCGGGTGCGGGACCGCATCCACCTGCGTGGCCCGGATATCTACAACGCCTCGACCGTGGTGCGAAACGTCTACACTGTGCGCGCGGTGGTGCGCAGCGGTAACTCAGGTGGTCCTTTGCTCGACGGATCCGGCCAGGTGCTCGGCCTGGTGTTCGGCGCCGCCGTGGACAACGACGAGACCGGGTTCGTCCTCACCGACGACGAGATCGCCGACGACGTCGCGAACGCATCGAGCCGCAATGTCGAGGTCTCCACCGGCACCTGTGCCTCCTGACCGCCTCCCCTCCCCTCTCCGCAGTGGGCAGGTTTTCTGGGTTAAGGAGGCGGGAATAGGGGGGTGTGGGCGAGGCGCATGGACAGCAGCCAGAGCAGCATCAGTCGGGGCCGGGGACCACCGCCGAGATGGAGCCCAAGCCACAGGACGAGATGGCTGATTACGAGGGACGCGGGCTACTGGCGGGCAAGCGGGCGCTGATCACCGGCGGGGATTCCGGGATCGGGCGGGCGGTCGCGGTGGCTTTCGCCAAGGAGGGCGCCGACGTCGCGATCGCCTACCTGTGCGAGCACGAGGATGCCCGGCACACCGCGAACCTGGTCTCCGCAGCCGGGCGGCGGGCGGTGCTGCTGCCCGGTGAGCTCGCCGACGAGCAGCACGCGACGCAGATCGTCGAGCAGACTGTGCAGGAACTCGGGGGCCTGGACATCCTGGTCAACCATGTGGGCACCCAGACCCCCGCGAAGTCGCTGGAGGAGCTGAGCTCAGAGCAGTTCGACTACACCTTCAAGGTCAACGTCTACAGTCATTTCTGGACGACCAAAGCCGCGTTACGGCATCTGCCCGACGGTGCCGCGATCATCAACACCGCGTCTATCAACGGCTTGCGGGGCAACAAGACGTTGCTGGACTATTCCGCCACCAAGGGCGCGATCCTCGCGTTCACCTATTCGCTGGCGCAGAACCTCGTCGAACGGCGGATCCGGGTCAACGCCGTGGCGCCCGGACCGGTCTGGACGCCGCTCATCCCCGCCACCTTCCCGCCGGAGAAGGCATCCTCGTTCGGGCAGCAGGTGCCCATGGGCCGGGCCGCGCATCCCGACGAGATCGCGCCGAGTTATGTGTTCTTCGCCGCCGAGCGGCTGTCCAGCTACTACACCGGCGAGGTGCTCGCTGCTATCGGCGGCGAAACCCTGCCCGGTTAACCCGACCTGGCAGCCTGTTCACCCGGTGCGATGATCGCCGCTATGAACCTGCGCCGGCCCGCCTCAGCCGCGGCGTTGGCGGCTGTGCTCACCGGCGCGGGCATATTGCACTTCGCAGCGCCCGCGCGCTACGACGCGATTGTTCCTGAGCAGTTGCCCGGCGCCGCCCGCACCTGGACCCAGCTGTCCGGCGCGGCCGAGCTGGTGATCGCGGCGCTTGTCGCGGTCCCGCGCACCCGGCGCCTCGGTGGGCTGCTTGCCGCGGTGCTGTTCGTCTGCGTGTTCCCGGCCAATGTCAAGATGGCGATCGACTGGTCGTCCAAACCGGTCTGGATGCGCGCGCTTGCCTACGGGCGGCTGCCGCTGCAGGTACCGCTGGTGCTGTGGGCGGTGCGGGTGTATCGCGGCACGATCCGCCGCCGGTAATCCGGCGCTCAGGGCCACCGCTTATCGCAGGCCAGGCTCGACGCCGCGACCGCCCAGCGGATCAACTACCGACCGTTCGTCGCTGTGGCTGGCGCACCCGGCGCACGCGACACGCTTACGCGTTTGCGGGGTTTGCCGCCGTCGTGGCCCTACCGTTACCTTCCGCCCGTCACAGATCACGATCTGGCCGCGAGCGGGCGCCGTGCCTGCCAAAACCGGACCAGGTCCCCGGTGTGAAAGGGATCGACAGTTGGCGCGTCACCGCTCCCCCCGCGGTCGTCAGCGACATCCCGAGTTCGTCCCCCCACCGGTCCCCGCGTCCGTGTCGCGCGGTGCGCACCGCATGCCCCGGCCCGGCCCCGTGTTGCGCGGTCGGGCCGTGACCGCAGCTGTTGCGGTCGGCGCGCTGGCGGTGGCCGGCCACACGATGCATGACACCACGTCCGCCGCCACCGAGCAGGTCGCCGACGTCGCCCCGGCGGCGCTGACCGGCCCGTCGCTGGAACCCGAGGTCATGCAGCTGGACTCGATCCGGGCAGCTGCGCCCGAGCTGCCCGCGCTGCGCCGCGCCGTGGAGCGCGCCGACGCCGCCAAAACTGCGGCCTACCAGGAGGCGCTGCGAAACCGTCTCGGGCAGCCCTACCAGGCGGGCAACAACCACAGCCTGGACGGCTGGATCGCCAAGGCTCTCGGGCTGATGGGCCTGCCTCAGGCGCTCTCCGAGGGCGTCAAGTCGATCATCATGCACGAATCCGGCGGTAACCCCAACGCGATCAACAACTGGGACAGCAACGCCGCAGCGGGCATCCCGTCCCAGGGCCTCATGCAGACCATCCCCAGCACCTTCAAGGCCTGCGTGCTGCCCAGCCTGGCCGATCAACCGATCACCGACCCGATAGCCAACATCACCGCCGGAGTCCGCAGCATGATCGCTCATCATGGGCTCGGCGCGGTGATGGCCGGCGGACGGCGCGATGCCCGCGGCAATTACATCGGCTACGGCGGCGC
Source organism: Pseudonocardiaceae bacterium (assembly GCA_036378735.1). GTDB lineage: Bacteria > Actinomycetota > Actinomycetes > Mycobacteriales > Pseudonocardiaceae. The sequence continues at coordinate 9,505 of DASUVX010000095.1, read as the reverse complement.
CGGCTGCGGGACCTACAACCTCAACGCGTACGCGCCCCAGTTGCGCACCCTGTGGAAGGACGAGCCGCTGCCCGGCCTGCCCAGATAGCGGCGAGTCGTGGTGGGAAGACCGCTCGAACCGTTGGCGTTGCCCGAGGTGACGTCGAGACGAGGAGAGTGCGGTGGCAGACGCGCAGGGGCATGCCGCGCAGCGGATTCTGGTGGTCGTGGCACATCCAGACGACGTGGACTTCGGATCCGCCGGCACGATCGCGACCTGGACCGACGCGGGTCTCGAGGTGTCGTACTGCATCGTGACCGACGGGGACGCCGGTGGTTTCGACCCGAAGGTCCCCCGCTCGGCGATCGCCGGTATCCGGCAGGATGAGCAGCGCAAGGCGGCCGCCGTCCTGGGCGTCACGGACGTGAAGTTCCTCGGCTACCCCGATGGCCGGCTAGTAGTGAGTTACGAGCTGCGCCGCGACCTCACCCGGATCATCCGCCGGACCCGGCCGGACCGGGTCGTGGTCCACTCCCCGCACCGTGACCTGCGCAATGTGTACGGCAGCCATCCCGATCACCTCGCGGCCGGGGAAGCCGCGTTGTGTGCGATCTATCCCGACGCGCGCAATCCCTACGCCCACCCTGAACTCCTCGAGCAGGAAGGATTGGGTGTGCACGCGGTCGGTGAGGTTTGGGTGGTCAGTTCCAACGACAAGGCCGACCGCTACATCGACATCACCGACTCCTTCGACCGCAAGATCGCGGCGTTGCGCGCGCACACCAGCCAGACCGCGCACATGACGAACCTGGAAGAGCTGATGCGGGCCTGGGGTTCGCTGCAAGCCCAGGCCGCCGGTCTCGCCGAGGGCAGGCTGGCCGAGGGTTACCTGGTGATCGACACCCGCTGATCCGGCAGTCAGACCACAGCCGGCTGCAGATCGCTGCCGGTGAGCAGGACGTGGGCCACCAGTTCGGGATTGTCGTTCATCGGCACGTGCCCGCAGCCGGGCAGCCGCAGCAGCCGGACCTGCGGAATCAGCCGGGTAACCGCAGCGGCTCGGGGTCGCCGGAAGAGCAGATCCCGGGATCCCCAGGCAATGGTCACAGGTACGTCATGCACTTCCCCGGCGAAAATGATCCGGTCGCCAGCGGCCAGGGTGGGGCGAAAGCCCACCGAGTGGATCATTGCCTGCATGTCCGCGAGCAACACCTGTGGCTCGAGCAGGTCCGGGCGGCCGAACAGGATGCCGCACATCAGGGTCCGCCCGGCCGCCGTCTTGGACAGCCGGTTCGCCAGCCTTGGCGGCATGTACAGCGCGGTGCGGTGCACCTGGCGCACCATGCTCAGCGACACCCGCCGGCCCATCGGGGTCCACAGCCCCGCCGGGGACAGCGTGGTGGCGCTGCTGACCAACCCATGCTGGGCCAATACCAGGGAGATCAAGCCACCCATCGAGTTGCCCGCCACGTGCGGCCGGTTCAGCCCCAGGTCGGCGAAGAACTCCTTCAGCACGATCACCGCGGTGTCCAACTCGTAGGGCAGGTGATCCGGCAGCGGGGGCGACTCGCCGAATCCGGGCAAATCCACGGTGATCACGTCGCGGTGCTGGGTCAACCGCTGCATGACCGGAAGCCAGCCTTGCCGCCGATGCCCGGCGCCGTGCAGCAGGACCAGCGGCGGCCCGGTGCCACATCGGTCGTAAGCCAGCTGCACAGCGACCACTGTAGCTATTTATTAACTCTCCGGTAACTACTGTTCTAGGGTGGGGTGATCGGCTAGTCGGTGACCCCGGTGCTCGGCGGGTCCGTGGCTGACGTCATTTCGCGCGACGAGGAGATCGCTGTTTGTGGGCGCATCGCTGACCGAGGCCGACATCGCGCGTCGGCAGGCCGCCGTACCGCGGATCTCCTACCCGCCGGCGCTGCCGATCAGCCGGCACATCACCGAGATCGCCGAGGCGGTCCGTGCCCATCAGGTGGTGATCGTCGCGGGGGAGACCGGGTCCGGCAAGACCACCCAACTTCCCAAGATCGGCCTGCAGCTGGGTCGCGGCATCCGCGGCACCATCGGGCACACGCAGCCGCGCCGGCTAGCGGCACGCACGGTGGCCGAGCGCATCGCCGCGGAGCTCGACGTCCCGGTCGGCGGTGCGGTGGGCTGGAAGGTCCGGCTCACCGACCGTGTTGGCGCGGACACGCTGGTCAAGCTGATGACCGATGGCATCCTGCTGGCCGAGATCCAGTCTGACCCGTCGCTGCGGCAGTACGACACGCTGATCATCGACGAGGCGCACGAGCGCTCGCTGAACATCGACTTCATGCTGGGTTACCTCAAGCAACTGCTGCCGCGCCGGCCCGACCTCAAAGTGATCATCACGTCGGCGACCATCGACCCCGAGCGGTTCTCCCGGCACTTCGACGGTGCCCCGGTGATCGAGGTGTCCGGCCGCAGCTACCCGGTGGAGATCCGGTACCGGCCCTTCGGCCCGGCGGCCGCCGGCAGCCCCGACGACTGTGACGATGGGGACGATCGGGATCAGACACAGGCGATCTGCGACGTGGTGGCCGAACTGCGCGGTGCAGGCCCCGGCGACATCCTGGTATTTCTGTCCGGCGAACGCGAGATCCGCGATACCCGCGACGCCCTGCAGGCGCTGAAGCTCACCGACACGGAGATCCTGCCGCTGTACGCGCGGCTGTCGGCGGCTGAGCAGCACCGGGTCTTCGAGCCGCCGGGCACCGGGGCGCGACACACCGGACACCGGGGCGCGACACGCCGGATCGTGCTGGCCACGAATGTCGCTGAGACATCACTGACGGTGCCGGGGATCCGGTACGTGATCGATCCCGGCACGGCCCGGATCTCCCGGTACAGCCGCCGGCTCAAGGTACAGCGGCTACCGATCGAACCCATCTCGCAGGCCTCGGCGATCCAGCGTGCCGGGCGCTGCGGGCGCACCGCCGACGGCATCTGCATCCGGCTGTACACCGAGCAGGACTTCCAGTCCCGCCCGGAGTTCACCGATCCGGAGATCGTGCGTACCCACCTGGCGTCGGTGATCCTCCAGATGGCTGCGCTGAACCTGGGTCCCGTGGCGGCGTTCCCGTTCATCGACCAGCCGGATCGCCGGCAGATCTCCGACGGCGTGGCGCTGCTCCAGGAGTTGGGGGCTCTTCAAGGCCGGCCAACCGGGGCGTTGGCCGGCCTTGAAGACCACCCAACGTCCCGGCTCACCCGGATCGGGCGCACGCTCGCGCAGCTGCCGCTGGACCCCCGGTTGGCGCGGATGGTGGTGGCCGCCGGTCAGCACGGCTGCCTGGACGACGTGCTGGTGATCGTGGCGGCGTTGTCGATCCAGGATCCGCGGGAGCGCCCCACCGACGCGCAGGCCAGCGCGCAGGAGGCCGCTGCCCAGCATGCCCGGTTCGCCGACAAGACCTCCGACTTCGTCAGCTTCCTGAATTTGTGGCGCTATCTCGACGCGCAGCAGCAGGCGTTGTCGTCCACCCAGTTTCGCAAGCTGTGCAAGGCGGAGTACCTGCACTACCTGCGGGTGCGGGAGTGGCAGGACCTGCATGGGCAGCTGCGCCGGATCGCCCGTGGTCTCAAGCTGACGGCCGGCGGGACGTCGAGCACCGCTGGCGCGGATCGCCAGCAGGTGCACGTCTCGCTGCTGGCGGGGCTGCTGTCGCACATCGGGCTGTTCGACGCCGAAACCCGTGACTACCTGGGCGCTCGCGGCGCCCGATTCGCGGTGTTCCCGGGGTCGGCGTTGTTCCGCAAGCCGCCGCGCTGGGTGATGGCCGCCGAGCTGGTCGAAACCTCCCGGCTGTGGGGCCGCATCGTCGCGCGGATTGAGCCGCAGTGGGTGGAGCCGCTGGCCGGGCACCTGGTCAAGCGCAGCTACAGCGAGCCACACTGGGAACGCCACCGCGGCGCGGTGGTGGGCTACGAGAAGGTCACGCTCTACGGCATCCCGATCGTGACCGCGCGCAAGGTCGACTACGCCAGGATCGACCCTGCGCTGTCCCGCGAGCTGTTCTTGCGGCACGCGCTGGTCGAGGGTGACTGGGAGACCCGGCACGCCTTCTTCCACGCCAACCAAGCCTTGCTTGACGACGTCGACGAACTCGAAACTCGGGCGCGCCGGCGTGATCTTGCAGTCGACGACGACACCCTGTTCGGCTTCTACGACCAGCGCGTCCCGGCCGACGTCGTCTCGGCCCGGCATTTCGACAGCTGGTGGCGCAAGGCCGGCAAGACCCAGCCGCAGCTGCTTGACTTCGACCCCGCGATGCTGATCGCCGGTGCGGGCGTTAGCGAGCGGGACTACCCCGGCTGGTGGCCGTACGGCTCCGTGCCGTTGGAGCTGTCCTACCGGTTCGAGCCGGGTGCCGACGCCGACGGCGTGACCGTGCACGTGCCGCTGCAGCTGCTCAACCAGATCGACTCAGCGCCGTTCAGCTGGCAGGTCCCTGGGCTGCGCCACGAGCTGGTCGTCGCGCTGCTCAAGTCGTTACCCAAACCGCTACGCCGGCAGCTTGTCCCTATTCCCGACCAGGCCCGGACCCTGCTCGCCCGGATGATGCCTTACCAGCAACCACTCCTCGACGCCCTGGAACGCGAGCTCACCCGGGACGGCGTGCCGGTGCGCCGCGCGGACTGGCGGCTCGACCAGGTGCCGGCGCACTTGACGATCACCTTCCGAGTGCACGACGGCCAGGATGTCCTCGCCCAGGGCAAAGACCTCGCGGCCCTGGGCCGCCGGTTGCAGCCGCAACTGCAAACCACCTTGTCGGCGGCCGGCGCCGGCGTGGAACGGCAGGGGTTACGCAGCTGGGATGTCGGCACCCTGCCGCGGACCTACCACTACGAGCAGGCCGGTCATCTGGTCACCGCCTACCCGGCGCTGGTGGATGAGGGCGACGCGGTGGCCGTCGCCCTGCTGCCCACTGAGGAGCAGCAGCGCCACGCCATGTGGGCGGGCACCCGGCGGCTGCTGCTGCTGGCGGTGCCCGGGTTGATCAAGTCGGTGCAGCGCGGCCTCGACCGGCGCACCAGACTGGTCCTGGCCCGCAACCCGGACGGCGACCTCGAAGCCCTGCTGGCCGACTGCGTCACCTGTGCCGCCGACGCGCTGATCGCTGCCTGCGGCGGCCCGCCCCACGACGAGGACGGCTTCACCACGTTGCGCGATCGCGGCCGTGCCGAGCTGGCCGGCGCGGCGCAGGCCGTGCTCAGTCATGTCCAGCGGATCGTGGGCGACGCGCACACCGTCGAGACCAGCCTGGCCGAGCTCACGGCGCCGGCGGTGGCACCCGCGGTCGCCGACGTCCGGGCGCAGCTGGCCGGCTTGCTCGGACCCGGCTTCGTCACCGCGACCGGCGCGCAGCGGCTGCCCGACCTGGCTCGCTACTTGCAGGCCATCGTGCGCCGGCTGGACAAGCTGCCCCACGATCCGGACCGCGACGCCGGCTGGATGCACCGGATCGACGCCGTCACGCAGGCCTACCAGCAGCTTCGCGAGGACCTCGGTGATGTGCCGCCGGTCCCGCAGATCCGCTGGATGATCGAGGAACTGCGGGTCAGCTACTTCGCCCAGCAGCTGCGCACCCCCTACCCTATCTCTGACCTGCGGATATACCAGGCCATTTCCGCTGCCGCCAGCTGAACGCGGTCCTGGTGATCACCTCGGATCCGGACAACAGCGCGCGACTCGCGGCTGCCGTTCCGGCGGCGAGGGTGGTCACCCGGCAGGCCCGCTGAGAGACGCTCGATGCAGCTGCCTGGCCGAGCGGATCACCCCTTTCGGAAGCCCGGCGTAGGCGCCTGTCAGACCACTGAGCAATGCTGCACAGTGTGGAAGACCCGCATCGAGCCCCGCATAGAGCCGCTGTTCTCGTCGTCGACGACGAGCCGAACATTCTGGCGTTGCTCTCGGCTTCGCTGCGCCTGTCCGGCTTCGAGGTGCACGGCGCGGACAGCGGCGCGGGGGCGCTGAACACCGCCGCGCAGGTCCGGCCGGACATCGTCGTGCTGGATGTGATGCTGCCGGACTGCGACGGCTTCACCCTCGCCCGCCGGTTACGCGCGCAACACGACGCGCTGCCGGTGCTGTTCCTGACCGCCCGCGATGGCGTCGATGATCGGATCGCGGGACTCACCGCGGGCGGTGACGACTATGTGACCAAGCCGTTCAGCCTGGAAGAGCTGGTACTGCGGCTGCGAGCGATCCTGCGCCGTACCCAACCCGCCCGCGACGGCGACGCCAGCACGGCCACGATCACCTATGCCGACCTGGTGCTGGATGAGGAGGCGCATGAAGTGCGCCGCGCCGGGCAGCTGGTGCAGCTGTCGCCGACCGAGTTCAACCTGCTGCGGTATCTCATGCTCAATGCAGGAAAAGTGGTCAGCAAGACCCAGATCCTGGAGCGAGTGTGGAACTACGACTTCGGCGGTGACAGCCGGATCGTCGAGTCCTACATCAGCTACCTGCGCCGCAAGATCGACCGGAGCAATCTGCCGCTGATCCACACCATCCGGGGCGTCGGGTACACCCTGCGGCTGCCCCGTGACGCGGTCGATACCGGTGTGTCGTGAGAGTGCCACGTCGGCCGCTGAGCCTGCGCGGCCGGTTGATCACCGCGTTGCTGGTGTTCTCCGCGGTCGGTCTGGTGCTCTTCGGCGGGGCGAGCATGCTGCTGTTGCGGCACTACCTGCTCAGCAGGGTGGACCAGCAGCTGCTGCACTTCTCCGTGCACCGGGTCTTCGAGACCCCGCCACGGGTGCCCAGCGATTACCGCATTACCGTCCAGCGACCGGACGGCGCGATCGACTCGGAGATCGGTCAGCAGCCCGGTCAATCCGGCGGTCCCAGGCTGCCCAGCTGGGATCGGTCCAGCCAGCGGGCTCGGGCTCAGACCCCGTTCACGGTGCCCGACCTGGCCGGCGGTAACGCCTGGCAGGTCCGGGAAGTGCAGCTGCCGGACCACCGGATCGTCGCCATCGCCTTGCCGCTGGCTTCGGTGGAGGCAACCCTTGGGCGGCTGCTGATCATCGAGTGCATCGTCGGCGGCATCGTGCTGGCCTTCATCGGGGTGGTCGCGACGGTCGTGGTTGCCCTCGGGCTGCGCCCGTTGACCAGGATCGAGCGCACCGCGGAGGCGATCGCCGGCGGCGATCTGCAACGTCGGGTGCCCGAGAGTGATCCGCGCACCGAGACCGGCCGCCTCGGGGCTGCGCTGAACGTCATGCTGGGTCGGCTTGCCGCCGCGCTGCACGAACGGGAGCGTTCCGAGCAGCGGCTGCGCCAGTTCGTGGCGGACGCGTCACATGAGCTGCGCACCCCGTTGACCTCGATTCGCGGTTTCGCCGAGCTGTACCGCCGCGGCGGTGCCCGCACGCCCGACGAGATCGAGCTGCTCACCGGACGGGTCGAGGCCGAAGCCACCCGGATGGGCGTGCTCGTGGAGGATCTGCTGCTGCTGACCCGGCTGGATCAGGAGCGAGCGCTGGACATCACCGATGTCGACCTGCTCGTGCTGGCCGCCGACGCGGTGCACGACGCGCAAGCTCGGGAACCGGGCCGCCCGGTGACCCTGGCACCGGGCAGTGACGCCGTGCACGTGCTGGGCGACGAGCACAAACTTCGGCAGGTGGTGAGCAACCTGGTCACCAACGCGCTGACGCACACCCCGACCGGCACTCCGGTGCAGCTGACGGTGCGCCAACACGATGCATCCACCCCAGGCCCGAAGCCGGTGGCGCAGGCCGGGGAACTGCACCAGAAGCAATTGCCGCCGTGCGGAGTGCTGGAGGTACACGACGAGGGTCCGGGCATTCCCGTCGAGGCGGCGACGCAGGTGTTCGACCGGTTCTACAGCTGCTTGCCCGGTGCCCGTCCGGCAGCCGATCAGCACCGCAACCGCGGTGGCTCGGGTCTCGGCCTGGCGATCACCGCGGCGATCTTGGAAGCCCACAACGGCCGGATCGAGTTGCATACCGCTCCCCGGCACGGCACCACCTTCCGCGTGCTGCTGCCGCTGGCGTGAAGCAACAGACCCGTTTGCTCGGCGTGTCTGTCCGGCGCGGCGCGAAACGCAACAGCGACACCGTCGTTACTCCTTGTGGCGTAGCCCTGTCGGCAAACAAGGGGAGAGAGCAGTATGACGATCCGCTCCGCAGGCAGGCATCGGAAGAGCAAGCCCGCTCGCCAGTCCCCGCAGGGGTCCCGGCGCTGGGTGGCGATGCTCGTACCGGTGTTGGCGGTCACTACCGCAACCACGGTCGTGGGCGCGGTCAGCACTGCCATCGCGGCGGATAACCCGAACTCGACCGTGATGGTCGGCGGTGATCCGCAAGGTGTGGCCGTCGATGCTGACGGCAAGCACGCCTACGTGGCCAGCTACGCCGACAATTCGCTGCGGGTGCTCGACACCAAATCCCAGCAGGTGGTCGGAAGCATCCACGTCGGCGCCAACCCGCTCGGGGTTGCGGTCGACCCCGACAGCCGGCACGCCTTTGTGACCAACTTCTCTGAGAACTCGGTGAGCGTGATCGACACCGCCACCGGCAAGTTGATCAAGAATGTGCCGGTCGGGCAGAACCCGGCCAGCGTCGCCGTCTTTCCCCGTAGCCACTACGCCCTGGTGACCAACTTCTACAGCGGCAACGTCAGTGTGATCAACAGTGCCACCCTCAAGGTGATCGGCGCGGTGCCGGTAGGAATCCACCCCGACGGAGTGGCCATCGATCCTCGCGGCGAGCTGGCCTACGTGGCCAACAGTGGCAGCAACACGGTCAGCGTGATCGACATCAAGACCCAGAAGCTGGTCCGGACCATCGTCGTCGGCCGCGCCCCGCAGAAGGTGGCTATCGACCCCGACGGCAAGCACATCTACGTCACCAACTTCGGCGACAACACCGTGAGCGTCATCAACGCGCCGGTCAACCTCGACCTCGCCTACGTCCAGGATTACCTGCTCAAACTCAAAAATCTCAAGGTCAACAACGTCATTCCGGTGGGCATCAACCCGCGCGGGCTGGCGGTCTCCCGGGACAGCCACCACGCGTTCGTGGTCAACGTTGGCGAAGACACCATGAGCGTCATCGACACGGAGAACTCGACGCTGCTCAGCACCTCATATGTCGGCTTCACCCCGGATCAGGTGGCCATTGCTCCGGACGACACTGCCTACGTCACCTCCCGGGGCGACGGGACCGTCACCGTCATCCGTCCTTCCTGAGGTCATAGGCCGCCCAGCCGGAGTTAAATGCAGCCGCGGGTGTAACTGGATCTCGCCGATACTGTTACCGGATGTGTTGAGACGTACTGTGTTCTCTCTTTAACGTGAAGTAACGACTTCCCGGGTATGCCGCATCTGTAACTATGGCGCCTTGTGTTCCGATGGGGTTGGTGAGAAGCTGACCTGAGAAGGCACGGTGATCCACCCTTGCGCCAGATATTGCTAGCGGTCCGGTCGTCGATGTGAAAATCATTTTCTTCACCGCCTACGTCACGAT
>DASUVX010000094.1:0-50969 GCA_036378735.1 Pseudonocardiaceae bacterium | reverse complement strand
CCGGATTTGGCCATGGCACGGCGTAGGGCACCGAACAGGTTCACGGTGCCGCTGGAGTCAGCCGACGGGCCGAACAGCAGGGTGTCGATTCCGACAGACGCGTCGGGTACACCGGTGACGTGGCTGCGGGGCAGCGACGGGTGCGCCGCGGCGGCGGTCCAGTACAAGCCATTGCCCGGCGCCTCGACCGCACAGGCCAGCGGTTCACCGAGCATCACCGCGTCGGCCCCGCAGGCGATTGCCTTGGCCACGTCCCCACTGGTGCGTATGCCGCCGTCGGCGATCACGTGGACGTACCGCCCGCCGGTCTCGTCGAGGTAGTCGCGCCGGGCGGCCGCCGCGTCGGCGACCGCGGTAGCCATCGGCACTCCGATGCCCAGCACGTCGCCGGTCGACGTGCTGGCGCACGCCCCGTAGCCGACAATCACTCCCGCCGCGCCGGTGCGCATCAGATGCATCGCGGTGCGGTAGTCGCCCACTCCCCCGGCGATCACCGGGACGTCCATCGACGCGATGAATTCCACCAGATTGAGCGGCTTCGCGGCACTCGAGACGTGCTCAGCCGACACGATGGTGCCCTGCACGACGAGGATCTCGACACCGGCAGCGAGCAGATCGCCGGCGAGATCGCGGGCGTGTTGCGGGCTGACCCGGGCGGCCACCGTCACACCGGCGGCGGCCACCTGACCGATCACCTCGGCGAGCAGTTCGACCCGGATCGGTGCCGCGTGCCACTGTTGCAGCAGCCGCACTGCCGCCGCCTCGTCGGCCTCGTTCATCGCGGACGTGAGCTGGAACAGCAACTTGTCGACATGGGTGTGGCGGGCCCACAACCCCTCGGCGTTGAGCACCCCGAGCCCACCCAGCTCACCGATCCGCACCGCCATCGCGGGCGACACGATCGCGTCGGTGGGATGCGTCACCAGCGGGATGTCGAACCGGTAGGCGTCGATCTGCCACGCAGTGGACACATCTCGCGACGAACGGGTGCGCCGGGACGGCACGATCTGGACGTCATCGAAGTCGAAGGCGCGCCGCGCGGAACGACCCATGCCGATCTCCACCAGATCGCGCATCTCAGCGCACCGCGTAATTCGGGGCCTCCACCGTCATGGTGATGCCATGCGGGTGCCCCTCGGTGAGCCCCGCCGGGGTGATCCGCACCAGCTGCGCGGCCTGCAACGCCGGGATGGTCGCTGCGCCTGCGTAACCCATCGCCGCGCGCAGACCACCCACCAACTGGTGAGCCACCAGCGACAGCGGCCCCCGGAAGGGAACCCGGCCCTCGATGCCCTCGGGCACCAGCTTGTCATCGGAGAGCAGATCATCGGCGAAGTAGCGATCCCGGGAGTACGACCGACCACCGCTTCGGGACGCCATGGCACCCACCGAACCCATCCCGCGGTAGGTCTTGTACTGCTTGCCGTCGACCAGGATCAGATCCCCCGGCGCCTCCGCGGTACCGCCGAGCAAGCTGCCCAGCATCACCGCGCTGGCTCCCGCGACGATGGCCTTGGCGATGTCCCCGGAGAACCGGATACCGCCATCGCCGATCACCGGCACACCCGCCGGCCGGCATGCCTGGTCCGCCTCGAAGATGGCACTGATCTGCGGTACCCCCACCCCGGCCACCACCCGGGTGGTACAGATTGACCCGGGGCCGACGCCAACCTTGACGGCGTCCGCGCCGGCGTCGACCAGCGCCTGCGCGCCGGCTCGGGTCGCCACGTTGCCGCCGATGACATCGACGGTGTCGCCGAGTTCAGCCTTCAGCATGCTGATCATCTGGAGCACGCCGCGGGAATGCCCGTGCGCGGTATCCACGACCAGCACGTCAACACCGGCCTCCACCAGCAGCGCAGCCCGCTTCTTGGCGTCCTCACCGACCCCGACCGCGGCCCCCACTAGCAGCCGTCCGTCCGGATCCTTGGTCGCCAACGGGTAGCGCTCGGTCTTCACGAAGTCCTTGACCGTGATCAGACCGCGCAGCTTGCCATGGCCGTCGACGATCGGCAGCTTCTCGATCTTGTTCCGGCGCAGCAAACCGAGCGCGGCGTCCGCGGTCACCCCTACCTGCGCAGTGATCAGCGGGGGTTTGGTCATCACCTCGGCAACCCGCTTGTCGTGATCGACCTCGAAGCGCATGTCCCGGTTGGTGATGATCCCGACCAGCACGCCGCCAGCATCGACGACGGGCAACCCGGAGATCCGGTAGCGGGCGCACAGCGCGTCCACCTCAGCCAGGGTGTTGTCCGGCTGGCAGGTCACCGGGTCGGTCACCATGCCCGCCTCGGACCGTTTGACCACCTCGACCTGCGCGGCTTGCTCCTGCGCCGGCAGGTTGCGGTGCAACACCCCCATCCCGCCGTGCCGGGCCATCGCAATGGCCATCCGCGCCTCGGTCACCGTGTCCATCGCCGAGGAGACCAGCGGTACTCGCAGCGTGATATTGCGGGACAGTCTGGTCGACGTGTCGACCTCCGCGGGCACGACATCGGACTCGGCGGGCAGCAGCAGGACGTCATCGAAAGTCAGCCCGAGCAGCGCGAATTTTGCTGCCACGCCGGGCATGTTGGACGCCGCGAGCTCGCTGGTCATGTCACGATGGTATCCGTCTGCGGTAGCAATCCCGGTGTGTTTGTCAGTGCAGTGAGTCATGCGGCGCGCTCTCGATCGCAGACGGTGCGACGGCCCATCTGCCAAGCGGGTACCGTGCCAGCCGTGGTGCATGACTCACTTCCCCCCGACCCCTTCGCCGGTGATCCGGAGGACCCGGCTCTGGCGCTGGGAGCTTTGGACGATGGCGACGACGGCATGGAAGAACAGCTGGACGACGACGAGCGGGCCGGCCTGCTCGCCGATCTGAGCGATCTCGCCGTCTACCAGGCATTGCTGGCCCCGCGCGGGATACGCGGCATCGTCGTGGACTGCCCCGACTGCGCCGAGCAGCACTACCACGACTGGCAGCTGCTCCGGGCCAGCCTGCGCCAGCTGCTCGAAGCCGGCCGGATGCGCCCGCACGAGCCCGCCTACAATCCGGATCCCGCTGGCTACGTCAGCTGGGAGTACTGCCGGGGTTACACCGACGCGGTGCTCGCCGAGAACGGTGGCTGAGCAAGCTCAGCGACAGAAGCCCGGCCGCGGCGCGGCATGATCACAGAATGAGGAAAAGCCGTTAGGACCAGGTGGACGCGGACCGCCGACCTGCCCAGCGTTCGGGCCCGCACCGGACCTGTCGCGCGCATCCGGCGTAGCGCCAGGCGTGGAAGACTCGCTTCCCGGCGTCACACCGGTCGTCGCGCCACCTTTGCCAGTGCCGTTGCCGGTAGGAACACCAGAATTGTCCGAGGTAGCAGGGCCACTGTCCGGGCCGCCGCTACCGGGCATGCCGGCACCCGGACGGTAGTGGCGCCAGTCATCGCGTCTGGGCATGTACTGATCGGATGGCGTGGTGGACGTGCGGGCTGGCACCTCGCTTCTGCTGTCCGGCGTCGTGGTGGGCCCGGGGGAGGTGGGTGACGGACTAGGATTATCTGACTTGGTGGCTTCGGCCCCGTTGGGTATCGGCGGGGTCACCGCTGAACCCTCCGGGGGCTTCGCCTGCCCGGTGTCCGGGGGCTCGTTCAACCGCTGCTCGAGCTGGCGGTGGCGCGCAGTGAGGTCGGTGAGGCCTTCGGACTCGCCGATCACCGGTAGCTGCTGCTGGACATGCGCCAGTGCTGCTCTGGCCCGCTCGGGATGGCCCTGATTCAAGGCCACCTTGGCGTCGTTGAGCTCGGTCCGGACCGCGGCTGCGGTTTCCACCGAGCGCGCGTAGTCGCTGTAGAGCACCTGGGTCACACCCCACAGATGATCACCGGGTTGCGCTGACTTAGCCACCAGGCCCATCCCGGAGAAGGCGATCACGAGCACGGCCGCGGCAGCCGCGACCGAGCCGTACACCGGGTTACCGCGACGGGCCGGCCGGCGAGCGGCGGCCCGGATCACCGCCAGGGCGGTGCTGGTGTCCACGAGCTCTTTGACCGGTTCGGCGTGGACCTCGCGGCGCCATGCAGCCAGCACACGGGTCAATTCGTCGTCGGAGTCGCTCGGGCTATGCTCACCACTGCCGATCATGTCCAGCAGCGCGTCATCGGCCTGCAACGCGGCCAGGTCCGCGGGCATCTCGTACGGATCCCCGTTGGGATGGCCGGCGTGTGGGTGCTCGTCCCAACCAGGCATTCAGACCACCCCCTCAGACGCCAATACACCGCGCAACCGACCCAGAGCCCGGTGTTGGGCTACCCGGACGGCACCCGGAGTCGAACCCACGGCCTCGGCGGTCTCCTCTGCAGAGAGGCCGACCACGATCCGCAGGCGAAGGATCTCGCGCTGCTTCTCCGGCAGGGTGTCCAGCAGCTGCGTCATCTTCTCGGCGAACTCGCCCTGCATCACCTGTGCCTCCGGACCGTCGGCCAGGTCCTGAGTATCAGGGACCTCGGCGACCGGCTCGGCGCGATTTCGCGCCGCCGACCGGTGGGCATCGGCCACCTTGTGCGCGGCGATGCCGTACACAAAGGCGAGAAAGGGCCGGCCTTGGTCGCGGTAACTGGGCAGGGCCGTGAGCACCGCGAGACACACCTCCTGGGCTACATCATCCGCCGAAGCGAACGTTTTCTCCTGACTACCGACACGGGAGCGGCAATACCGCACCACAAGGGGACGGATCCGCCGGAGCACGCCCTCAACGGCATCTCTTTTGCCATCGACGGCGTCACCGATTAGGACGTCGAGGTCGTCCCCCACAGCGGTCATCGCAGAATGCAGCCCAGCCGTTACGACGAGGGACCGACCGGGCGAAACGCCGGCCGGCGGTAGCCACTTCGCTGTCCCGACCAATCGATCACCATCCCGAGACGCGGGCACCTCGCGGGTAACCGTAGTGGTAGACAAATCGGACAGGTAACGCGGTATCGGGAGCCCAGACGTGGGCGAAATGGCACAGTCGGGCCCAGCGAAACGGAAAGAGACCGGTGGCGGTGCCACCGGTCTCCACTGCGCACGCACTCAGACGGCCGTCTTCAGGCCACCAGACCACGCCGGAAGCCGTGAGCAACAGCCTGCGCCCGATCCCGCACGCCAAGCTTGCGAAACAGCCTGCGGGCATGAGTCTTGACGGTGTCCTCAGACAGATATAGCTCTCGCCCGATCTGGCCGTTGCTCTTGCCCTGGCTCATTCCACGGAGAACTTGCAACTCCCGCTCCGTGAGCTGGACACCAGGGTCGGACGGGGGCCGGGGCGCCGGTACCGAGGTGCTGGCGAGCGTGTGGGCCAGCGCCGCGACGAGTTCCGGGCGGGATGCATCCCAGCGCAGGTAGCCACGCGCGCCGCCGGCAATCGCAGCGGCGATGCTGCCCGCGTCATCCGGCGCCCCGAAGACGATGACGTTCGCCTGCGGGTGCGCCGACACCAACCGGCGGGTGGCCTCCACCCCGGCCGGCACCGCGCGCTGGGTTCCGACCAGGACGACATCCACGGGCTGCCGGGAATACCGAGCTAACAGCTCGTCACCGTGCGCCACGCAGTCGATCCGGGCGACGCCGGGGACCGCGGACATCACACGAGTGAGCCCCTCGCGGACGCTTCGCCGGTCGTCGCAGATTAGAACTGCGGTCACGGAAGGACTCCTCTCCTGCAGCCAACTGATGTGCCCACCTCCCTATCGGTCATGCGGAGGAGGAACTTGACACGATCTGATGGATTTTCGTCAAGCACCTTCAGCCGCACACTCCGGCCGGCTGCCATCACCGATGTGGAGCAGCGCTCACTCTACCGAGTGTGAGCACTTCACGGCAGTACCGTGAACAAGGATGATTCGGGCATTTGCCACTACCCATTGTCCGCTTCGACGGCCCCCGCACCCCTCAGTGGGGTTCCGGGGGCCGTCGTAGGGGTGACGGTGGCCGCAGCGGCGGCTGCGCGGTGGGCCGAGTCGGGTGGCTCACCAGCCGGGCGGCGCGGTAAGCCGGCTGGGGTCGGAGGCCTACATACCGTGCCCGTGCCCGTGACCATGGCCCTGGCTCTGGCCGGCTGGCGGCGCCTTCTCCGGCTTGTCGACCACAGCACTCTCCGTAGTGAGGATCATGCGGGCGATCGAGGCGGCGTTGACGATCGCCGAGCGCGTCACCTTGACCGGATCGATGATGCCCGCGGCGGCCATGTCGCAGTAGGTCTGAGCCTCGGCATCGAAGCCGTGGCCCCACTGCGCCTCGCGCACCTTGGCAACCACCACGGAACCCTCTAACCCCGCATTGGCTGAGATCCAGCGCACTGGAGCGGCGCAGGCGCTGCGCACGATCGCGACTCCGGTGGCCTCGTCACCGTCCAGGCCGAGGTCGCCGATCGAGTCGGCAGCGTGCAGCAACGCAGCACCTCCGCCGGGCACGATGCCCTCCTCGGCAGCGGCCCTCGCGGCCGCCACGGCATCCTCGATCCGGCCTTTGCGCTCCCTGAGTTCCGTTTCGGTGGCCGCGCCGACCTTGATCACCGCTACCCCACCGACGAGCTTGGCCAGCCGCTCCCGCAGCTTCTCGCGGTCCCAGTCGGAGTCACTCGCCTCGATCTCGTGACGGAGCTGCCCGGCACGGGCCTCGACGTCGACCTGGTCGCCGGCGCCCTCGACGATGGTGGTGTCGTCCTTGGTCACCACAATGCGCCGGGCCCGGCCGAGCACATCGAGTCCGGCCTCGGAGAGCTTGAGACCCACTTCGGGGTCAACCACCTTGGCGCCGGTGATGACGGCCAGGTCGTCCATGAACGCTCGACGGCGATCACCGAAGAACGGTGCCTTGACCGCCACCACCGCCAACGTCTTGCGCAGCGCGTTGACCACCAGGGTGGACAGTGCCTCGCCCTCGATGTCCTCGGCCACGATGATCAGCGGCTTGCCGGCCTGGCTGGTCAGCTCCAGCAGCGGCAGCAGGTCTTGAATGGATGAGATTTGCTCGCGGTTCAGCAGGATGAAGGGATCGGTCAGCACCGTCTCCATCCGCTCGGCGTCAGTGACGAAATAGGGCGAGATGTAGCCCTTGTCGAACGCGACGCCCTCGGTGATCTCCAGTTCCGTCGCCATCGTGGACGATTCCTCGACGGTGATGACGCCGTCCTTGCCGACCTTGGTCATCGCCTCGCCGACCAGGGCGCCGATCTTCGGGTCACGCGAGGAGACAGTGGCGATCTGGGCGATCGCCTGCTCGCCGGTCACCGGCGTCGCCTTGGCCGCCAACGCGCCGGCAACCGCTTCTGCGGCTGCCGCGATGCCCCGTCCGAGCGCGGTGGGGTTGGCGCCGGCAGCCACGTTGCGCAGCCCTTCCCGGACCATCGCTTGAGCAAGCACGGTGGCGGTGGTGGTGCCGTCACCGGCAACGTCGTTGGTCCTCGTCGCCACGCTCTTGGCAAGCTGGGCGCCGAGGTTCTCATAGGGATCGATCAGCTCGATCTGACGCGCGATCGTCACCCCGTCGTTGGTGATCGTTATGCCGATGTATTTGTTTTTATCGGCCAGCACGACGTGGCGGCCGCGCGGACCGAGAGTGATCTTGACCGCGTCGGCGAGCTGGTCGACTCCGCGCTCCAGCGCGCGCCGCGCGGTCTCGTCGAACGTGATCTGCTTGGGCATTATTGCTGCAGCCTGCCTTCCTCAACGGGCGGAATCTTCACGGGCCTGGCGGCCCATCGCAGGATTGGGTTTAATCCTCGACCGCCCCGCTGATCCGTCAGGGTCCGCGGGGCGGTCGAGGTACTGACTTTCGACAGTCCGACCGTCAGTTGACGACAGCGAGCACGTCGCGCGCGGAGAGAATCAGGTACTCCTCGCCGTTGTACTTGACCTCAGTGCCGCCGTACTTGGTGTAGATGACGACGTCGCCGACGCTCACATCCACCGGGATGCGGGTGCCGGCGTCATTGACCCGACCCGGGCCCACGGCCAGTACTTTGCCCTCCTGGGGCTTTTCCTTGGCAGTGTCCGGGATGACGATGCCGGACGCGGTCGTGGTCTCGGCCTCGCTGGCCTGAACTACGATCTTGTCCTCGAGCGGCTTGATGTTCACGCTCGCCACGGTATGACCTCCACTTTCAGGGGTCTTTGAAGAGCTGGCAGGTTGTCTGGTAGTGGCTCCTGCCACCCCGCCGTCGCGGGTGTCGAGGCGGCTCGGGCCCTTGCTAGCACTCTGACGGCCAGAGTGCCAACTAGCAGACTACTGCGCCGAGTGCTAAACACTCAACCGGGGTAACCCAAAGCCTGCCCACTTCGGCGCCTTTACCTGGCGGTCGCGCGCCACGCCTAGTGCGGTGAGCTGGTCGATCTGGATGTCGACGTCCTGCTCGTCATCGGCGTGGGTGAGCTGGTCGATCCCGCCGACCGGGAGCACGCGCGGATACGCGGGACCACGATCCGCCGCCGGGCACGATGGGACCCTCAGCTACTTCGCGCTTCGGCGCGGCCTCGGAGGCCCGGTCACCACCGGGTGGTTGATCGCCAGCACCAGGATCGCGGGAGCGGGACGTCACCGGTTGGTAGCGGTTGGCAGCGCCGTCACGCCCGGTTGGTGGTACTTGAAGAGCCCCCAACTAGGGAGGTGGTGATCGGCAGGCCTGGGTCAGCGGGGATGTCGGGCGGTGACGGGGGTGCGCCGGCGGCGAGCAGGTGGGCGCCGAGCGCGGCCACCATCGCTCCGTTGTCGGTGCACAGCCGCGGGCGGGGTACCCGTAGCCGCACGCCGGCGGCCTCGCAGCGTTGCTCCGCCAGCGCACGCAACCGGGAGTTCGCGGCCACCCCACCCCCGATGAGCAGGGTGTCGATACCCCGGTCGGTGGCCGCCCGGATCGCCTTGGCGGTGAGCACATCCACCACCGCCTCCTGGAAGGCCGCGGCGACGTCGGCGACCGGCACGCTGATCCCCTCCCGCGCCAGCGCCTCGACGTGCCGGGCGACTGCGGTCTTGAGCCCCGAGAAGGAGAAGTCGTAGGGTGCATCGCCGGGCCCGGTCAGGCCGCGGGGAAACCGAACGCTGCTCGGATCGCCGTCGCGCGCGGCCCGGTCGATGTACGGCCCGCCCGGGAAGCCCAGCCCCAGCAGCCGCGCCACCTTGTCGAACGCTTCACCGGCGGCGTCGTCGACAGTGGCTCCCAGCGGGAACAGCGGCGCGACCAGCGAAGACACCTCCAGCAGGCTGGAGTGCCCGCCGGAGACAAGCAAAGCCAGTGCAGCAGGTAGCGGGCCGTGCTCCAGGGTGTCCACCGCCACATGCGCAGTGAGGTGGTTCACCCCGAACAGCGGGACGTCCCAGGCGGCTGCGTACGCCTTGGCCGCGGCCACCCCGATCAGCAACGCACCGGCCAGCCCCGGTCCCGCGGTGACCGCTACCGCGTCCACATCAGACGGTGTGACACTGGCCTGCCGCAACGCGCGGCGCACGGTCGGCACCATCGCCTGAAGATGCGCGCGGGACGCCACCTCGGGTACCACACCACCGAAGCGGGCGTGCTCATCGACGCTCGAGGCGATCTCGTCGGCCAGCAACGTCACCGTGCCGTCATCGGCGCACCGCACAATGCCCACGCCGGTCTCGTCGCAGGAGGTCTCGATACCCAGAATGATCCCGGTCACCGGTCGGCCTGCCTGTGCATGGTGAACGCGTCGGCTCCACTGGGCCGGTAGTAACCACGGCGGGTGCCGATCACCTCGAATCCCTCACTGCGATACAGGTTGATCGCCGACTCGTTGTCGGTGCGCACCTCCAGAAACACCGTGGCGCCGCGAGCACGATCGAGGACGGCGCGCAGCAAGGCGCGGCCGATGCCCCGTCGATGGTGCGCCGGATCCACCGCGATGGTGTGGATCTCCGCCTCCGCCCCGACCCGGGCCAGCCCCGCATAACCGATCAGTGAGTTCCCGTCGCGCGCGGACAGGTAGTGATGGCCCGCGGCCAACGCGCCCACGAACGCGTCCGCGCCCCACGGGTCGTCACCGGCGAACAGCAGCCGTTCCAATTCGGCGCAGCGCAGCGCGTCAGCGGCCACCATCGGCTCGATCAGGATGCTCACGCCGGTGTCACCCGCTTGGCCGGACCAGGCGGAACCGCATCGGGGCGCCGCAGGTACCAAGGTGCCAGCGGAGCCGGTGGTGCCTGCGACCGCAGCGCTGCCGCGGCCACCGCAACCAGCCCAGCAGGATCGGGATGCTGCGGGTGCGCAACCGGCAGCCCCGATGCGTCGCAGGTGCCGGCCACCCGCGACACCCCAGCCAGCGGCAGGTCGTCCGGCCGGTCCACGTGCGGCCCGTCGATACGCACCCCGGCGGAGTCGTAACGCGCCCAGTACACCTCCCGCCGCCGGGCATCAGTGATCACCAGCAGTGCACTATCCCCACCCGCCCGACCGGCACCCGCGCGGTAAGCGATCGCGTCCAGACTGCACACCGGATAGACCGGCACGTTCAGGCCATCGCCCAGCGCCGCGGCGGTGACCATCCCGACCCGAAGCCCGGTGAACGGGCCTGGACCGGCGCCGCACACCACTGCATCCAGGT
This sequence comes from Pseudonocardiaceae bacterium, assembly GCA_036378735.1. GTDB lineage: Bacteria > Actinomycetota > Actinomycetes > Mycobacteriales > Pseudonocardiaceae. The sequence continues at coordinate 40,398 of DASUVX010000094.1, read as the reverse complement.
CGCGCAGCGAGGCACCGGCGCTGGCCATCAGCTCGCAGACCGAGGGCATGAGCAGTTCGCCGTGGGCCCGGGCGTTCACCGTGGTGCGCTCAGCGAGAACTTGCGGTGCGCCCGCGGTGGGCAATCGGGCCAGCCCGGCAACCACCGCGGAGGTTGCCGTGTCCACAGCCAACACCAGCACGGCAGATGACCTTAAGGGGAGGTTACGGATTGACACATTTCGGGCTCGCGGGCAACCGTCAGGCACGCCGGCTCGGGTATCAACCGGGCCGGCCCGCACAGCTGCGCGATGCGGCTGCCGTCCCTATCGTCACCGCGTCGCTGCAGCCGGATCAGCAGGTGTTCGTCGGCCAACCGCTCGGCCATGCCCTCGCCCCACTCCACGACCACGGCAGCCGCGAGCAGATCAGTATCCAGATCGAGGTCGTCCAGCTCAGCAATCCCCCCGAGCCGGTAGGCGTCGACGTGCACCAAGGGGATCCCCCGGCTCCCGGGCAGCGCCGGATGCTCGCGGGCGATCACGAACGTCGGGGAGGTGACCGGTCCGCGCACGCCCAGCCCGGCACCGATGCCCCGGGCCAGCACTGTCTTGCCCGCGCCCAGCGGGCCGGACAGCACCACCACATCCCCGGCACGCAGGCGCGCGCCCACGGCCCAACCCAGGCGCTCGGTGTCAGCCGGAGTCGCCAGCTCGAGCACCAGACTCATGCACCCTTCTCCCTGGGCGCCTCGGCCGAGGCACATTGGGACAGCAAGCCGAGCAGGTGCTCGTTGACCAGCTTGGGCTGCTCCAGCATCATCACGTGACCCGACCCCGGGATGTGCACCGATTCGGCGTGCGGCAGTAGCGCGGCGATCGCCTCGGAGTGTTGGTACTGGATCATCCGGTCACCGTCGGTGCCGAGCACCAGCGCCTTGGCGTACTTGAGACCGGCCAGCGCCGCGTACCGGTTGTGCCGGCCGAATTCCTCGAGGAAGTCGGTCATGATCTCGAACGAGGTCGCCCTGATCATCATGTAGACCAGTTCGACCAGCGCCGGATGGACCGACTCGTCACCGAAGGACAGCGCGCGGGTCATACTCCAGATGAGGTTGCGGCTGGCCTCACGCCCGCGGTCGATGACCCGCGCACTGGGCTCCCAGCGGGACAGCTGCCTGGCCACCGGCATCACCGGGTTGCGGCGGGACAGCACCGGCCTGGGCAGGCCGGAGCGGCCGATGTCGCCCGCGCTGGTGTTGAGGAAGGCCACCCCGCCGATCCGCTCGACGAACAGCTCAGGATCGTGCTCGGCCAAAGCCATGATCGTCATACCGCCAAGGGAATGCCCGATGACCACCACCCGCCCCTCGGGGGCAGCCGCTTGGATCACCGCATGCAGGTCACGGCCCAGCTGCTCGATGGTGCAGGCAGCTCGAGGAGAACGGCCGGAACGGCCGTGGCTGCGGTGGTCGTAGAGCACCTGGCGGACCCTGGGTGCGGTGGAATGGGCCAGCTCATGGCGCTGGAACAACCAAGCTCGGCGATCCAGGGTGTAGCCGTGGACCAGGACGACGGTGAGTTCCGGCTCTCCCCCATCGGCCGGGTCGAGCTCCTCCACCGACAGCACTATCCCGTCGTCGGCCTGCACGGTGTACTCGCGGTCCGGCGGCAGCGGGGTCGGCAGCTCATGGGGCAGGTTGACCGCGTCGCCGCGAACCTTGGCGATCCGGTGATGGTGTACCACCGCGGCGACTGTGGTGGCAGCGGCCGCCGCACCCAGCACGCCACCGGCTACCCGGCCGGCAGCGCGCATCCGCGGCCTCATCGCGCGACTCGCGGCTGATCCAGCGCCGGACTTGCGGCGACCGACCGGCGACCCCGCACCGTCCGGGTCAGCCGGGGGCGGACCATTCCCGCGACCACCTCGTAATGAATGGTGCCCAGCTTGTCGGCCCATTCCGCCGCGGTCGGCACGCCTTGACCGCCCGCGCCGCCACCGGCGCCGAAGAAGATCACCTCGTCGCCTTCGGCGACCGGGTCGTCTCCGCAGTCGACCATCACCTGATCCATGCAAACCCTTCCCACCACCGGACGCCGGCGCCCGGCCAGCCACACGTCCAGCCGTCCGGTGAGTACCCGCGGCACACCGTCTGCATACCCTGCGGGCACCAGAGCCAGGGTAGTCTCGCGATCGGTATGCCACACGTGTCCATACGACACGCCCTCCCCGGCAGGGACTCGCTTGACCATGGCAACCTGCGAACGCAGTGTCATCGCGGGTACCAGATCATAACTGGCGCCCGGCACCGGTGAGAGCCCGTAGACGGCGATACCGGGTCGGACCATGTCATAGTGCAGGTCCGACCGGGTGAGGGTGGCCGCGGAGTTCGCCAGGTGCCGCAGCGGTCGCAGTCCGGCGTCCCGAGCCAGCTGGTAGGCCTCGTCGAAGTACCGGACCTGCTGGTCGATGATCGGATGGCCGGGATCGTCGGCGTGCGCCAGGTGCGACCAGACGGCGACGACTTCAATGCCGCGGTTCGACGCCGCCACAGCCGCGGCGCGGACCAAGCCGGGCCACTGGCTGCGGTAGGCACCGCCGCGGGTCAGCCCGGTATCGACCTTGAGGTGTACCCGGGCGGTGCGGCCGGTCAGTGCGGCGGCTGCGGCGGCAGCCTTGAGCTGGTTCATTGAGTAGATCCCCAGCTCGACACCGGCCGCGATCCCGGCCGCGAGGTCCTCGCCGGGAGCATGCAACCAGGCCAGCACCGGAGCGTCGATTCCGTTGCAGCGCAGCTCGAGCGCCTCGTCGACGCTGCACACGCCCAGCGCGCCGGCTCCGGCCTGCAGCGCGGCGACGGCGACGTCCACCGCGCCATGCCCGTACCCGTCGGCCTTGACCACTGCCATGGTGACGGCGCCGGACGCATCAGCGCAGCGCGCCAGGATGGCGACGTTGTGCCGGATCGCGGCGAGATCGATCACCACTTCGGCCCGGGGACGCACCACCGTCACCTGCGCGCCTCCGCCCGCAGCCCGCGAATCGCCGCCGTCAGGCCGCCCTGAATCGCCGACGCCGGCGCAGGTGCCCCGCTCAGGACCGCGTTCTGCATCCAGAACGCGGTGGGTGGCGGCCCGATTACCGCGTTCTGCATCCAGAACGCGGCCGCGGGCGGCGCCGCGGCGGCGAGGGTGGCGGCGAGTTCCTGGACGTGGGTTGCGGCGGCAGCAGCCATCGCCGGGTCCAGTCCGGCCGCCAGCAGTGCGCCGATCACGCCGGTGAGGACGTCACCGGAGCCGGCCGTGGCGGGCCAGGATGAGCGGGCCGGGTTGGCCAGCACCCGCCCGTCGGGTGCCGCGACGATCGTGGTGTTCCCCTTGAGCAGGACCACGGCGTTGAACCGGTTCGCCGCATCCCGGGTGGCTGCGACCCGGTCCGGCCCGGGCGCCTTGCCGGTGAGCCGCTCGAACTCCCGATCGTGCGGGGTCAGCACCAGCGGGGTGCCCGGGTCCCGGCTGTCCGCCAGCTCGGGATGCCGGGCCAGCAGGGTGATCGCGTCGGCATCGGCGACCACCGGTACACCGGCGGCCAGCACGTGGGCCAGTACCTGGCGACCGGCGGCGCCGGTGCCCAACCCAGGTCCGACAGCCCAGGCCTGGACCTGCCCGGCGTCGGCGACCGACCCGGTGGCCACCACCTCCGGCCAGCGCGCGCGGACCACGTCGGCGGCGGTGCCGGCGAAACGCACCATCCCGGAGGTGGCCAGCACCGCGGCTCCGGTGCACAGCACCGCCGCGCCGGGGTAGTCCGCTGAGCCCGCCGCAATACCCACCACGCCCTGGCTGTACTTGTCGCTGGCCGGCCCCGGAACCGGCCATAGTGCACCGACCTCAGCCGCCGTGAGTACCCGCAGATCGGGCTCGCCGAGCTGGTCGAACAGCCCGATGTCCACCAGGTGCACCGGGCCGCAGCGCCACGGGGCCAGCACATGCACCGGCTTGCGGGCGCCGAAAGTCACCGTCTCGGTGGCGGTGACCGCGGGACCGTCCGCGGTGCCGGTGTCCGGGTCCACCCCGGAGGGCGAGTCCACCGCGATGATCGGCGCCCGGACCGCTTCCACCAGCCCGGCGGCCGCAGGACGCAGCGGACCCTTGCCGGATAGCCCGACGATCCCGTCAAGCACCACCTGAGCATGATCCGGCACCTCGTCGGCAATCCGCCCGCCGGCGCGGCGCAGCGCGGCCAGGCCCTGCGAGTGAGTGCGATCCGGCGACAGCAGCACCGCGGTGACCGCCACCCCGCGGCGGCGCAGGAAGACCCCGGCCCACAGCGCGTCCCCGCCGTTGTTTCCTGCCCCCACCAGCAGCGCGACGTGCCGGCCGGACACCCCGCCGGTGCGTTCGGCCAGCATCGCGACGGTCCTGGTGGCCAGGCCGAAGGCGGCCCGGCGCATCAGGGTTCCGGCCGGGACACCTAGCGCGACTAGCGCCTTCTCGGCGGCGCGCACCCGCGCCACCGTCCAAGCGCCTGACGGACCAGCGCTCACCGGGCACCACGCCGCGACATGGCGTGCACCAGGGCGCGACACGCCGACCTATGGGGGGGCCAGAGGTTCACTCCACCGTGACCGATTTCGCCAGGTTGCGGGGCTTGTCCACGTCGTAGCCGCGTTGCCGGGCGATCTCGGCGGCCAGCACCTGGAGCGGCACGGTGGACACTAAAGGCTGCATCAGCGTCGGCACGGCAGGCACCTCTAACAGATGAGCGGCGTAGGGGCGCACGGTCTCGTCGCCCTCTTCGGCGATTACGATAGTGCGCGCTCCGCGGGCCCGGATCTCCTGGATGTTGGACAGCAGCTTGGGATGCAGAATCGCCCGCCCCTTGGGCGAGGGCATCACCACCACAACCGGAAGGTCGGGCTCCAGCAGCGCGATGGGCCCGTGTTTGAGCTCTCCGGCAGCGAAGCCCTCGGCGTGCATGTACGCGAGCTCTTTGAGCTTCAGCGCACCCTCCAACGCCACCGGGAAGCCGACGTGGCGGCCGAGGAACAGCACGACCTTCGCGTCGACGAGCTCGCGGGCCAGCGCGCGCACCGCGTCCACGGTCTCGAGCACCTGCTCCACCGCTGCCGGCATTGCCGCCAGCTCGGCGTATTCGCGGGCCACCTCGTCTGAGTACTTGGTGCCGCGAGCCTGCGCCAGCGCCAGACCGACCAGGAAGTTGGCCGTCAGCTGAGCAAGAAACGACTTGGTCGCGGCCACCCCGATCTCGGGTCCGGCGTGGGTGTAGAGCACCGCATCCGACTCCCGGGGAATCTGCGCCCCGTTGGTGTTGCAGATCGCCAGCACCCGGGCCTTCTGCTCGCGGGCATGCCGCACCGCCTCCAGGGTGTCCATCGTCTCCCCGGACTGCGAGATCGCCACCACCAGCGTGGAGCGGTCCAGTACCGGGTCGCGGTACCGGAATTCGCTTGCCAACTCCACTTCCACCGGCAGCCGGCACCAGTGCTCGATGGCGTACTTGGCGACCATGCCGGAGTGGTACGCGGTACCGCAGGCGATCACGAAGACCTTGTCGACGTCACGCAGCTCCTGGATGTCCATCCGCTGCTCATCCAGCACGATCCGGCCGTCGATGAAATGTCCGCGTAAGGTATTAGCGACGGCACTGGGTTGTTCCTGGATCTCCTTGAGCATGAAATAGTCGTGGCCGCCCTTTTCCGCCGCGGACAGATCCCAATCGACGTGGAAAGGTTTTCCCCGCGCCACGCAGCCGGAGAAGTCGGTGATCTGATAGCCGTCCCGGCTGATCATCACCACCTGATCCTGGCCGAGCTCGACGGCGTCGCGGGTGTGGTCGATGAATGCCGCAACGTCGGAGGCGACGAAATGCTCACCGTGACCCACCCCGAGCACCAGCGGCGAGGAGCGGCGCGCTGCAACCATCACGTCAGGCTCATCGGCATGCGCGACGACTAAAGTGAACGCACCCTGCAGCCGCCGGCACACCACCCGGACGGCCTGCGGTAGATCACCGCAGGCGGTATACGCCGCGGCGAGCAGGTGTGCGGCGACCTCGGTGTCGGTGTCGCTGGTCAGTTCCACGCCATCACGTTCCAGCTCGGCGCGCAGCTGGGCGTGATTTTCGATGATCCCGTTGTGCACCACGGCGAGCCGGCCCGCGGTGTCGCGGTGCGGGTGGGCGTTGCGATCGGTCGGCGGGCCGTGGGTGGCCCAGCGGGTGTGCCCCATCCCGGCGGTGCCCTGCAAGCCGCCCCGCCCACAGGCGTCGAGCTCATCGATCAGATTGCGCAGCGCACCTGCCTTACGCGTCACCGCCAGCACACCGGCGCTGGTCAGCACCGCGACACCAGCCGAGTCGTAGCCGCGGTACTCCAGCCGACCCAGACCTTGCAGGACGACGTCGAGGGCATCGCGATGCCCGACATAGCCCACGATTCCGCACATGTGCTCACGCTAGACCCCGAACCTAGAGCCGGATCAGGTCGGTCAATCCGATACCGTCCCGGCCCATGGCACGCACCGATCCGGCGGTCCGGCGCGCGGCGGAGGAACTGTCGCGGCCCGGCCCGTACGCGGTGGCCAGTGGCGATCTCACCGCGGCCGGCATGCCGGGCGTGGTGTTCACGCCGCGGTCCGGGCGGGGGCTTGCCGCGATCGCGTTCGGCCACGGCTGGCTGCAGCCGACGTCACGGTACGACGAGCTGCTGCGGCACCTGGCCAGCTGGGGGGTGGTGGTCGCGGCACCGGCCACCCAACGCAATGCGCTCGCGTCGCACAGCCAGTTCGCCACCGATCTGCGCACCGCGCTCGACATCTGCACCGGCGTACGGCTGGGCGCCGGCGAGATCAGCGTCGACCCGCGCAAGCTGGGCCTGGCCGGGCACGGGATGGGCGGCGGCTGCGCGGTGCTGGCGGCGGCAGCGGATAACCGGTGCCGCGCGGTGGTCACGCTGGCGCTGGCCGAGACTTTGCCCTCCGCGATGGCCGCCGCGCACGGTTGCACCATGCCGGGCCTGCACGTGACCGGAGGTAAGGATCTGATGGCGCCTGCGGTGGGCCATGCCGATCCGGTGGCCAGGGCATGGGCGGGTCCGGTGCAGGTGCGGACCCTGCCTAAAGCGACCCATCTCGGCTTCACCGCCGGACCCCATTGGACGGACTTGCTTATGGGCAGCAGCCCGGAGTTGCGCACCCGGCAACTGTCCCGCGCGCTGATCACCGCGTTCTTGCTCAGCCATCTCACTGGGATAGCCGACTACGACGCGCTGCTGACACCACCTCTCTAGTGTGATTACACGAGGTCTTCGACGCGGCGGTGCCTTATAGTAACCGCACCGCCGCGCCGTGCCGCGCGCTTACCAAGGGAGTCGCCATGACTATCGGCTACGTTATGTTGGTCATCCTATGGATTGTCATCGCTATTTTCATTGTAGCGGCCATTTTCCAGGTATTCAGATCGGCCGGACGCTAGTATCAGCTCGCGGTCGCGACAATCGTGGCAATGCGTTGAGCGATTGTCGTGGCCGCGGATTCAGTGGGGGCCTCTACCATTACCCGCACCAGCTGCTCGGTACCGGACGGACGGAGCAGCACGCGGCCGGTTTCGCCCAGTTCGGCCTCGGCGGTGGCGATGGCGTCGGTCACCGCGGGGGCCGTCACAACCGCAGTCTTGTCCGCGACCGCCACATTGATCAGCACCTGTGGCAGCCTGGTGAGCACACCAGCGAGATCGGCCAGGCTGCGCTGGGTGCCGACCATCCGAGCCATCAGCCGTAATGCGGTGAGCAACCCATCACCGGTCGTGGCGTACTGGGGCAGGATCACGTGCCCCGACTGCTCACCACCTAGGGAGAATCCCCCCGCCACCAAGGCCTCGAGCACGTAGCGGTCTCCCACCGGCGTGGTCTGCACCATCACGCCGTGCTCGCGCATCGCCAGGTGCAGTCCCAGGTTGCTCATCACGGTAGTGACCAGCGTCTTTCCCACCAGTTCGGCACGTTCGATCATCGCCAGCGCGAGGATTGCCATGATCTGGTCACCGTCGACCACCTCGCCGGAGGCGTCCACGGCCAGGCATCGGTCGGCATCTCCGTCGTGGGCGATCCCGACGGTAGCGCCCTGTTCCAGCACCGCCTTACGCAGCGGATCGGGATGAGTGCATCCGCAACGGTCGTTGATGTTGAGACCGTCGGGTTGGGCGTGCAGAGCCACCACATCCGCACCAGCTGCGCGGTAGACCTGAGCAGCTATTCCGGAGGCAGCGCCGTGGGCGCAGTCCACCACCACCCTGATCCCGGCCAACGAGTGGGGGCTGGCGAGCAGCAGGTGATCCATATAACGCCCGGCGGCCTCGGGGGCGTCTCGCACCCGGCCGATCAGGGCTCCGGTGGGACGGGCGAAACCGCGACCGTCCAGCCGGGAGGCGATCTCATCTTCCACCGCGTCGGGAAGTTTGCGCCCACCGGCGGCGAAGAGCTTGATGCCGTTGTCGGGCATCGGGTTGTGCGAGGCGGAGATCATCACGCCGAGGTCGGCGGAGAACTCGCCCACGAGGTGGGCGATCGCGGGGGTGGGCAAGATCCCGACCCGCAACACATCGGCGCCCGCCGACGTGAGGCCGGCAGTTACGGCGGCCTCCAGCATCTCGCCGCTGGCCCGCGGGTCCCGGCCCACAACGGCAACCGGCCGGTGCCCCAGACCGCGATCGGCGAGTACCCGGGCGGCGGCACCCGATAAAGCCATCGCCAGCTCCGGGGTGAGCTCGGAGTTGGCCAACCCACGCACCCCATCGGTGCCGAAAAGGCGGCGCATGAACGACGCAGCGGCAGGATTAACGCTTCGAGTACTGGGGAGCCTTGCGCGCCTTCTTCAAACCGTACTTCTTGCGCTCTTTCGCCCGGGCATCCCGGGTGAGGAAGCCCGCCTTCTTCAGCGCCGGACGGTCGTCGATGTTGAGCTCGACCAGTGCCCGGGCAATCGCCAGTCGCAGCGCGCCGGCCTGGCCGGAGGTGCCGCCACCGGAGAGGTTGCCCAGCACGTCGTAGGCCTCTGGCTTGTTGACGGTCAGCAGCGGTTCCCGGATCAGCTGCTGGTGCACCTTGTTCGGAAAATACCGCTCCAGGCTCGTGCCGTTGAGCCGGAACACGCCGGTGCCGGGTACCAGGCGCACCCGCACTACCGCTTCCTTGCGGCGACCGACGGCCTGCACCGTCTGACCGCTGGGCACCGGCATCGCCAGCGCGGGCGAAACCGGCCCAACTGGCGCTGCCGGCGCGGTGTCCGGGTGCGGTGTCTGCGGAGTGGTCACGGCGTCTCTCGGGTCCTCACTGGGGAAATGCACTGGATCAGGAATCGCTGGGTCGGTAGTCACTGGGCGACCTGGGTGATCTCGTATGGCTGCGGTCGTTGCGCCGCGTGCGGGTGCTCGGCGGTGGCGTAGACCTTGAGCTTGCGGGCCATCGCCCGGCCCAGCGTGTTCTTCGGCAGCATGCCCTTGATGGACCGCTCCACCAGCCGCTCCGGTTGGGTGGCGAGCATCTCGTTGAACGAACGCCGCTTGAGGCCGCCGGGGCGGCCGCTGTGCCGGTAGACGAAGCTGCGATCACCCTTGTTGCCCGACAGCGCAACCTTGCCGGCGTTGACGATCACGACGAAGTCGCCGGTGTCCACGTGTGGGGCATAGGTCGGCTTGTGCTTGCCGCGCAGCAGGATGGCGGCCTGGCTGGCCAGCCGTCCCAGCACCACGTCCGTGGCATCGATGACATGCCAGGCGCGCTGGACCTCGCCAGGCTTGGGGCTGTACGTGCGCACGGAACTACCTCGTTATCACGGTTCGCAGGGTCATCGAATCTTCACCGGGTGCCGGTGCGCCTGGGAAACAGTCAGCTCCGCCAGTCGCACACATCCGCACAGCAGCGCCGGAAACGATACCGGCCGGGCGCCGCGAAGGTCAAAACGGGGTCGGCATCGGCAGACCGGGCGGCTAGGACCAACGCGCCCGGTTCGCCGCTTCGCCGGCCTGGTAGTTCTCGTTCGACGCACGCAGCGCCACCGCGATCTGGTTCAGTACCTGGTTGAGGTCCGCCGCCGACCGATCCCACTTCGCCTGGTGGGCCTGGTAGGCACTGGACGCGTCGCCGGTCCAGGTCTCCACCATCGGCTGCAGATACCGCTTGAGGTCTTCCATCTCCCGGTTGATATTCGTCCAGGTGGTCTGGATCGAGGTCCGGGCGCTTTCCAGCTCGCCGAACGTGACCAGAATCTCGCTCACGTCTGTCGTCTCCTTTAGTAGTTATGCGGGCTCAGCTGCCCAGCGCCTGGCTGATCCGGGTATAGGTCTGGTTCTCGGCCTCGTCGGCCTGTGCGTAGGTGGTGCCCGAGCCCCGGATCTGCTCACCGATACTGCTCAGCGCCTCGTTGAGATTGCGCGCGTCGTTGTCCCACCGCTGCATCAGCAGCCCGAAGGCGGTGGCCGCCTGGCCCTTCCACGCTGCCCCCAGCGGCGCCAGCTGGTTGCGTAGCGCGCACAGCTGCGCCTGCACGCTCTGATTCACCTCGGCGACGTGATTGGCCGCCGCCTGCATCTGCTCGAACTGCGCACCGAACTGGCCTGCCATCGTGTGGTCTCCTTGGTTGTCAGCCGACCGCGAACGACCAGGGGACGCCACACTGCCAGCTTCGGTTCCAGGCCGTAGCCATCCGGTCGCAGAACGTTGCAAGCGCGAACGGTGGACGGCGGGCCCGGCGGTGCGCGCTGCTAACTTTGTATGGGGGCTGGGGAGCGCGTGGGTGCGCGTTGCGGAGGATGCGTGGCCGAGACGGAACTGAGCTGGGTCGAACGGGCGGCTGATGCCGCGATCGAGCATGCCCACCGTTCGGATGGGAAGCAGATCGTGTGCGCATCGGGCGTATCTCCGTCGGGGCCTATCCATCTCGGCAACCTGCGCGAGGTCATGACGGCACACTTCGTCGCCGAGGAGATCTTGTCCCGGGGCTATGACGTGGTGCACCTGCATTCGTGGGATGACTATGACCGGTTCCGGAAGGTGCCGGCCGGGCTCGACGAGGGCTTGGCCGAGCATGTCGGTCGCCCGCTGGCGGCGGTGCCGGACCCCTACGGCGAGCGTGACTCGTACGCGGCGCACTTCATCGCGGAGTTCACCGATTCGTTGGCCAGAATGGGTGTGCGGATGCGCGAGGTGCGGCAGTCCGAGCAGTACCCGCGCGGAACGTACAACGCCGGGATCCGCCAAGCGATGGACCGGCGGGGCGAGGTCTTCGACATCCTCGCCAGGTTCCAGACCGAAGGTCTGCATGGCACGCCACTGGCGCAACGCCGGGCCGAGTACTACCCGTTCAAGCCGTACTGCCAGTCCTGCGGCAAGGACTTCACGACGGTCGTCGGTTACGACGGCCTGGTGGTGGCCTACTGCTGCCGGTGCGGCCATGCCGGGCAGATGACGCTCGCCGATGGTGCGCCGATCTCCGGCAAGTTGGTATGGAAAGTGGACTGGCCGATGCGGTGGGTCTACGAGCAGGTGGACTTCGAACCTGCGGGTGAAGATCATCACTCGCCATCGAGCAGCTACGCCTCGAGCAGCGTGCTGGTTCGAGAGATCTTCGGCGGTACCGCCCCATTCTCGTTCGCCTACACCTTCGTCGGCCTGGCCGGCGGGTCGAGCAAGATGTCCAGCTCGGCCGGTGGCGCGGCGATCCCGGGCACCGCGCTGGACATTCTGGAGCCGGCGATGCTGCGCTGGCTGTACCTGCGGCGAGTGCCGTCGCAGTCGTTCACGATCGACCTTTCGCCACGGGCGGTGCAGCGGCTCTACGACGAGTGGGACCAGTTCGGTGAGCGCGCTGACGCCACGGGCGCGTCCCCGGTCGACAGGCACATGCGCCAGATGTGCCTGCAAACGTCGGCGGGCACCGTCGAGCACAGCCAGCGGCCGATCTCGTTCCGGCTGCTGGCGTCGGCTGCCGACCTCACGCAAGGCAACACCGAGCAGATTGATCGACTCGTGCGCCAGCATGTCGACAACCCCGATGCCCTGCCTGATCGCGACGCCCTACTCAAGGAGCTGGAGCCGCGGCTGACGTGCGCCATCAACTACGCCACCCGCCTGCTGCCGCCGGAACAGCGCACCAGGATCCGCACCGAGTTCAACAGCCAAGCGTGGCGGGAGCTGGATGAGCAGACCCGCCAGGGTGTGCACATGCTCGACGAGCAGCTCGACGACGCCTGGACGCTCGAAAGCCTGACCCGCCTGGTGTATGCGATCCCGAAGCTGCTCCAAGGGCTGCCCAAAGACGCTCCGCCCAGCCCCGAGCTGAAGAAGTCACAACGGGTTTTCTTCGCCGCGCTGTACCAGCTGCTGTGTTCATCGGACACTGGTCCCCGGCTGCCTACCCTGCTGCTGTCCATCGGGCCACGGCGCGCCCACCGGCTGTTGTCCGGGGCCGCGACCGGATAAGCCGAATCCGGCGCGATCGGGCACGACCGGCGAGCAAATTCTGGCCCGATAGAGTCAAGGGATGGCCAGTCCCCAGCCAACCGCACAGTCAACCCTGGACAATCTCGAAGCTCGCTGGGGCGAGCGGTGGGAACACGACGGTACTTATCGCTTCGACCGCACCCACGACCGCGGCGAGATCTACTCGGTCGATACGCCGCCCCCCACCGTGTCGGGCTCCCTGCATGTCGGCCACGTCTTCAGCTACACGCACACCGACACGATCGCGCGTTTCCAGCGGATGCGTGGCCGCGCGGTGTTCTATCCAATGGGCTGGGACGACAATGGGTTACCCACCGAGCGGCGGGTGGAGAACTACTTCGGCGTGCGCTGTGACCCGTCCGTCGCCTACCAGGAGGGCTTCGTCTCGCCGGCAAAACCCGCCGCGAAGCGCCAGGACTACATCGCGATCAGCCGGCGCAACTTCATCGAGCTGTGTGAGCGGCTGACCGAGACGGACGAGAAGGTCTTCGAGCAGGTGTGGCGCCTGCTGGGGCTGTCGGTGGACTGGTCCCTGACCTACTCCACGGTGTCAGCGCGTTCGCAGCGGGTCAGCCAGCGGGCCTTCTTGCGCAACCTGGCTCGCGGTGAGGCTTACTCCTCCGAGGCACCCTGCTTGTGGGATATCACCTTCCAGACGGCGGTGGCGCAGGCGGAGTTGGAAGACCGGGACCGCCCGGGTGCCTACCATGATCTGCGCTTTGCCGGCACTGGTGGGCACGGTGACGTTGTTGGGGACGTCATCATCGCCACCACGCGCCCGGAGCTGGTGGTGTCCTGCGTGGCGCTGGTCGCCCATCCCGACGATGAGCGCTACCAGTCGCTGTTCGGGTCGAGCGTCCGCACGCCAGTGTTCGGCGTCGAGGTGCCGGTGCTGGCACACCACCGGGCCGAGCCGGACAAGGGCACCGGGATCGCCATGGTGTGCACCTTCGGCGACCTCGCCGACGTGATGTGGTGGCGCGAGCTCGAGTTGGACACCCGCGCGGTGATCGGCAAGACCGGCCGGCTCGACGCGGAGACACCTTCCTGGCTGACCACCGAGCCGGCCCAGGCGGCCTATGCGCGGCTGGCCGGCAAGACCATCTTCGCCGCCCAGCGCGAGATGGTGGAGTTGCTGCGGGATTCCGGTGATCTGCTCGGTGAACCGCGACCGATCACCCACGCGGTCAAGTTCTACGAGAAGGGCGACCGACCGCTGGAGATCGTCACGACCCGCCAGTGGTACATCCGCAACGGCGGCCGTTCACCGGAACTGCGGGCCGAGCTGATCGCCCGGGGCAAGGAGCTCGACTGGCACCCCGACCACATGCGCCACCGGTACGAGAACTGGGTCGAGGGGCTCAACGGGGACTGGTTGGTCTCGCGCCAACGGTTCTTCGGCGTGCCGATCCCGCTGTGGTACCGGCTAGACGGCGAAGGGTGTCCCGACTACGAGCACCCGATCGTGCCGGACGAAGCGGCGCTGCCCATCGACCCGCAGTCCCATGTGCCACCCGGGTACACCGCGCAGCAACGGGACCAGCCTGGCGGCTTCACCGGTGAGCCAGACATCATGGACACCTGGGCGACGTCGTCGCTGACCCCCCAGATCGCCTGTGGCTGGGAAGATGACCCCGACCTGTTTGCGCGAACCTTCCCGATGGATCTGCGCCCGCAGGGCCACGACATCATCCGCACGTGGCTGTTCTCCACGGTGGTCCGCAGCCACTACGAGTACGGCAGCCTGCCCTGGCAGCACGTCGCGCTATCCGGCTGGATTCTCGACCCGGACCGCAAGAAGATGGCCAAATCCCGCGGCAACGTCGTGGTGCCCACCGAGATGCTCGAGCAGTACGGCGCAGATGCGGTCCGTTACTGGGCGGCCAGCGCCCGCCCGGGTATCGACACGGCGTTCGACCCCAGCCAGATGAAGATCGGCCGACGGCTGGCCGTCAAAGTGCTCAACGCCTGCAAGTTTGCCTTTGGGCTGCCCCCAGCACGCGCCGACGCTGCGGTGACTGAGGCGATCGATCGGGCAATGCTGGCCCAGCTGGCCACCCTGATCGACGACGCCACCCGCGCTTTCGATAACTACGACTACGCACGGGCGCTGCAGGCCACCGAGGAGTTCTTCTGGCGGTTCTGCGACGACTACCTGGAGCTGGTCAAGGTCCGTGCCTACCAGGACGGTCCGGACTCCGGCTCAGCGCGCGCGGCGCTGCGCATCGCTGTGTCCGTACTGCTCCGGCTGTTCGCGCCGTTCCTGCCTTACGTCACCGAAGAGGCCTGGTCGTGGGCCCAGACGGACGACGGGCCGTTGCTCGGCTTCACCGCCGGGTCGATACACCGCGCCAGCTGGCCGGACGGGGCCGAACTGCGCAGCGTGGCGCTGCTCGATGGGGATCCGTCGGTTTTGTTCATCGCGGCCGATGTGCTGCGGCAGATCCGCAAAGCGAAATCAGACGCCAAGCGTTCGGTGCGCGCCGAGGCCACGTCGGTGACAGTGATCGACTCGGGACCGAGAATCGCCGCTGTTCAGGCCGTCCTTGCTGACCTGCGCAGCGCGGGCAATGTGCGACAACTGACCACGGTGGAGTTGACCAACGGCGGTGAGGCCACCGTCGACGTGCAACTGCCCGAAACCGAAAGCGTCGCTCCCTGACCGCCGCCTCCGGTCGAATGCGACGCCGAGCCCACTCAGCACCGGAGTGGGTTGCTGAGGGGTCGGCGATCAGGATCGATGATCGGGGGCGGCTGGAATTCGACGCGACCACCCTGAATGGTGATATCCCAGCCTTGCAGATGCACTTGCTGGTGGTGGACCGGGCACAACAGGCAGCAATTCCCCACGCTCGTCACACCATTGTCGATCCAGTGCCGGACGTGGTGGGCTTCGCAAATGCCAGGGGGTCGATCGCAGCCTGGGAAACTGCATCCGCCATCGCGGGCGACTAGGGCGCGGCGGATGCCCATCGGGGCGGTGCGCATTGCTCGCCCGACGTCCAGTGGCTCGGATTTGCCGCCCATGACCACCGGAATCACTTTACAATCACAGGCCATGCGGCGGGCGTCGCCGGCGCTGATGAGTTGCCCATAGTCGAGCGCCGCGGCGCCCAGTCCGGTGCGCAGGGCGTCCCAGTCGATCGTCACCGTGACATGCGGGGGTTCACCGGCGGTGGTAGGGAACTCGCCGGTTGCGCGGGCCCGCTCGCACAGTTCAATCAGGGCATCGGCTTGGCGCTGCGGAACCGTCCGCCGGTCGGGCACACCGTCGATGACCGGGCGGCGAGTGGCGAGTTGCTCGATCAGCGAGCGCACCAGGCTGCCATGCTCTGGATCCAGCCAGCCTTCCAATGCCAGGCGTCCGTCGCGGCGATTCCGCAGCCACAGTTCACCGCGGGCCGGATTGGTCGGAGGTGCATCATCGGCCGGTTTGGGACCGTCGGGGTCCAGGGTGGTCAGCAGTCGCTCGGCGATCAGGCGCAGCCGGCGGGGATCGAAATCCCGGGCGTAGCCGGCGAGGGTGGCCTCGGCCTGCTCGCGGACCGGCTCGGGTACCGAGGTGGGCAGCGCGACGATGGTCTCGCTGATCACCCGCAGCTGCCCGGTGCCGATGTCCCCGGCGGCCAGCGCCGCCGCGGTGACTGGCAGCCGCGGCGGCAGGGTTTGGCCGGTGAGGGTACGGCGGGTGCCCACCATCGACGCGTGTTCCACCCTCTGGCGGGCTTCGGCCGCCGACAGCTGGAGTATCCCCGCCAGTAGCCGGGCCGTATTGCCGAATCCGCCCTGAGCAGCAATTCGCCGGGACTCGGCCTCAGCAACCAATTCCAGCATCACCGACTGCGTTTGGCGCAGATGCGTTTCGATGTCCCGCAACGCCTGGACAATTTGCTTATCATCAAGGCTGCTAAGCATTTCGCGCACGCTATCCAGGCAACCCGACATCACGTCGACGGGATCGGCCAGCGCAACGCTCATACCGTTATTGTTGCGGGCACCTCTGACAACGACCGGGCTCGAGGAACCTTCTCCCAGATACACGATCGAGTGAACGTCTGGTGTCGCCGCTTTCGGCGGCAACCGCGCCGAGCGGTCCCCGACCGGCGCAGCCGAAGATGACCGATGAGTTCCGGAGCGCTACGGCGTCTAGTGGTGACACCGTCTCGAGAACATCGCGAAGGGAGCCACCATGGCTAAGCGTGACAGCGCTATCGTCGGAGCGCCCTGCTGGGTCGATCTGATGACTTCCGACACCGAGCGCAGCCGGGAGTTCTACGGCCAGCTGTTCGGCTGGATCGCCGAGGAGCCGGCCGAGCAGTTCGGCGGCTACTTCAATTTCCGCGAAGACGGCGTCCTGGTCGCCGGATGCATGCCCAACCAAGGCTCGGAGATGCCCGACGTGTGGTCGGTGTACCTGGCCACTGATGACGCCAGAAAAGCCGTCGACGCCACCACCGCCCATGGCGGCCAGATCATTGTCGAAGCCATGGATGTCGCCGATCTGGGCACCATGGCCGTCGTCAGCGACCCCGGTGGCGCGGCGATCGGCATCTGGCAGCCCGACCGTCACAAGGGCTTCGGGGTCGTCGGCGAGCCTGGCACACCGAGCTGGTTCGAGCTGCACACCCGGGACTACCAGGGCGCCGTCGGCTTCTACCGCGAGGTGTTCGGCTGGGATACCCATGCCGTGAGCGACAGCCCAGAGTTCCGCTACACCACGCTGCGGCACGGCGATGACTGGCTGGCCGGGATCATGGACGCGGCAGGTTTCCTCCCCGAGGGGGTTCCCGCGCACTGGTCGGTGTACTTCGGGGTCGAGGACACTGACGCCGCGCTGGCACGGATCGTCGAGCTCGGCGGCTCAATACTCAGGGCCGCTGAGGACACCCCATACGGCCGCCTCGCCGCCGCCGCAGACCCGACCGGGGCGCAGTTCAAGCTCGTCGGTCCCAACGATGCCATGCCAGCGCGCTGAGCCGGGTCGCTGTCCCGGGATGAAGGTGCTCAAGCATCCATGAGACCGTCTGGGAGCCAGGCGATCTGGACCAGCTGCGGGCCGGTCTTGCGGGTGACCAGGGTGCCGCGTCCGGGGGGCATCGGGGATGGCTTGACGTTGCCGAGCAGGGGGCCCTCGTCTGGGCTGCCGTTCATCACGATGCCGGGAGTGGACAGCTCCCGCAGCCGCGCGATGACCGGCTCGAACAGTGCGCGGGCAGCGCCACCGCATCGACGGGCGATGACCAGGTGCAGGCCCACGTCCTTGGCCTGGGGCAGGAACTCCAGTAACGGTGCGAGCGGGTTCACCCCGCCCTGAGGGGCGACCAGGTCGTAGTCGTCGACCAGGACGTAGAGCTCCGGTCCGGACCACCAGGACCGGTCCCGGAGCTGCTGCTGGGTGATACCGGTACCGGGCAGGCGCTTGCGCATGGAGTTCTGTACGTCAGTGATCATCGGGGTCAGCACATCGGCCGACATCCCGTAGCCGATGAGGTGCTCGGACTCCACGGCACCGAGCATGGTGCGGCGGTAGTCGACGACGATGATGCGGGCCTGCTCCGGGGTGCAGCGCGCCACGATGCCCCGGGCGATCGTTCGCAGCAGGTTGGTTTTGCCGGATTCGCCGTCGGCGAAGCACAGGAAATGGGGTTCGGCGGTGAAGTTCAAGTACACCGTTTCCAGTTCGGCCTCGTTGATGCCGATCGGGATCAGGTGCGGTCGCGGCGGCTGCGGCATCGGTAGCTGCGGGTAGTCGATCCGCTCGGGCAGCAACCGGACCCGCGGCGCGGTGCGGCCCGGCCACGCCTGGCGGATCTGCGCCACCGCATCGGCGATACCGTCGATGCGCGGTAGCGCCGTGAGGAAATGCAGCCTGTCCCGGGACAGGCCCCGTCCGGGTCTCCCGGGCGGCACGTTGACCGCCACCCGCCGGTCGATGTCGGACTCGCCCGGATCACCCAGCCGCAGCTCGAAGCGGGTACCGAGCAGGTCTTTCAACGCGGGCCGGATCTCCGCCCACCGGGTGGCGCCGATCAGCACGTGCACCCCGTAAGACAGGCCCTGGGTGGCCAGGTTCACCACCCGCATCTCCAGGTCAGAGACGTCGAACTGCTGGCGGAAGCCGTGCCACCCGTCGATCACCAGGAACACGTCACCGAACGGATCCTCCGGTAGCTCTCCCCGTTGCCGCCGCGCCCTGTACCCGGCCATCGAGTCGGTGCCCAGCGAGCGGAACCGCTGCTCGCGGGTCGCGAGCAAGCCACTGACCTCCGCGAAGATGCGCCGGACGATGTCGGGTTCCCGCCGTCCGGCCACCCCGCCGCAGTGCGGCAGGCCGTCCAGCGACGCCAGCGTGCCGCCACCGAAGTCGATGCAGAAGAACTGCACCTCCTCCGGGGTGTGGGTCAAGGCCAGCGACATCAACATCGAACGCAGCAAGGTGGACTTGCCCGACTGCGGGCCGCCGGTGACCACCGCGTGGCCCGCAGCACCGGCCAGGTCCGCCCAGAGCAGATCCCGGCGCTGCTCGTAGGGCTTGTCCACGATGCCGACCGGGACGGCAAGCCGGCCGTTGCCGAAGAAGCCGACCGGGGACAGCCCGCGATCCTCGGTGACCGACAGCGGCGGCAGCAACTGATCCAGCGAGGGCGACGCGTCCAGCGGCGGCAGCCACACCTCGTGCGCCGGCGGGCCCTGCCCGGCCAGCTTGGCCACCACGACATCCAGCACGCTGGGTTCGGCGACGGCCTCCTCCGGCTCGTGCTGGACCACCGGCGCAGGCGCCTCGGGTAAGTCGATGAAGTCGGGCACGAACAGCCGCGGCCGGCGATCGGCGGATACCGGGATCTCCCTGGGCGCCGCGACGACCCGGCCGGCGCGGTACGGCCCCGAGACGTAGGCCGCCTTGAAGCGCTCCATCGAAGCGGTGTCGAACTTGAGGTAGCCCGAGCCGGGCACCGGCGGTAGCTCGTAGGCGTCGGGCACGCCCAGCACCGCCCGGGACTCCCCAGCGGAGAAGGTCTTGAGCCCGATCCGGTAGGACAGGTGGGATTCCAGTCCGCGCAGCTTGCCTTCCTCCAGGCGCTGCGAAGCCAGCAGCAGGTGCATCTGCAGCGAGCGCCCCAGCCGGCCGATCGCCACGAACAGATCGATGAACTCCGGCCGCTGCGCCAGCAGCTCGGAGAACTCGTCGATCACGATGAACAGCGCGGGTAGCGGATCGAGGTCGGCGCCGTTGTCCCGGGCCTTCTCGTAGTCGGAAACGTTGGCGAAATTTCCGGCGGTGCGCAGTAGCTCCTGGCGGCGGTTCATCTCGCCGGCCAGCGCGTCCTGCATGCGGGTGACCTGGGTCAGGTCGTCGGCCAGGTTCGTGATCACGGCGGCGACGTGCGGTGCATCCTCCATACCCAGGAACGTCGCGCCGCCCTTGAAGTCGACCAGCACCAGGTTGAGCACTGCCGAGGAGTGGGTGGCGATCAAACCCAGCACCAGGGTGCGCAGGAACTCCGATTTCCCGGACCCGGTGGCTCCCACGCACAATCCATGCGGCCCCATCCCGCCTTGGGCGGCCTCCTTGATGTCCAGCTCCACGGGCTGACCGAACTCGCCGAGCCCGATGGGTACCCGCAACCGGTCCCGGATCGGGCGTGGTCGCCAGGCTTCGGCGACGTCGAAAGCATGGGGGTCTTCGGGCAGCCCGAGCAGCCCGAGCAGGCCGGTGCTGCCCAGCAGCGGCTCGTTGTCGCCCGGTGCGTCCGGTGCACCGAGGCGGTAGGGCGACAGTGCGCGGGCCACGGCCTCGGCCTCGACGACGGCGAGCGCATCGGGAGCTCCGAACAACTCGACACCGGTCGCGCCGCGGGCGCCGATCGCGGTCCCCTCGATGGCCAGCGTCAGGCCGCGGCGGCTGATCAGGGTACCCAGCGACGCCGAGAGGTCCAGCAGCGTGACCCCCGCCAAACCTTCCTCCAGGATGATCTGCTCGGCTCCGCTGATCTCCCCGCCGTCGATAACGATCAGTACGTGCGGCTCGTCGCCGGGCAGCGGGGCGTTGCGGGCGAATCGAGGACGCTCCCGGAGCTGCTCGCGGAGCAGTTCCTCGATGTGGACCAGCGCCGACGCCATCATCCGCACCGGCCCGGCCCCGTCGACCCGGGTCGGGTGCTGCGCGTGTGGCAACCACTTCGCCCATTCCCAATCCACCTTCGCCCGCCCGGCAGTGACCACCGCGATGAGCAGGTCATCGGGGGCGTGAAAGGTGGCCAGCTGGACGACCATCGCGCGCGCCAACCCACGCGCGGCGGCCGGATCTCCGGAAATCCCGATCGCGGCAAACCCGCGAATCGAGATGGCGATCGGCAGCTCGGGCACGATGGAGTGAGCTCGGACGAACTGTCGCAAGGCCAGCGTGGTGATCGGTTCCAGCTCGTCCACCGGACCGGTCTGCGGTGGCACCAGCCGGGTGGCCAGCCGCTGCGAGCCCCGGCAGATCCGGACGTGGCAGAAGTCGGCATCGCTGCTGCGCCGTTCCCAGATCCGCCGGCTCGCTGCGATCGACCACAGCGCGGCGGGATCGGGATGGCTCCACTCCAGCGCTGCGCGCTGCTCCTGCGCGGTTTCCCGGGCTCGCTCCCGCATCTGACCGAGGTAGCGCAGGTAGTCCTTGCGGTCCTCGTTCATCTCGGCCTTGGCCTGGCCCGCCCCGCGGCCACCGGCGAACATGCCGACGGTCGAGAGCACCATCATGATCGGGAACATCAGGAACAGCGGATTGCTCTTGTCCGGCCCTGGGGCCAGGAAGACGTAGGCCACCATGCCCAGCACGGCCACGATCATCACAACCGGCAGGGTCTTCTGCATGATGTTGCCGGGGATGACTCTGGGTACCTCTGGCGGCGGCTCGAGATGAACCTCGCCACCAGGCATCTTCGGCGCGGCCAGCCGGGGTAGTCGCCGCAACTGCACGGTGCTCATGCCAGCTCACCTCCGGATCCATCCGCGCGCACGCCAGGCGGGCCACCCTATCGGGGGGTGCCCCGGACACCCGCGCGCTGCCGCGCCCCCTTCGCCGCCCACCTCACGCGAGAAATTGAGGCTGCTGCCTGACTGCGCCGGCCGGTAAGGGAGCAGCGGCACCAGTCGCAGCCACGACGATCCACTGACCGTCGACTGGCAGCCTCTCGGCGATGGCAAGCCGGCGCCGGGCCGATCAGCGGGCCGCCGGGCAGCGGTAGCGCACCCGCAGCGTAAACCTGTCGTCCGAGGTAGCAGCACCGATGTGAGCACCTGACCGACCCCGGGCGACCCCCTCAAGCACCGGGCGCTGAGCGCAGGGATACTCCGCGGACCACAGCGCCGCAGCCGCGGACGAGCGAGGAGTGCAGCTGGTGCCGACCCATGTCAATGGAGCTCCACCGTCCAGCGCTAGATCGACGGTGCCACCGTCCGGTGCTGGATCGACGGTGCCACCGTCCGGGGCGGGCTTCAGCAGGGTGACGGTCGTGGCCCCGCGCACCCGCATCGACCTGGCGCTGCCCTCCGACGTCGCGGTGGCCAACCTGCTGCCGATGCTGCTCACCATGGCTGGCGAGTCCAGCCCGGACGGGGGTAGCAAGCACGGTGGCTGGTGCCTGGCCAAGCTCGGCGGCGACGCGATCGATCCGGAGCGTTCGCTGAGTTCGCTTGGGGTGCTCGACGGCGACCTGTTGCAGATCCGGCGACGCAACGACAACCCGCCGCCGCCACTGTTCGACGACGTGGTGGAGGCGATCGCCGAGGCGACCCCGGGCAGCTACCGGCCGTGGACCGAGCACACCGCCCGCATGCTCGGCTCGATCGCGGCCGGATTGGCCTTGCTGGCCAGCGCCGCCGGACTGCTCAGAGCGGGAACGCTGGCCGGAGCCGGGCTTGGCGCGGGCGTCCTCGCAGGCGTGACCGCGGTGGTCGCGCTAATCGCCGGAGTGGTGACTGCGCGGGTTTACCGCGAGACCAGCGCAGGTGTGGTGATCGCGGCCGGAAGCCTGCCGCTGGGTTTCGTCAGCGGGCTGGCCATCGTGCCCGGCAGTGGCGTTCACGCGGAGAACTTGCTGCTGGCGTGCACGTTGACCCTGGTGCTGGCCGCCGCGTCGATCGCGATGCTCGGCGCGGGACTCACGCCGTTCGTCGCCAGCGCCACCGCCTGCGCCTTAGGTGCGCTGACCTTTCTCTGCGCCAGCCTGGTTCACCGACCCGCCGCGGGCATTGCAGCAGCAGCAGCGGCACTGGCACTCGGCGCCATCTCTGCATTACCCAGGCTGACCATTCACCTGTCCCGGCTGCCCATGCCGCAGGTCCCCGGTAACGCCAAAGATCTGCGGGAAGACCCTGGACTTCCGGACTATGCGGCGATCGAGCGCCGGGTGGAACGGGCGCACGAGTACCTGACCGGCATGATCATCGGATCCGGTCTGGTAGCCGCGATCGGCGCGGTGCTGGCCGCGGCCGGCGGTGTGGTGGGGGTCGTGCTGGGCGCTGTCGTCGCCGCAGTGCTGCTGCTGCGGGCCAGGTCCTACGCCAACGCCAACCAGGCGATTGCCCTGCTGGTCAACGGGATCGTCGCGGTAGGTGGCCTGATGGCCGGTCTGCTGGCGACGGCTCGGCAGCCCGGCGTGCTGCTGGCCGGTTTCGCCGGCCTGCTGGTTCTCGCGACGCTCGCGCTGGTCACCGGCGTAGCGGTGCCCCGGCGCCGGTTCTCCCCGGTGCTGCGCCGCTCGGTTGATGTGGTGGAGGCGGTGCTCATCGCCTCGGTGCTGCCGCTGGCCTTAGGTGTGCTGGACCTCTACCGCACCGTCCGGGCGCTGTGAGGGCGCTGAGTCAGCGCCGACACTCGCTGGTAGCCGTTGCGGCGACGGTCTTGTGCCTGGCCGGACCGGCATGGCCGGCAGCCGCGCAACCGAACGTCCGGCCACCCGGCGTACCACCTGCTGCGGACATGGCGGCGCTGCCCAGCCCCGCCAGCGTGAGTGCCATGCCTTACGTCGTGGACAACGCAGCTACCCGGCAGATCGGCCCGGTCGAACAGCAGGCGCCCTGCCAGCAGCAGGCACCGGACAGCGGCCAGAACCTTGCGATAGATCCGCCGGCGCAACGCCGGCTGCGAATCCTGCAGGCTCAGCGGTTCGCGACCGGGCGCGGCCAGCGAGTCGCGGTGATCGACAGTGGCGTGCAGCCGCACCCCCGACTGCTCGGCAGGCTGATCGACGGCGGAGATTACATCGAGCACCGCGGGGGTCTGTTCGACTGCGACGGTCACGGGACCGCGGTAGCCGGGCTCATCGCCGCGGCGCCCGGTGCAGGCAGCCAATTCGTGGGAGTCGCACCCGACGCTCAGATCCTGGCCATCCGCCAAGCCAGCACCTTCTACGCAGTGCCGCTGCGCCAGCTCGACACGGGGGAGCAGACGCGCAGTCCGATGGCGGGAGACACCGTGAGCATGGCGCGGGCGGTGATGCGCGCGGTGCAGCTCGGCGCAACAGTGATCAACATTTCGGAAGCCGCGTGTTTCCCGGCCGAACCTGACCAAGTCAACGCGCCGGACCTGGAAGCCGCGGTGCACTACGCGGTAGAACACAACGCTGTCGTGGTGGTAGCCGCCGCCAACACCAGTGGCAGCTGCAAGCAGAACAGCCCCGGCAGGGTCACCACCATCTCCTCGCCGGGCTGGTTCGACGACGACGTACTCACTGTTGCCGCAACCGGCGACGATGGCCAACCGGCCGATTTCTCGATCCACGGGCCGTGGGTCGATGTGGCCGCCCCCGGCACCAATGCGGTATCCCTGGCCGCCGGGCGCCCCGGGTTGACCAGCGGGATCGTCGATGCCCACGGCCAGCTGCGCCCGCTCGACGGCACCAGCTTCGCCGCGCCCTATGTCGCCGGGCTCGCCGCGCTGGTCCGGGAACGCTTTCCACACCTGTCCGCGCGCCAGGTGATGCGCCGCATCGAGCAGACCGCGCAGCACAGCACCGGTCCCCGCAGGCGCAGCGAGGACCTCGGCTACGGGGTGATCGATCCAGTCGCCGCGCTCACCGCGGTGCTGCCGGGGGAACCCGGATCCGCCCGGGGACCGGGCAACCCCGCAAGGTTGTCTGGATTCCAGCCCCCGCCGCCGGACAACGCCCTGCCACGCACCGTCGCCCTCACCGGCTCGGCGGCCGCGCTCGTCCTGCTGGGACTCACCGTGGTGGTCGTGCAGATCCTCAAACGCCGCCAGCAAGGCTAACGGCAAGCGCGGCGGCACCGCTCGGATGGACCTTGTTGAAGACCAAGAAGGCCACCAGCAGCAACGCCGCAACCAGCAAGCCGACGGCCGTGGCACGCAGGTGGTGGCGCATCGGCTCGTGCAGCATCACCGCATCCTTGCGAACCAGAGCCGACTCCATCCGGCGGAGCACGAAGCGGTACGCCTGTACCTGCGAGGTGGTGGTCGGGTCTGTGGGCATCGGGTACCTGCCGCTCTTTGGCTGGGATGTACGGTGCCGCACGATAGCGAACGCCGTTTCGCGAAAGGCGCATACATGACCGCAGCACCGGCTGCACCGCAGCAGGAGTCGATGCGGCCGATGCGCGCCCGGCTGCGTGACCCGGGCGCACACTTGGGTCCGTTGCCCGTCGGCAATCTGGTGATCCTGGAGATCGGCCTGGCGTTGGGTCTGGCGCTGCTCACCGTCGACGCCACGCTGTGGGGACCTGCCCTGCTGGTCGTGCTGATCGCGGTGCCGCTCGCGTTCGGCCGCTGGCACGGTCGCCCCTTGGTGCGGTGGATCCAGCTCACCAGCCGGTACCTGGCGCGCTCACCCGGCAGTAGCCTGCCGCATCCGGACGCGCCTGCCGCCGGCGATCCCCGGGCCGCGCTGCTGAGCTTGCTGATCCCCGACCTCATCGTGGCGCACAGCGCCGACCAGCAGCGCGAACCGGTGGGCTTTGCGTGGCACCAGGGCACCTGGACCGCCGTGCTGGAAGTCGAGACCACGCCGTCGATGATCGCTCCGGTCGGCGCAACCGCCGGCCTGCCGCTCGGCGTGCTGGCATCCTGCCTGGAAGACCGTGGTGTGGTGCTGGACGCGATTCAGGTGATCTGGCACTGCTACCCGGGCAACGCCGCGTTGCCGTCGTCGTCGCCCGCGCTGCGGGCCTACCTTGAGGTGCTGGGTCCGTTGCCGGCGGCGGCCCGCCGGACTACCTGGATCGCGGTGCGCCTGGATCCACGCCGCTGCCCGGCCGCGGTCGCTGAACGCGGCGGTGGAGTGACCGGTTGCCACCGCGCGCTCATCGCGGCGCTGTCCCGGGTGCGCGCAACATTGGCATCCAAAGGGGTGCCGGCCCGGCCGCTGGACGCAGAACAGCTGCTGCGTGCCGGCATCTGCGCCGCCGAGCTGTCTGGGGTCACCGGGGTGGCCGGTACCGGACAGCCGGTGACATTGAGTGAAGGGTGGACGACGGTGACCGCGGCCGGGGTCGGCCATGCCAGCTACGCCATCGCCGGCTGGGGGACCATCGGCGCAGCGCGCAACCTCAACGCGCTGACCGGTGTGCGTGCGCTGTCCACCACAGTGGCCTTGTCGATCTCGCCGGAGGACGGCGGCGGTGAGGTGGGGCTGCGTGGCCTGGTCCGCGTCAGCGCGCGTAACCCAGCCGAACTCGCGGCGGCCGACGGGCTGTTGCAATCGGTGTCGCAGCGGCTCGGGCTGACGTTGCGCCCGCTCGGCGGGCTCCAGGTCGCTGGACTGGCCGCCACCCTGCCGTTGGGCGCGTCCGGATGAGCAGAACCCTGGGCACCGGCAGCGCAGCCGGTGCACTAGCGCCCGAGTTCCTCGTCACACCCGCCCTGCTCGACGCCATCAGCCCCGCCGGCGACCACGGGGGCATGGTGCTGGGTTGCAGCGCCGACAATGAACCGCTGAGCGTGTCGGTGCTGCGCCCGCAGCCCACCCGGTTGGTCCTCGTCGGTGGCCTGTACCTGGCCCACCAGGTCGCGCTGCGGGCGATGGCCACCGGCGCCTGGGTGGTGATCGCCACCGGCCGGCCTGCCGCCTGGCAGCTGCTCATCCGAGCCGCTGGGGAGGGCCCCGACGGGCGTCACGCCCCGCTGGTGCAGGTGTGCCCGCTGGCGCAAGCCGAGCTGCCGCGGGCTTCAGAGGATGCCCCGTTGCTGGTCATGCACGACGGTGGCGCGGTACCGCAGGAGCTGTTCCCACCGCGATCGCCATGGCAAACCACCGTGTACTTGCTGCCCGACCTGCATCCCCAGGCCAGCCGCACGGCGATCGACGCGGATCTTGTACTACTCCAGCGGCTTCCCGCCGAGCAGGCCCAGCTCGCCGCTGGGATATGGCGACTGCCGGCATCGATGACGAAGCAACTGGCAGGGTTGACCGACGATGGCGTAGTTGCGTTGGGTCCCAATCTGTGGCTGCCGCTGCGCTTGGTCACCACGCCCGCCGAACGCGAGATCCTCGGTCCAGTCCGCCGAGGAGACTGACGTGCCGCCAACAGGGTGTTTCGGCGAACCGGCACCGGGGTAGGCCCGAATTACCGCTGCCAGCAAATGATGGGTGCGTAGCGGGATACACCGCGGGGAGACATCAATGAATATCGCGTGGGCAATGTTGGCTTTGCTGTGGCTGGCCATCGTCGTGTTCATCATCTGGGCTATCGCGTCGGTAATCAGTGAGCGCCGTTAGGAGCGCAATTGCGCAGCCTCGTGGCTAGGGGGAGAGGTCACGAATGACCCGCACGGCGCGGGTCTGCGCGGCGCGGGTGGCGAGTTGGTTGTCGTCGGGATAGTCCACGCCGATGAGGGTGAGACCGTGTGGCGCAGCCACCGTCACCTCGCTGGCCCGAGTGGTGCGACGCAGCAGTGCAGCGACCCAGTCTGAGGTACGCCGGCCTTCCCCGACCGCCAGCAAGGCGCCGACCAGGCTGCGCACCATGGAGTGGCAGAAAGCGTCCGCTATCACATCAGCAGCCACATACGGCCCATTCCGGATCCATTCCAGACGCTCCAGGGCGCGCACCGTGCTGGCGCCGTCCCGGTGGCGGCAGAACGCCGCGAAGTCGTGCTCTCCGAGCAGCAGCCTGCTCGCCGCGTTCATCGCCGCATCGTCGAGGCGGCAGTGGTGGGCCACCGTGTCGTACCGGCGCAGCGGATCGACGCCCCACGGCGCGTCGCAGATCCGGTAGCGGTAGCGGCGCCGCAGCGCGGAGAACCGGGCATCGAACGCGGGCGGCACCTGGCGCACCGCAGGCACCCGCAGATCAGGGGGCAGCAGCCGATTGAGCCGGCGAGCAAGGTCACCGGGCGCCAGTGCGCCGGGCGGTACGTCAAGGTGCGCAACCTGCCCGGTGGCGTGCACCCCGGCGTCGGTGCGGCCGGCGACAGTCAGGGCGGCCGGGACCCGGGTGACCGTCGCCAGCGCAGCTTCCAGTTCGCCCTGGACGGTCCGCCGCCCGGGCTGGCGGGCCCATCCGGAGAAACCCGTGCCGTCGTAGCGGATATCAAGGCGATAGCGCAGAAGCCCGCCATCCCCAGTGCGGGCGGCGGGCTCCTGTGCTGCGGTACTGGGGGTCAGGATTCGGCCTCGACCTCCTGCCCGGCCGGCGCGTCTGCTGCATCCGGGGCGTCCGATGCAGCCGGCTCGTCGGCTTTGGCGGGCTGCTGCGTCTGCTGCGTCTGGGACCGGCCCTTGAAGGCCCGCTGCTTGACCTCCTCGACCTCAGCCGCGGTGCGCTCGGTGACCAGCGCGATGATCGCCATCGGCGCGTTGTCGCCCTTGCGGGGCATCGTCTTGACGATCCGGGTGTAACCACCCGGCCGGCCGGCGAACTGGGGGCCGATCTCCGCGACCAGCTTGTGCACCACGTCCTTGTCCCGGATCACTCGCATGATCTCGCGACGGTTGTGCAAGTCCGCCCGGCGAGCCTTGGTGATCAACCGTTCGGCGAACGGCCGCAGCCGCTTCGCCTTGGCCTCGGTGGTGGTGATCCGGCCGTGGGCGAACAGCGATGTCGCCAGGTTGGCCAGCATCAGCCGTTCATGGGCCGGCGACCCCCCTAGCCGGGCGCCCTTGGTCGGCGTGGGCATTGTGTGGCTCCCTTCGGAGTAGCTACAGCTGCTCAGTCTCGGCGTAGTCGTGGCCGTCGTCGGGGCCGTAGTCGTTGTTGGTGTCGATGCCGTTGTCGCTGGTGTCGCCCCAGCCGTCGATCGAGTATTCGGCTGCCACCGCGGATGGGTCGAACCCAGGAGGGCTGTCCTTGAGCTGCAGGCCGAGACCGGCGAGCTTCAGCTTTACCTCATCGATCGACTTGGCGCCGAAGTTTCGGATGTCGAGCAGGTCGGCCTCGCTGCGGCTGACCAGCTCACCGACGGTGTGGATGCCTTCGCGCTTGAGGCAGTTGTAGGACCGGACGGTCAGATCCAGGTCCTCGATCGGCATGGCGAACGCGGCGATGGTGTCCGCCTCGGCCGGCGACGGGCCGATCTCGATCCCCTCGGCATCCACATTGAGCTCGCGGGCCAGGCCGAACAGCTCCACCAGGGTGCGACCGGCCGAGGCCAGCGCGTCCCGAGGGGTCAGCGACGGCTTGGTCTCCACGTCCAGGATCAGCTTGTCGAAGTCGGTGCGCTGCTCGACGCGGGTGGCCTCGACCTTGTAGGTCACCTTGAGCACCGGCGAGTAAATGGAGTCCACTGGAATCCGGCCGATCTCGGCGCCCGAGGCCTTGTTCTGCACCGCCGGCACGTAGCCGCGGCCCCGTTCCACCACCAGCTCGATCTCCAGCTTGCCCTTGCCGTTCAACGTGGCGATGTGCAGATCGGGGTTGTACACGGTGACACCGGCTGGCGGCACGATATCGCCGGCGGTGACGTCGCCCGGGCCCTGCTTGCGCAGGTACATCGTCACCGGCTCGTCCTCCTCGGAGCCGACCACCAGCTCCTTGAGGTTGAGGATGATGTCGGTGACGTCTTCCTTGACGCCCGGAACGGTGGTGAACTCGTGCAGCACCCCGTCGATGCGGATGCTGGTGACCGCGGCACCGGGGATAGACGAGAGCAGGGTTCGACGCAACGAATTGCCCAGGGTGTAGCCGAATCCCGGCTCCAGCGGCTCGATGACGAACCGAGAACGGGTGAAATCGACCGGTTCCTCACTGAGGTTCGGCCGCTGAGTGATCAACATGGTTGAACATTCCTCCTCTGGGTGCCCACTATTTGACACCCATTCGGCTCCGCTCCCCCGATATGGAGACATATCGGGGTCGCAGAGAGGTCGTCTACCCCGATATGTCTCCATATCGGGGTAGACAGGGGGTTATCTGGAGTAGAGCTCGACGATCAGTTGTTCTTGCAGGGGTACATCGATCTGGGCGCGTTCGGGCAGGCGGTGCACCAGTACCCGCAAGGTAGTGGGGACCACCTGCAGCCAGGCGGGCACTGGGCGGTCGCCCAGAGTCTCCTTGGCGACCACGAACGGCAGGGTCGGCAACGACTTCGGTTTGACGTCGATTATGTCGAACTTGGACACCCGGAAGCTGGGGACGTCCACCTTCACGCCGCTGACCAGGAAATGCCCGTGGCTCACCAATTGGCGCGCCTGGCGCCGGGTGCGGGCCAGCCCAGCCCGGTAAATGACGTTGTCCAGCCGGGATTCCAGGATCTGCAGCAGCGTGTCACCGGTCTTGCCGGGGCGCCGGTTGGCCTCCTCGTAATACCGGTGGAACTGCTTTTCCATGACACCGTAGGTGAAACGAGCCTTCTGCTTCTCCTGCATCTGCAGCAGGTACTCGCTCTCCTTGATCCGGGCACGACCGTGCTGGCCGGGAGGGTACGGCCGGCGCTCGAAGGCCTGGTCGCCGCCGACCAGATCGGTCTTGAGCCGGCGGGACTTGCGGGTGACGGGTCCGGTGTACCGAGCCATCGCTTAGCTTCTCCTCTCCGCGCGGCCTTAGACCCGGCGCCGCTTGGGCGGCCGGCAGCCGTTGTGCGGCTGCGGGGTCACGTCCTGGATGGTGCCGACCTCGAGGCCGGCGGCCTGTAGCGACCGGATCGCCGTCTCACGGCCCGAACCCGGGCCCTTCACGAAGACGTCGACCTTTTTCATGCCGTGCTCGGCGGCCTTGCGCGCGGCATTCTCGGCGGCCATCTGCGCGGCGAACGGGGTGGACTTGCGGGAGCCCTTGAATCCCACGTGGCCGGCGGAAGCCCACGCGATCACCGCACCGGTGGGGTCGGTGATCGAGACAATCGTGTTGTTGAACGTCGACTTGATATGCGCGTGACCATGCGCGACGTTCTTCTTCTCCTTGCGCCGTACCTTCTTGACACCGGTACCGGTTCGTGCTCTGGGTGGCATGCGGTTGAACTCCTACAAGCGTCTGAGGGGGCCTGGGTGGCCTGGGTTGCTACTTCTTCCCGGCCTTCTTCTTGCCGGCGACCGTCTTCTTCGGACCCTTGCGGGTGCGGGCATTGGTCTTGGTTCGCTGACCGCGTACGGGCAGCCCACGGCGCCACCGCAGGCCTTCGTAACAACCGATCTCGATCTTCCGGCGGATGTCTGCCTGGACCTCGCGACGGAGGTCCCCCTCGACCTTGCAGTTTTCTTCGATGTAGTCCCGCAGCTTGATGAGGTCCTCATCGGAGAGATCCTTGGAACGCAGATCCGGGCTCACCCCGGTGGCGTCGAGGATCTCGTGCGAGCGGGTACGGCCGATACCGTAGATGTAGGTCAGCGCGATCTCCATCCGCTTGTCGCGGGGAAGGTCCACGCCGGCGAGTCGTGCCATCCGAGGCGGCTCTCCTGTCTCGTCGTCACCAGGTCTGCTCCCCGTCCGTCCCGCATAGCGGCTGCACCGCCTACGGGCCCCGGCCTGGCTCCCGGGGGGACACCGATCCCGTCTGGATCGGCTGGCGCGGGGAGGTCGTCTCGCGTCCGTCGATCGGCTTGTCAATCAGCAAGGCCGTGCCCGCTCAACCCTGGCGCTGTTTGTGGCGCAGGTTCTCGCAGATCACCATCACCACTCCGTGGCGGCGGATCACCTTGCACTTGTCGCAGATCTTCTTGACGCTCGGCTTTACCTTCACGTCATCTCTCCTGGTCGCGGGGCCGGGCCAGCGCCCCGGGCCTTTAGTTGTGTGGTGGTGCCTTACTTGTAGCGGTAGACGATGCGGCCCCGGGACAGATCGTAGGGCGACAGCTCCACGACCACCCGATCCTCGGGCAAGATGCGGATGTAGTGCTGACGCATCTTGCCGCTGATATGCGCCAGAACTCGATGACCGTTTTCCAACTCGACGCGAAACATCGCGTTGGGCAGTGGTTCCACCACCCGGCCCTCGACCTCGATCGCCCCGTCCTTCTTGGCCATGTCCTCCGCTCACTGTTCCTGCGCACTCGGCCACGCCGCCGACTAGCGGCTTTGCCGCGACACGGGCACACCCCAGCTCCATGACGTGCGGGAGGCGAGTGCGCGAAACGCACTGCTGAGCAGGGAAGCCTGCGCAGATACCTGCAGACACGCTGTGAAGAGAGCGCGGTGCTCGCGCCGACTACACAGTGTACGTCGCCGTCGCGCCGGACTTCAAACCGCCCCCCATGCCGCTGACCACCGGTTCTACCCGACCGACCGTCTCGTACCGGGCGGCGGATCCGCGGAGCCGGCCCCGACCTGTGCACCGCGCCCTACAACGGAGTGCAGCAGTCCGGTGGCAACGAGTGTCCAGACGGTGAAGGCGATCCAGAAGAACACCAGCGAGACCGTCCCCAGGGAGCGCATATGCAGTTGCGTGGCCGTCGCCGCGGACGCCGCGGAGTACATCCCGAGCGGGAACACCGCGGACCACCACATGCCCTGGTACCGCAAAGAGCCCGGGACATGGGCGGCCCGCCACACCTGAACGTAAAGCAGCCCGGGAATCCACAGACTCGCCAGCACCCACGCGGCGAGCGTCAACGGCCGGGTCCAGGTCACCAGACCGCTCGGCGCGTTGAGCGTATGCACCGCGGCCAAGATGTGAGCACCGGCCAGCGTGGTGATCGCGAGCGCGCCCATCAGGATCCAGCTGTCCGGCGTTACCTCGTCGGGCCCGAACGGCCTCGCCAGCGCGCGCCCCGCGATCAGCCAGGTGACCAGCAGGTAAAGCACCATTGCCAGCACCCAGGCCAGGGCGGCGACC
Source organism: Pseudonocardiaceae bacterium (assembly GCA_036378735.1). GTDB lineage: Bacteria > Actinomycetota > Actinomycetes > Mycobacteriales > Pseudonocardiaceae. The sequence continues at coordinate 7,697 of DASUVX010000094.1, read as the reverse complement.
ACCACCAGTGCGGGCAGCCGGACGTGGATGGCGAGGCTGGACGCGGTGATGGCCAGGCCTGCGGTGGCCACACTCGGCAGCAGCCACGCGCCACGGGCATGCGCGCGCAGATCCGCGACCGGCCGCGCCGCGACATCGACCGCGGCCAGCGGCATGAGCACGAGCCAGCCGGCGAGTGCGAGCGCGTCCAGCAACCACCCGCCGGCAGGGTGATCGCCCCAGCGCACGTCGAGCACGGTGCAGGCTGCGACAAAGGTGAACATCCGCAACGCGACGTCCGGATCACGGGTCAACCCCATGACCCGAGCGCGCCTGGTGGCCGACCAGAGCAGCAAGCCCACTGCCAGCCCGGCAAAAGCGACGGCGGCGAGGATGCTCAGCGCAATACCGAGCCGCCAGTACCCGTGATCGTAGCCGGCGACGGACACGATGCCCGTTGCCATCACCACCGCGAACACGTCAGGTGGTGGCGCCCACCCGGCGAACCAACCACCGATCCTGCGCTGCCAAGTCCCGGACACTGGGCTGTACCCGGGTCGGTGGATCATCGGCTAGCTATGTAGAGATCCCGCAATACTCTCGACTCGAGCTGGACCTCGTCGATCCGGTGTTTGACGACGTCACCGATGCTGACCAAGCCAACCAGCTGGCCCCGCTCGACGACGGGTAGATGGCGGTATCGGCGCCTGGTCATCTGCAGCATGACGTGTTCGATGCTGTCCTGTGGGGAGCAGACCGGTACGTGATGCCCCATCACCTCGGCAACCGGGCGGTCCAGCAGTTGCTCCGGGTGGCGATCCAGCTCCCGGATGATGTCCCGTTCCGTGATCATGCCGGCGATCTGACCGTTGGGCTGGGTGACGATCAGCGCCCCGATCCGAGGCGGCCCGGCCAGCCGGCGCAGCGCCTCGGCGATGGTCGACCACTGCTGGATTGTCTGTGCTGAGCGACCCTTCTTGCGAAGGATTCCGTCGACCTTCATCGCTGATCCCCGTTCCACATCAGCCCACCGCAACACCCGACACCTAGCCGCTCGCAATCGTTGCGCCATAGCAAGCATATCACCCGCGCATCGCATTCTGGATGCAGAAGGCGGTAATCGGGCCGGGTAAAACAGCAGTCTGCATCCAGACTGCGGGTGGTGGGCAGCTAGGCCTTCACGGGTTCGGGTTCGGCGATGGGGTTGGCGCCGTGGATGGGGCCTTCCGCATCGGCCAGCCGGGTCTGGGTGGCGGCGCCGCCCCACCGTAGCGAGATGACCTCGGCGGCGATGGACACCGCGGTCTCTTCCGGGGTGCGCGCGCCCAAGTCCAGCCCGATCGGCGATGCGATCTTGGCCAGCTGCTCGTCGGTGACCCCGGCCTCGCGCAGCCGCCGCGTCCGGTCGTTATGCGTCCGGCGCGATCCCATCGCGCCCAGGTAAGCCAAGTCCAGTTTCAGCGCCTCGACGACCACCGGCACGTCGAACTTCGGATCATGGGTAAGCACCGTGATCACGGTCCGTTTGTCGATCCGCCCGGCCTCGGCCTCGGCCTTCAGGTACCGGTGCGGCCAGTTCACCACGACCTCGTGCGCATCGGGAAAGCGGCTCCTGGTTGCGAATACCGGCCTGGCGTCGCACACCGTCACGTAGTACCCGAGGAAGACGCCGATCCGGGCCATGGCGGCAGCGAAGTCGATCGCGCCGAAGACCAGCATCCGGGGCGGCGGTTGCATGGCGTTGACGAACACGTCCATGCCCTCCCCACGGCGCTGCCCGTCCGGCCCGTAATGCAGGGTGGCGGTGCGGCCAGCGGCAAGCGCACCGCGGACGTCCTCAAGGACCGCCTCGTCGGCGCGCGCCGAGCCCAGCGTGCCGGTATGCCGGTCAGACCACACCACCAGGCGCCGCCCGGTGCGCTCGGGATCGGGATGTGCGACCACGGTGGCGATCGCAACCCCCTCCTTCTTGGCCACCGAGTCGGCTATCTCGTCCAGCTCGGGGAAGTGCACCGGGTCGACCTTCTCGACGAACACATCGATAATGCCGCCGCAGGTCAGGCCGACACTGAACGCATCGTCATCGGAGACGCCGTAGCGCTGCAGCACGGGCGTGTCCTCAGCCAGCACCTGCTGGCCGAGCTCGAAGACCGCACCCTCGACGCAACCGCCGGAGACACTGCCGACCGCCCGCTCGTCGGAGGTCACCAGCATCGACGCTCCGGCCGGGCGCGGCGCCGAGCGGTAGGTGGAGACCACCGTGCCCACCGCAGTGGACTTGCCTTCTCGCCACTGCGCCACCAATTCGTCGAGCACCTCACGCACCGCGGACCCCTCCCTAATCGAGTGTGGCCGGTTGAGGGTGGCGCGGGTCATGCCGCCCCTAATTAGAGGGTATTCGACCCGGCCTGCCTATGGGTTCACTCCAGCCTCGATAGGCATATTTGTTCCGCGCTTCGGTCACGGTCGATCCACGTCGATCCCACTGGCCAGATCGGAGCAGTCCACCACAATCAGGTCAGATCGGCCGGCGAGCCAATCCCGGGCGCCCCGGTCGCCGCGCGCCGAGGAGACGATGTCGGCCCAGTGCTGCCGGCCAAGCAGTACCGGATGCCCAGGCTGGCTGTCGAAGCCTGCCCGGGCGACCACCGAGGGACTGGCCAGTCCGACGAGCCGGCGGACGACTGACGCGTCCACGTCGGGTAGGTCGACCAGGTGCACCAGCGCGGCGTGCACCTGCGGCGGCGCGGTACGACCGAGCTCGGCCAGGCCAGTCCGCAGCGAGGCACCCATGCCTTCGGCCCAGTCCGCAGCCACCACGGTGCCCGCGGAATCGGGCACCAGTGGAATCACCTCATCGGCCTGCGCGCCCACCACGACGAGCACCTGCTCGCATCCGCCGGCGGCCAACGTGGCCACCGCGCGGCGCAGCCAGGCACCTCCGTCGACCAGCGCCTTGGGCATGCCATAACGCCGCCCGGCGCCGGCCGCCAGTAACAATCCGGCGATCATGGTCGGATCCTGCCACGATCCGATGTTCTGCGGCGATCGCTGGTTGCCGGGCAGCGGAAAGATTTGCTCAAACGGCTGGTGACCACCCCGGTGGGGAGCCGGCCTGCTCCTCGGCGATGGCCGCCGGTCTGCTCACGTACTTCTCGTAGGCTGCCGCCGACTCGGCCGCTGCAGCCGCCGCACGCTCAGCTGTCGACGGCTCAACCGCCTGCGCCGCGGCGGGCTTCTCCACATACCTTCGATAGGCGGCGGTCGCGGCCGCAGCTGCCGCTCGGGCCGCGGCCGGTCGCACATGTCTCTGGTAGGCATCCGCCGCTCGGGCCGCGGCCGGTCTCAGATACCGCTGGTACGCAGCGGCCGACCCGGCCACGTACTTGCGGTAGACGGGCGAGGTCTCGGCCACCTGGTCGGGCTCCGCGGTCGCGCGGTCGGACGGCATCGAAGACGACGAGTTCATCAAGCCTCCACAACGGCTACTTACAGCGAGATTAAGCGGTCTTGTATAAGGGTAGGCATACCTAACAAGAAGTCAAATTCTCGCGGCCGTTGCGATGCGCTAGCGCAGCGGCTCGCCAGCCGCAACCTGCTCGAGCACCTCAACGTGATCACCAACGTGCACGGCCGCACCGGGAGAATCCGGGATGAGGTTGATCGCAAACCATGCCTTGCCGTCCCACCGGCGGTGGCGAGCCAGCGTCATGAGCGGTTCTCTGCCCCTGCTGGCGGTGTCCGGGTCGATCGTGGTGAGCACGCAACGGTCGCAGGCTTTCGCAGCCCGGAACTGGGCGGCGCCGATGCGCAGTACCCGCCAGCCGTCCTCTGCCCAAGGAGCTGCGCCGGCGACGACCAGGTTGGGACGAAACCGCACCATCGGCACCGGCCCTTCCTCAGCGCGCGGTCCCTCGGCGATGAGATCGTTCAGCGCGGCCAGGGATTCCTCGGTGGCCAGCAGCAGCGGGTAACCGTCGGCGAACGACACCCGATCCGCCACCTTGCTGTACCGCGGGTTGGGCCGGCGCCGGGTCGGATCGTCCAGGTAGACCAGCCGAACCGGTTGGCCGATCACCTTGCTGAACCAGGCGTGCGCCGCATCCGGCGCCGGAGCGGCAGCCAGCGCACTGGAGAAGACCCGGACGTCGATCAGCGCCGCGCCGTCCGGTGCCTGCACCCGCAGCGGGTCGGCGTCCGGCGCCCGCACCAGCAGCCCACCGGCCTGCAATTCCGGCCTCACCAGCACCAGATAGGGACACTGCCGCGCCGTCACCACAGAACCGTCGTCCCCCACCAGCATCCACCGCCGATCACCGGCCAGACCCCACGGCTCCACCACGGCGCAGGTCACGCCGTGACCCCGGCAAGACTTGATCGGATACCGGTTGATCACGCTGAGGGTGAGCGTCACGGACGCCAGGCTCCCGGTCACACCGGATCGAGAGCAACTAGCTGGCCGACTACTCTGCTGAGGATCGTGTGCAACGCGATCACCGGAGGGGTGGGGGCAGTGCCGGGCACCGGGGAAGCGACCCCGCCGCCAGGACTAGCGTTGGGGAGAACATCGTGAGTAATCGCCCCGCACCTGCGGCAGTGCGGATCTTTTCCATCGTGAACGGCCTGACGCTGCTCGGTGTGCTGCTGCAAGCAGTGTGGGCGGGCTTGTTCATCGACCAGACCGGTCGAGACATGTGGATCACTGTGCACGAGATCGGTGGCTTTGTGGTCGTCTTACTGGCTCTGGTCACGGCGTTGGTAGCCGCTGCCCTGCTGCGCCGGGCTGACTCGGCGCTCACCTTGGGCGCCGTGGGCCTGCTCGTGCTGATCGTCGTCCAGACGGGCCTGGGCGAGGCGATCACCACGTCGGGCAGGCAAGAACTGATCGTCAGCCACGTGCCGCTCGCCATGCTCATCTTCGGCCTGGGCATCTACCTGTCCATCGCGGGCGCCCGGCTGCGCCGCGCTGCGACATAACCCGGATCAGCACAGGCTGACCCACCGTCCGGGAGTACGCCGCAGAGCCCGGATGATCTGCGGGCCGGTTCGCAGCGTCGAGTGTCCGCGCCGGCAACGAATGTCGTAGATCAGCTCACCAATGTGGCCCTTTAGGAAGTCCAGCCGCGCCTGCGCCTGTGCGATGCCCTCCGCGGCAGCGGCGGCCAGGTCCTGCTCGGCCAGGCGCATCTGGATGGCCCACCTGCTGGGCGTAATCGGGTCACCCCCGGTCGATGACGGTGAGCCTGCCGGCCCACGGCCGGTACACCAGGTCAGCAACGACGTCGTTGCAGCCCGGGCACGTCAGCTGCTTGCTCACCATCGGGCGACCGCATATCGGGCAGCAGGCTGGCGCCGTGGGTGGCAGCTACCTCGCGCCCGCATCGGGCTTGACCACACTTGGCGGGATATGCCCGCCACACCACCGTCGGCACGCCTGCGGATCACCTGATGATCGAATCTTGGCATTATGACCGAGGACTACGGCGCAGGAAGCGGCGCTGAAGGCCCCGACCGGCGTGTTTCATGACGGCCCGCGTCCGGGTATCCGATCGGTATGGAACCAAGTCTGGGCACCCGGGAAGACCACAAATACCCAGCGCCCGATGACCCCGGCGCGGCCGCCGCGCCCGAGCACTTGACCTGGAGGCAGCGCTCGCTGCGGATGCGCAAGTGGATCTCGGTGATCGCCGTGGCGCTGTGCGTCTTCGTCACGGTCGTGTTCGTGCGGCAAGATGCGATACCGGAAGCCATGGCTTTCGGCGTCATCGGGTTGATCTCGCTCGGTTACCTGGGGTGGACAGTCGCCGTGAAAAGCCGGCGCGAAGCACGGTAACCCGTTACCCCGACGATCCCGCCAGCGTTGTCATTAGAAGACAACCTGAAGGGACGATGGGATGCGGCGCCTGCTCGCCTTCCCGGTCGCGGCACTGACGAGCGTGCTTGCACTGGTCGGCTGCGCAGCCGGTGCGACGCAGCCCGGCACCGACTCGAAACCCGGTGCGTTCACCAGCGGTGTCGGCGTCACCCGCACGGACATCACGCTCGGCGCCCTGGTCGACTACTCGGGGCCTTTCGCCGCCGACGGCATTGCCGTGTTGCACGGTCAGCAGATCTGGATCAAGGACATCAACGCCGCGGGCGGGGTGTGTGGCCGCAAGATCAAATTAGCGATCCGCGACAACCGCGGCGATGCCGGGAAAGCGAAGGCCCAATATACCGAGCTTGAACCGAAGGTGCTGGGCTTTTTGCAGATCCAGGGATCCTCGACCGCCGCAACCCTGAACCAGAACTTGATCGACAATGAAACCACCGCCTTCGCCCTATCGGATTCTTCGGGGCTGCTGAGCAACCCGTACATGATCATCCCGGCCGCCACCTACGACATCGAGATGATCAATGGCCTGTCGGCTCTGATGGCCCAGGGCAAGCTCCACGACGGCGACACCATCGGCCACATCTGGCTCGACGGCGAGTACGGCGCCAATGCGCTGCGCGGTGTGCAGTACTTTGCGCAGCGTCACCACCTCACATTGCGCGCCACCAAGGTGACCACCGCGTCGGATATCCGCGGGCTAGTGGCTGGTTTTGCCGCCGAGCCTCGGGTGAGAACGATCGCGCTGAGCACCACACCGGCGCAGACCGCCTCCGCAGCCGCCGTCAACCAGCAGCTGAGACTGAACGTGCCGATGATCGGCAACAGCGCGGCCTTCACCCCGCAATTGCTGACCGGCCCGGCTGCCCCGGCCCTGAGCAACCTGTCGGTGGTGGCCAGTTCGGTGCCGTTCTCCGCTGCTGTACCCAAGGCCCAGCACGTCGCCGGCGCCTACCGGCAAGCCGGCTACCCGGAGCCACCCAGCAGCGGGGTGCCCTACGGCTATGCCATCGGAACGATCTGGGGTCAGATTCTCAGGCGGGCCTGCGTCAACGGCGATCTGAGCCGCCCTGGCATCCAGGAGGCACTGCACCAGTTCAGCACCCTGAGCACTGACAATCTGGTCGCCGACCTGAGCATCGAAAAGTCCGGCTCCCCCGCTACCCGGCAGGTCTACATCGGCGTTCCCGATCCCGCCGTGCCGGGCGGGATCCGCCAGGCGTCGCCGCTGTTCGAATCGCCGGATGCGCACAGTTACGTGGCCGCCCACCAGACAGCCTCATAGCTGGACTCAGCCGAACAGCAGTCTGGATGCAGACTGCTGTTTTCAGGGTCCCCCAAACCGCAGTCTGCATCCAGACTGCGGTTTGGGGGGCCGCAAAAGGAAACGGGGCCGGTCCCGGCGAGATGAGAGCGGCCCCGTTTCGGGTATAACGTGCGAGATCAGAAGTCCATGCCGCCGCCGTCGGGCATACCGCCAGCGGGGGCCTTCTCCTTCTCCGGCTTGTCTGCGATCACGGCCTCGGTGGTGAGGAACAGAGCCGCGATCGATGCCGCGTTCTGCAGTGCCGAACGGGTGACCTTGGCCGGGTCGATGATGCCGGCCTTGATCAGGTCCTCGTACTCGCCGGTGGCCGCGTTGAGGCCGTGCCCGGGAGCCAGGCCGCGTACCTTCTCGGCCACCACGCCACCCTCGTGGCCAGCGTTGATGGCGATCTGCTTCAGCGGAGCCTCCAGCGCCACGCGGACGATGTTGGCACCGGTCGCCTCGTCACCGGAGACATCGAGCTTTTCGAACGCCAGCGCGCCGGCCTGGATCAGCGACACGCCGCCACCGGCGACGATG
>DASUVX010000093.1:0-13056 GCA_036378735.1 Pseudonocardiaceae bacterium | reverse complement strand
CGGTGCCCGGTCGCAGGTGTGCCAACAGCGCCACAACCTGATCGTCAGCTTCCGGATGTTCCAGCTCACGGACCCGCACGCGCACCGGCGGGGTATCCGCGCTCGCTGTGGTTGCTTCCATGCGACCACGCTAGCCAACAGTTGGACCCGTAGTAGGATCCAATTCCATGCCAGATATGGGTACCACTTCTGGGGTAGAGCTCCTCCTTCCGATCGAACCACTGCAGCCCGGACGACCTCGCCGGGTTCAGCTTGAGAGCGCCCTGCGCGACGCGGTGCGTACCGGTCGGCTCGCGGCCGGTCAGCGGTTGCCGGCCAGCCGTGTTTTGGCTGGCGACCTCGGAGTCTCTCGTGGCCTGGTCGTCGAGGTCTACACGCAGTTGACCGCCGAGGGCTATCTGGTCAGCCGGCCCGGCTCTGGCACCTGCGTCTCTGACCTGCCCCTGCCGTCGGCCGCCAATGCGCCTGCTGCTCTCCGGTCGCCGGACCGCCCGGCCCGATGGGACATGCGCCCAGGCATTCCGACGCTGTCGGCGTTCCCCCGCCACCTGTGGCGGCGGGCATGGACGGCCGCGCTGGGCGCTGCCGCAGATTCCGATCTGGCGTACCCCGACTCCGCCGGGCATCCCCGGCTGCGCCAGGTGCTAGCCGCCTACCTCGGTCGGGTCCGCGGCGTGGACGCCGACGCGCAGCGGCTGCTGATCTGTGCTGGTTTCACCCAGGGCCTTCACCTGCTCGCCCATACCCTGCGTGCCCGAGGCGCCCGGACCGTCGCGCTCGAGGACCCGGGGCTGCCTCACCGCGCACCGATCCTGCACCAAGCCGGTCTCGCTGTCGTGCCCGTCTCGGTCGACGGTGACGGCATCCTCGTCGACCAACTACCCGAGCAGGGCGTTGACGCAGTACTGACCACCCCAGCTCACCAGTTCCCTACCGGCGCGGTCATGGCGCCCGCCCGACGGGAGGCACTGCTGGCCTGGGCCGGGCGCTGCGGCGCGATCGTCGTCGAGGACGACTACGACGGGGAGTTCCGCTTCGACCGACGCGCTGTGGGCTGCCTGCAAGGCCGTGCGCCTGACCGTGTCGTCTACCTTGGGTCCACCAGCAAGACGCTCGCCCCGGCGCTACGTCTGGGCTGGATGGTCAGCCCGGCCGAACTGCACACCGAGCTGCTGCTCTCCAAGTTCCTCGCCGACCATGGCAGCCCGACCCTCGATCAACTCGCTCTGGCTCACCTCGTCGAAGCCGGCGACTACGACCGGCACATCCGCGCCGCCCGGACCCGCTACCGAACCGCTCGGCAAGCCCTCGAGCAGGCCATCACCCATCATGACGTGCCCCTACGACTTGCAGGGACACCCGCCGGCGTCCAGACCCTCGCGACCCAGCTCGACGGCACCCACCCCGACCAGCTGACCGCGCGCGCCCGGGCCGTCGGGATCGCGTTCGACTCCATCACCCGCTACCAGCTCACCCCTGACGCGGACCCCCTCGGCGTCGTCATCGGCTACGGCAACATCACCCCCCACGCCATCGACGAGGCCATCGCCCTGCTTGCCACCATCACCAACGGACAGCACGGATCAGCCCGATGAAATGCACATCGACCGGCGAGCTAGGCCCGCGATGTGCTGTGCTCCCGGTGCCGCTTCATGCCGACATCCAATCAACGCCACCACGGGCGGTGCCGTTGGGCCGCGACCACCGCCTCCAGGCCGATCAACTCGGCAAGACGCAGAGGGTACGGGGACATACGGACTGCTGAAACTACGAACAGAAACCTGTGTTCGAGTACTCGGCAAGACGCGGAAATTACACGAAACCGCTTTAAGGAAGTCTCCACGGTTTCAGGGGAAGCTCGACCGTGCCGGAGGCGTGATCCATGAATATCGCTTGGTGACATAGGTTCTCGGCACCCACAGGCGCTGAACGGCTGTTCGGTGGTGAGGTAGCGGTCGGCTAACAGTCCCTCCAGCGTCGCGAGCGTCATGTCAGCTCCCGTCGGTTCCGTCTGCTGATTATGCCGTTACTGCGGAGGCAGGTTCTCAAGCACCAGGGGGTTTTCGGTCGCAATGAGGTCGCCGAGCGCCACCTTGTCAAGCGGAAGCTCCCAGAAGAACGTGAGCACCCAGTTGTTGTAGATCTTCGTTCCGCTTGGCAAGCGGATCTCTTCGACTTCCCTGCCGCAAGCCTGTCCGAGGGTGTTGCTGATTTGCCGAACCAGTCGCTGCTTTGCGCCGGGCTCGAGGCCCGGTGGGACGGCAAGGGTGCATATCGGGCGCATGGGTACGTTCTCGATCCGGCCATCTTGGCTCACCGCTTCGTTCGCCCATTCTCTGAGCAGAACGCGCGTGTCAGGAATCGGCCACGCCTCGTGAATTGCTTCGTACATCTCCTGGAAGATCTTCTTCTTGGCGCCATCATTCACGCCTGTGGGAATGTCGATGTAGGCCACCGGCATGTCTCTCTCCTTTCCTGGGCTCTCATCTGCTGGTCACTAGGACCGGCTTGGTGTCGTTACGTGGCAATTGACGCTCCTGGGTTTCCCATGGCTGCCTGCTGATCAGTCCAGATAGCCGGTGAATTGGCCAACCTCGATCATGTGGCCGTCCGGGTCCCGGAGGTAGGCTCGGATCTCGCGTCCGTGATCTTTGGGTTCGGTGAGGAACTCGGCGCCTGTGGCCGACCACTCCCGGTAGACCCGTGCGATGTCCGCCACGCGCACGTTGATAAACCCGCTGCTGCAGCCGGGGTCGGTCGGCGTGCTGAGGCTGACGCCGGGCTTGTCGTCCGTAGGACCACCGCCGGTGACCAGGGTCAGCCACGTGTTAGCGACCTTCATGATGACCGGGTCGCGCTCCAGCAGCACCTGCCCGCCCAGCAGTGACCGGTAGAACTCCCGGGAACGATCCTGATCGGCGACAACGAGCACATGGGTGATGACGAAGCCGTCCTTCGGTGCGGGAAAGTCATCTGGGTTCATGCGGCACCTCCGCTGCTTCGAAATCAGGGCCCTGTCAGCTGGTCAGCCACGCGTGCATCCGTTCCTTGGTCTCGAACCAGCCGGTCGGGAACGACGCGGGACCTTCGGGCTTGGGTTGCGCGCCTTTCTCGACGGTCCCGGGCGCGCGGTCGGTCGCCAGGAACGCGAACTTCTCCACTCCCGCCTCGTTGTAGAGCGGGACGATGTGCTCGTCCCGCCAGGCCAAGGTGCCCTCGGCGGAGGTGTGGAAGAATTCCGTGGCGTCGATGATCATGTACCTGGGCCGGACCTCGAGACCGTGGCCGGCGAGGATCTGCAGCGTCTCCCTGAACCCGTCGTCGCCCATGGACCGGGTCTTCTGATCCCACTTCAACTCCAGCGTGTTCCACTGCGGGTGGTAGGTGATCGTGCCCCACTCGTTGGCGGTGAGTTCTTGCGGCTCTTGCGCCATCGCTGTTCACCTTTCTGTCATCACCGGCAAGCTACGACGCTGGTCAGCCCGACCGTGAGAGGCTGATCAGACAACTTCAGTGCCAGATCGGCCACCGCTTCTGATGATGGGCTCCACGCTCTTACAATCCGGTTAATGGTCTCGGTGATGGTTGCCGCACTCTCCGGCACGGCCTCGATAGGCACGGCTGGGCTGATGGACGCGCTCAACAAGGCCGACCTCGCCCAAGCGCTGCTCACCGGCCAGCCTGCTGGGCGGGTGTTCGACGTGCGGCTGGGCGGGCTCGACAGTCGCAGCGTCAGCTGCCGCGACGGCGTGAGCCTGCATCCGGCCATTACGGCGGCCGATGTCACGGCCCCGGACCTCATCGTGGTGCCCGGCCTAGACGACGACCTGGCGACGTCCTTCAACGAGAACCGCCGCTGGGTGCCATGGCTGCGAACGTGGCATGCAGCCGGGGCCAGGATCGCCGGTTCTTGCACCGGCGCCTTCCTGGTCGCCGACGCTGGTCTGCTCGACGGCAGGTCTGCGACCACCCACTGGATGTTCGCCGACGAGCTGCGCCGCCGCTATCCGGCGGTGAAAGTGACAGCTGACCGGATGATCGTAGATACCGGCGACGTGATCACATCTGGCGGGGCGACCGCGTTTTTGAACCTGGTCCTGTACCTCGTCGAACGTTTCGCCGGTCACGAGCGTGCCAACCTGGCCGCGAAGGTTCTGCTGGTCGATGGCCACCGGCCGAGCCAGCGCCCGTATATCGCGTTCGGCCGCGAACGATCGCATGGCGACATGATCATCCACCGGGTCCAGGAGCACATCGACCTCCACCTTGACTATCCGCTCCGGATTACTGAGCTCGCGTCTCGGTTCGGCCTGAGCGAGCGAACTATGTCTCGCCGGTTCGCGGCCGCCACCGGCCACGGGCCTAAGGCCTACCTCCAGCACGCCCGCATCCAGCACGCCATGCGCCTTCTCGAAACGGCGACTGACCCGATCGACCAGATCCGCCGTCGTGTCGGCTATAACGACCCGGCAGCGTTCCGCCGCGTCTTCAAGCAGGCCACCGGACTCTCGCCAAGTGGCTACCGCGACGCATACGGACTTCGCAACGGCCCGGGCAACTGAATGCGGCACGTCCCGGTTCAGGCGCAACCGTGTCCAGCCCCGCCGCCACCGCTCGTGACGTGAGCTTGGGGTACTGCCATGCGCCGACCGATGCCGCCACAGTGGGCATCCCGGCGCCAGGGAGGCTTGCCGAGTTCGGATCGTAGTGGGACCAGATGACCGCAGGCGGACTCTACGCCGAACTGTTCGCCCTCCAGGTCCGCCTTACAGATGGGCGGCCAGAGCGGACCTTGCCGCCACGTCCTGCCCGACCTATCCTGCTCCGACGCGTCGGAGCAGAAGCTGGAAGTCGGCGGTGTGGAGGTTCGTCGCGGCGACCTCGGCGGCCTAGGCCTCACGCACGCGGTTGCCGCGGACCCGATGCAGCCATTGTGAACCCTGACATTCTGCAGACAACGCGGCAGAGAGAAGCTCGGCGTTTGCCCAGGTCAAGCCTTGATCCAGACCCTATAGTTAGGGTCTTTTTACCGAATAAGCGAACGAAAAAGAGTGGAGCTAAGGGGATTCGAACCCCCGACCTTCTGCATGTCATCTACGGGCACTAATCAAACACGCTGACTATTTACCGTTCTGGCCTCAAATCTCGCGTCCGCCAGAGTCCGCCGAGGTACGCCCCTCCGCGCTGCGGTTGCTGTATCCGCTGCTGTACGCCCCGGTTGGCCGCTAGGAGTGCCGGTGGTCACGCCCGACTGCATCGTGCATGAGTTCCCTCCCTTCCATCGCGGCCCCGGACACAGCTGCCGACGGCCGAGACCCGTGACCAGAGCGGCCGGAGCGCAATGAGCAGAGCCGCGAGGATCTCCGTGCTGGCGAGCGTGTGGACATTGAAGATGCCGTAAAGCCAGCTCAGCGGGGGACTGTGCGTGATCAGCGGCTGAATGACCGCAGGTCTGGCGTAATGGTCTGTGCCGATCCAGGCGAGGACGACGGCAATGCCGTACTGGGCCAGAAACTGGCCGGTGACGGTCGCCGCGTGCTCGGCCGTCTCGGCCGTGACCACCGGGGGATTGAGAGATTTCGCGTGCGGCATGCAGACCCTTCTTCTCACTGCGCGCAACATCGCGTCGCTATGATCCACTGTGCGGTGACCTAGGGTGAGTGAGCATCCCCCTCAGTCGGCTTCACCGGGTGAGGTGGTCGCGCAATGCTCCCGGCGGCCATGACGGGACAACGGGCCTCCCGCCGAGAACCCGGCGCCGCCGCAGACGCTCACCGCGCCTGCCCCCGCACGCCGGATGAACACCGAGACACGGAAAAGAACGCCGCCGCACCCGGGAGGAAAGACCGCCACCGGGCAGACCACCGCCCTGCCCGGAATGTCAGGCACAAGGTCGTTAGAGCAAGCCGCGCTCCTTCGCGTTCAGCCCGGCTTGGAACCGGGTGGTCGCGTTCAGGTTCTGCATGAGCCGCTGGATGCGACGTTGGGTCGTCCGGGGGCTCCAGCCGAGAGCCCTGGCTATGCCGGCGTCGGTCTGCCCGGCCGCCAGGAGGGTCAGCAGCGTGCCCGTTTCGGCGTCGTCGGTCTGTTCTGGCAGCCCGTGGCCGATCACCTTGGCCAACGGTACGGCCCGGGCCCACTCCGCCTCGAACAACGTCACGAGCGCGTCGAGCAGCGCCGAAGGGTGGATGACGTACGCGGCGTCGACGACGTGGGGTGACGAGGCTATGGGGACAACCGCCATCTGCTCGTCGGCCATGAGCATCTTGATCGGCAGATTGGGCCGGACTCGCGAGTGCTCTCCCTGGGCGCTGCTGACCAGGATGTCATTGTGTAGCCGGCCCGGGATGGCGATCGCGTCCCGGTCGTAGATGACGCGGTATCGGATTCCGTCGGTCAGCCGGCGGTGCTCGTTGGCGTGGTTGCCGCCGGGAGAGTCGACGTAAGGCGGCCTGTCGAAAAAACGGATCTGCGCCCGTGCGTTCTCCTGCAGCCGGGCGACCCGGTTGCTGATGTTGCCGGCGCCGGTGACCACCTCGACCAGCTCAGCGGGGTGGGCGAACCGCGACGCTTCGCGGAACACCTCCATCAGCTCCTCGATCGTCGCCCGCGTGCCCCTGATTTCCGCCACCTTGGCGTCTACGAGTTCACCGAGTGTGACGTCGGGCGCTGCGGCGAGGTACCGGGCGGGTCGGCCGGGGACACGGCTGGCCATGCCGCTGACCGTCAGCCGCGCCAGTCCCCGGGCCACCTGCTGGGTGGAGAGTCCACAGTGTTCTGCCAGATCGGCGGCCGTGGTCCGCGGATGCCTGATCAGCGTGACATAGATCTGGCCATCCATCGGCGGGATGCCGATCGCGTTGAGATTTTGTTGATAGTGGCGATGATTGGCCAGATGGCGACTATTGGTCACGATGATTATCTTGCGTCACATATCGATGTTCTGGGACGTTGTTCCCAAGATCCCCCAAAAGTGAGAAAGGGGCGCCGTGCTCCGCACACGAACAACATTGTTCCGCGCCTTGCTCGTTCCGATCGCCACCGGCACCATAATCGCCACCGCCCTCACTGGCTCCGCGTCCGCCGTGCGGGCTGCCGCAAAACCGTCGCCCACCCCCACCGGGCAGCAGCAGTCGGTCGGCACCAGGAAGGTGCCGATGCCCGGCGGGGAAACCATCAGCGTCGCCCCCGACGGCACCGCCACCCTTACTTCCGCACAGGGCACGGTTCTGGGCATCAAGAAGCTGGTGGTTCCGCAGGGTAGCTCCGGGCTCGGCCCGTTGGCGGGGCCGAGCGATGACCAGGTCCGGGCGGCGTTCACCCAGTCCCCGTACCAGAAGGCCCCCACCAAGGTGGTGGCCGTCCTTTCCAACGCCATCACAGTCACTGGGGCCCCGGTGGCGGGGAAGAAGGCCTTCGGCACCCGCGCCCCGGTCACCACGAACGCCAGCGTGAACTCGGCGCTAGCCAAGGTCGGTGCGGTGTCCGTGCAGCCGATGTTTCCCGATCTGTCGGCCACCAAAGCCGCGCAGCTGACCGCCAGCGCCCGCGGCCGTCTCGGCGCTGCCGCGGTGGACCTGTCCAATATCGTCCTGGTGGACCTCAAAGGCGGTGACGCGGACGCGGCGGCGAAAATCCTCGGCGCCACGCCCGGTGTGACCTCGGCTCTGCCGGACCTGCAGGTCACGACCATGTCGACGCCCCCGTCACCGTTGCCGTCCTCGCTTGTCAACGACGCCCAGAACACGCAGCGCGGCATGCGGGCGGACAAGGCCTCGCCGACCGCTCCCGGAGCGGCGCTGCCGACCAACTTTGGCCTGACCTCCTCGGCCCAGAGCTATCTCAACGCCGGCGGCATCAACGCGATGGGCGCCTACAGCCTGCTGGAGAACAGGTTCGGACAGTTGCCGGGCACGGGTGAGGTGATCACCAACGTGTCGGTCGGAGACCTGACCGACCAGGCCATGGCCGACGCCGGCGACTCGTACGTGCAACAGACCGGGCCGACGACGATCGTCCAGAATGGCCAGCGCTACCTGGACCTGCCGTCCATGCCGCTGATCCCGACCTACGTCGCGGATCCCAACGCCCAACTGGACCCGCTCGGCACGACCGAACGCCAGGATCCCACGCTAGGGGAGGTGATGCTCGACTTCGGCATGATGGCACCGCTGCCGCACAACCTGCAGCGCCCCTCGGCAGTGGGCAGCGGCCTGACCGACCTGCTCGGCATCGCTCCCGGCGCGAAGTACCGCCTGGTGGTGCCGCAGGAGCCGACCTACGACCAGATCGCGGTCGCGTTGCTTGCCGCCGCCCAGCAGAACCCACGCCCCAACGTGATCACCGCGAGCCTCGGCTTCGGCACCGACTTGTTCGGATTCCCCGGCCGCTACCTTGAAGACGACCCAGTCCTCCAAACGGTGATCGCGTCGATCGTGCAGCGATACCACATCGTCGTGACCATCGCCGCCAACGACGGCACCCGGCTGTTCACCCCGACCGCGGTCGGCCCCGACGGGGGCAGCACCCCCACCAATACCACCAGCGACCCGCGTGCGACGACCAACATCAACGACGACCAGGCCTCGACCACGCCGAGCCAGGTGCGTGACAGCGGCGCGATCGCGGTCGGCGGCACCACCCTGGACGACACCATGGCGGTCTCACCGCAGACCGGTGGACCGCAGTCGAGCAACCCGACGTTCGCGACTACCCGCACCGACGGGGCCGGGAGCTTCTCCTCCGGGTTCGGCAGCCGGATCAACGTTTCCGCACCCAGTGACGGAATCGTGGCCTTCGAACACAGGCACCCCGGCACGCCGCAGCAGGTCGACTTGGCACTGACCGGCGGAACCTCGGCGGCGGCGCCGATGACCGCGGCCGCGGCCGCGGTCGTGCTGCAGGCAGCCAGGCTCACCGGGAAGTCGATGAGCCCCGAGGACGTGCGGTCGCTGCTGGAGAACACCGGCCGTCAGGTCGCCACTCCACCGCAGATCGACCAGCCGCTCAACGTTGGCCGCCAGATCGACATTACCGCAGCCGTCAGCGCGGTCCTCGGTGACGCGCATGGGTCATCCACCAGCATCGTCCGGCTCTCGGTCGCCCACCGGCAGACGATCGGCCAGCTTGGCGGCGAATTCATCGAGTACACCGATCCGCATCGGATCGACCTGGCCGATCAGCCCTACACCAACCACTTTCAAAGCAGCATTGGCGTCGTTGAAGGCCTGAACGGACCGGTCACCATCGGCGCGGACGTGACAGGCCTGCCCAACGGCACGAAACCGGACTACGTGCTGCGCATCGGCGGTCACGAGTTCCACTCCCAGGTGCCGGCGGTCCGGCTGACTCCCAAGCAGATGCTGGCTGCGGCCGGGTTCCCGCTCGCGTCGACCACCGACCGGACCATCCAGCTCACCTTCGAGGTCCGCTCCGCAGGTGGGCAGGTGCTCGCCTCGGCGGACCAGCCGCTCGTGTTCGGTCCCACCGACGGGACCTACCTTGAGGCGCTCGCTCCGGTCGCGCCCGCGACGGTGAAGGCCGGCAGCCCGGTGACGGTGCATTACGACCTCACCGGTGTGCAGAACGTGAGCTCACCCACGCTGGTCGTGTCGACGGTCGGACACTGGAGCCCGACGGCGGCTCCGCTGTTCACCGCCGCCTACACGACCCCGCTGACCAGCTTGACCGGTGACGTGACCATCCCGGCGACCGCGTTCGACGGTGGTGGCGGCATCTACGGCATCGGCCTCATCACGGGACAGGTGCCCGAGCCGGGAGGTACCAACAAGCTCCCTGTGCTCAGCGAGTTCACCCCGATCCGGGTCGACGGCGGGACACCGGCACAGCGCCCGGCGGCACCCACCCTGGCGGCCGCCGGGAGTGACCAGTTCGGACACCTCGCGGAGATTCCGGAGACCGCGCCCGGCTTCAAACTGCGCTACGACGTGCACGGCGTGCCCGGCGCGGCCGGCGCGATCTTCGAGGTTTCGGCCCCGGCGGCGCCCACCATATACAACTCGCTCAACACGGTGACCAACGCCAATGGCACGGTCCGGGACCACGACGGGGTGGACACCGGCTCCATCGTCTACCAGCGGCTGCCCTCCAGCAACGGCACCGTCGCCCTCGATGCGGTGAAACTCGGGCTCCCCGGCTCGCTGCACTACAGCATCCGGGTGTTCGCGACCGACCGCAACGGAACGGTGATCGGTCAGGCATCGCCGACCTCGATGCTGACCCTCGACAGCGGCCTGGCTCCCGACGGTGGTCAGGTCGCCAGCTTCGCCATACAGCCAGGCGGCACCTCGGCCGTCTCGGTCTTCGACCCGGCGACCGGCGGGGAGTCCCTGCGCGAGTACAACGCCTCGACCGGCACCTACGGCAGGACGTTCGCCACGGACCCGCCAACGCTCTACCAGAGCGGCTATCAAATCATCGGCATCGACCCCGGTGTACACCGGCTCCTGGTACTGCACTGGAAAAACTGGGGTCCGTATGAGCAGCCGTGCTCGGCGGCTAACCCGCCGTCATTGCAGACCTACGACACGCTCACCACGAAACTGGTCAGCGATGTCTCCACCGGCTGCCAGTACACCGTGTACGGCGGGCGGGTCGACACGATCCGCCACCGGGCCGCGATCTTGGCCCACCGGACCAGCGACGGGGCCGACATCGTGCTGCCGCTGACCCTCGCCACGGGATCGGTCGGCACACCGATCGACGTCGATACGCCGACAGGGCCGGCCGGGTGGTACCGCGGCATCGCCATGAACCAGGCGACGGGCATGGTCTACCTTTCCCACCAGGTCGTGAGCACGGCCGGCTGGTGCACCGTCGGCCCGGGAGCCCTCATTTCAGTGAACCTGGACTCGGGCGTGCTGACTCCGGCGAGGGCCGGTTTCTGTGTCGACGGGCTCGACGTCGATGCCGGCACCAACCAGGTGTATGAGTTCACCCAACATGCTGGCTTCAACCGGTTCCTCCCCTCGGTCCTAAACCTCTCAAGGTTCGCCGGCGACACCATGAATGCCCTCGACCCGCTGGCGGTGCGGCCGGTGCAGCCAGCGATCGGACTCGTCGTGGACTCGACGCACCATCTCGCCCTGCTCCCCTACCTATCATCGACTGCCCTGGGAGACAACAACGCGACCAGTCAGGCCGACGTCGTCGACCTCACCACAGGAGACACCGTATCCACGGTCTCGGACTTCAACTTCAACACCGGCTTCTGGGGTGGCCACTTCGACCCTGATCCGACGGTTGAGAAAATCGACGCTGGTGTGGACGTAGACAACCAGCCGATGCAGCTCGATCCGGCCACGCGCACCGGGTGGGTCATCTCCGGTGACGGGAGCCAGATCCAGCAGTTCAAGTACTAGCCCCCGCTCCGCTGGCGCTCCGCGACGGGCCCTCCCTACCGGGGGCCCGTCGCTGGCGCGAATCCCGATGCCTAGTGCGGCGGTAACTCATTGGCGAAGAACGATGCCTCCGGCTCAGTGTCAGGCTGGCGTTGCCGCTGTTGCGGCGAGGGGATCCTGTGGGGTTGCCAGAAGTCTGCATACCCTGTGACCTGCGGCGACGGTCAGGGCCAGCCGACGGCATCGGCCACCCATCGTCCCAGGCCACGCTCAATGGCCGAGTTTTGGGAGTACTACAGGGATTGCGGGTTCGGCTGACATGGCTGCGGAAGGTCCCGGTGAGCACGAGCTCAATCGGACGGCGTGACCGGGGACAACATGCCGAACCACTGCTCGGCGCCGTAGTCCTCGAATCGCTCTACCTCGGTGAATCCCAGCTTCGCCGCGAGGCGCATCGAGCGGACGTTGGCGGTCTGGGTGGCGAGCACCACCGGTTCGCCGGGAAGCGCGCCGGCGAACCAGTCCAGTACCGCTGCGCACGCCTCGGCGGCGTACCCGTGTCCCCACGCCTCCGGCAAGAACAGGTAGCCGAGTTCGGCTTCCCCGGCAGCCGGACGAATGTGCCCGGTTGCTCTGTCGAGCGTGATCGTGCCGATCATCGTTCCGCAGCACCCGCCGGCCGCATCGGGCGCTGGGACAGGGTCCGCCGGCGGGCGGCGCTTCAGCCCGATCTGGGCGCGAACGTCCGGGTTCTGCGTCGGGATCGGATCGGCGGCCTCATCCGCGAATATGCCCAGGTCACACAGGGTGACAGAATTTCCGGCACCCACAACAGCCACCGCCCAGGATAAACCTCTGCCCGGATAACACCATCATCGGCCTGGCTGCAGGAAGTCGCCACGCTGGTTGTCGGAATGCCTTCTCACAGGACTTCCGAATACTTACGACTCGGCCGTCAAGGCCGCTTGGCGACTTGCCCTTTTCAGCTGAATGTCTTAGAAACCAATCTCCAAAAGGAGGTGATTGTCTTTTGCGCCCACTGCAGGGCGGGACTCTGCGCGAGGGTGCCCTTATCATCAGCCAGACTATTTACCCATTCTGTCAAATCTGCAGCAGATATTGTAGGAGCAGATCCCCCCAGGGAAAATATTTGTATAGCTGAAGGTATCATCGTGACGGCTCCGAGAACCGTCAGGGCCGCACACGTCACGAGCGACAACCACCACGAGGACAACACGCAGAACGCGATCATGGAAGCTGCATACATTATAATGAAAAAAAGGGCAACGCCAGCGTAGCCGGTGTTCTGCTTTCTGTACCCTGAACCGTCAAGCTGCGCAGGCGGACTCCACAAAAAGTTCTCCCATACCAGAAAAGATGTGCCTGTCAGCCCGTCCTGCCCTCGATCCCATGCAGCTCGCTCGAAAGACCTAAGGAACATGCCGATTGTCTCCATGCGTATCATTTCTCCGGCCCACGCGAGAGCGCCGCCGAGCAGAACTGCCGGAATAACTACACCAAAGATGAACTGTGCAGCAATTACGAACTTATCTGAGCTGGATGTGCCAGCGACTAGCGCGGCAGCAAAGAGGGTGCTGACTACAGCTTGATTCCACTGCAAAATCGTGTGTTGCGCCTTGCGTGCCTCGGTGCATGCATCTCGCAGTCCCTGATACTGCATAGCAGCGTAGCGCTG
>DASUVX010000092.1:0-44526 GCA_036378735.1 Pseudonocardiaceae bacterium | reverse complement strand
GGGGATGAGGTGGGGTCGGGGAACGGCCAAGCGCGCTACGCGACGCCGGGGTCAGAGGTTTGGGGGCCGGCGGCTTGTGGGTCGTCGATGCAGTAGTGGCTCGCTGCTTCGGTGACCACGGACTGGTCCACCTCGCCGCGGCGGGCCAGCGCCGCGAGTGCGGCTACCGTGATCGACTCGGCGTCGACGAGGAAATGTCGCCGCGCGGCCGGCCGGGTGTCGGAGAAGCCGAAGCCATCAGTGCCCAGCGTGACCAGCTCGATGGGTACCCAGGGACGGATGAGGTCGGGTACCGCGCGCATCCAGTCCGACACCGCAACCAGGGGCCCAACGGCGTCCCGCAGCACCCGGGTGACGTGCGGCAGCCGGGGTTCGGCCGAGGGATGCAGCAGGTTGTGCCGGTCCACCTCGACAGCCTCGCGCCGCAGCTCTGTCCACGACGTCGCCGACCACACATCGGCCTGCACGCCCCACTCCTGAGCCAGCATCTCCTGGGCTCGCAACGCCCACGGCAGCGCCACACCAGAGGCGGCGAGCTGTACCCGCGGCCCGGTGGTGTCTGGTGCCGGGGCCGGTGCGTACCGGTACAGGCCGCGCAGCAGCGCCTCGACGTCCAGATCATCGGGCTCTGCCGGCTGCTGGTAGGGCTCGTTGTAGACGGTGAGGTAGTAAAAGACATTCGGATCGCGCGAACCGTCATCACCGTACATGCGGCGCAGCCCGTCGCGGACGATGTGTGCGATCTCGTAACCCCAGGCCGGGTCGTAGGCCACCACCGCGGGGTTGGACGCGGCGAGCAGCTGGGAGTGCCCGTCGTTGTGTTGCAAACCCTCGCCGACCAGCGTGGTACGCCCAGCGGTGGCACCGAGCAGGAATCCGCGGGCCATCTGGTCGCCCGCCGCCCACAGGCCATCGCCGGTGCGCTGGAAGCCGAACATCGAGTAGAAGATGTAGATCGGGATCAGCGGCTCGTTGTGCGTGGCATACGACGTGCCGGCCGCAGTGAACGACGCGGCCGAGCCGGCTTCGTTTATGCCCTCGTGCAGGATCTGGCCTTGCTCGCTTTCCCGGTAGGCCAGCATCAGCTCAGCGTCGACGGAAGTGTAGAGCTGCCCGTGCGGGTTGTAGATCTTCTGCTTGGGGAACATCGAGTCCATGCCGAAGGTGCGCGCCTCGTCGGGGATGATCGGCACGAACCGCGGCCCGATCTCGGGATCCTTGATCAGCTCACGGAGCTGCCGGACGAACGCCATGGTGGTCGCGACCTCCTGCTTGCCCGACCCGCGGCGCAGCACGTCGTAGACCGTGTCGCCGGGCAGCACCAGAGTCTTGGACTTGGTCCGTCGCTCGGGTACGAACCCACCAAGTACCCGGCGACGCTCGCACATGTATCGAATCTCGGGCGCGTCCGGTCCGGGGTGGTAGTACGGCGGTAGCGCCGGGTCTTGCTCGAGCTGCGCGTCGCTGATCGGGATGCGCTGGGCGTCACGGACGTGCTTGAGGTCTTCCAGGCTAAGCTTTTTCATCTGGTGGGTGGCGTTGCGGGCCTCGAAGTGCCGGCCCAGGCCGTAGCCCTTGATGGTCTTGGCAAGGATCACGGTGGGCTGACCGTGATGCTGGGTGGCGGCCTGGTAGGCGGCGTAGACCTTGCGGTAGTCGTGGCCGCCACGTTTGAGGTTCCACAAGTCGGTGTCGGATAGGTTTTTGACCAGCTCCTTGGTGCGCGGGTCGCGCCCGAAGAAGTGTTCGCGGACATAGCCGCCGTCGTTCGCCTTGTAGGTCTGGTAATCACCGTCGGCCGTGACGTTCATCAAGTTCACCAGCGCGCCCTGCCGGTCGGCGTGCAACAGGGCGTCCCACTCGCGACCCCAGATCACCTTGATGACGTTCCACCCGGCGCCGCGGAAGAACGACTCCAGCTCCTGGATGATCTTGCCGTTGCCCCGGACCGGGCCGTCGAGGCGCTGCAGGTTGCAGTTGACTACGAAGGTGAGGTTGTCCAAGCCCTCGATGGCGGCCACCTGGATCTGGCCCCGTGACTCCGGCTCGTCCATCTCTCCGTCGCCGAGGAAGGCCCACACGTGCTGGTCTGAGGTGTCCTTGAAGCCGCGGGCGTGCAGGTAGCGGTTGAGCCGGGCCTGAAAGATCGCGTTGATCGGGCCCAACCCCATCGAGACGGTGGGAAACTCCCAGAAGTCCGGCATCAGCCGTGGGTGCGGGTAGGACGGTAGGCCGCCACCCGGGCCGGCGTGGGAGAACTCCTGCCGGAACCCGTCAAGCTGGTCGGTGGACAGCCGGCCTTCCAGGAACGCGCGGGCGTAGATGCCGGGGGAGGCGTGGCCCTGGATGAACACCTGGTCCCCACCACCGGGATGATCCTTACCGCGAAAGAAGTGGTTGAAGCCCACTTCGTAGAGCGCGGCGGAGGAGGCGTAGGTCGAGATGTGACCGCCGACGCCTACCCCGGGACGCTGCGCCCGATGCACCATCATCGCCGCGTTCCACCGGATCCAGGCGCGGTAGCGTCGCTCGGTGTCCTCGTCACCGGGGAACCACGGCTCGTTCTCGGTGGGGATGGTGTTGACGTAGTCCGTGCTGGTCAATGCCGGCACCCCGACGCCGGTCTCGCGGGCCCGTTCGAGCAGCCGCAGCATCAGGTACCGGGCGCGCTGCTTGCCGCCGGACAGCACGGCGGAGTCGAAGGCTTCCAGCCATTCCGCGGTTTCCTCGGGATCGATGTCCGGCAGGTGAGCCGCCACCCCGTCCCGGATGACTCGCACTCTCGCGGGTCTGCGATCGTTCTGCGTGGCCAAGGGATCTCCTCGCCTCGAGCTGTTCTGATACACCCTGTCTACGGGGTTGTTAGGTATTGGGGCACTGTGTTCTGGGGCACCCAACGGCCTCCAGCCGGCATCGGATCTGCCGCCTGCAGGCCATCGTGCCGCATGATTGTCGGCCTGGCGATCGGTGTCAGTGCTACTTGGGGTTACCGTTGGGTCACCTGTCTGGAACCGTCTCGGCAATCCCGGATCGGCGTGTCCCGCCGCTGGCAGTTGCGCTATGGCAGGACCGCAGTGTTCGCTTGGACGCCATCGAGTAATAGCACGCCGGGCGGACGCCGCCAGGCATGACATCTGTGGAGGGGTGAACACCGTGGTCGCCGCCGCGGCGGGAGACACCGGCAAGCTCGGCGTTGCCGAGAGGCTCGGGATCGAATCGGACATGGTCGTGCAGGAACTCGGCTGGGACGACGACGTCGATGACGACGTGAGGGCGGCGATCGAGGAGGTGATCGGTGCTGACCTGCTCGACGAGGACTCCGACGAGATCGTCGATGTGGTGCTGCTGTGGTGGCGCGACGACGACGGCGATCTGGTCGACACCCTCGTCGACGCCCGAGCACCGTTGGCTGATACCGGAGTGATCTGGGTACTCACCCCCAAGACGGGTCGCGATGGTCACG
The DNA here is from genome assembly GCA_036378735.1 of Pseudonocardiaceae bacterium. Taxonomy (GTDB): domain Bacteria; phylum Actinomycetota; class Actinomycetes; order Mycobacteriales; family Pseudonocardiaceae. The sequence continues at coordinate 41,063 of DASUVX010000092.1, read as the reverse complement.
TCGAGCCTTCGGACATCGCGGAGGCGGCGCCCACCGTTGGTCTGGCCCAGACGTCGAACATCAGCGTGAGTGACGACTGGACAGCCACCAGGTTGGCCACGCCGAAGGCCGCGAAGGCCAAGCGCTGAACCGGTGACTGGGTTGGGCAGACTCAGCAAAGTTGCGGATAAGGAAAGGGCGCAAGCACCATGTCGCTGACTGTCGGGGACCAGGCACCGGATTTCACGCTGAAAGATCAGAACAACCAGGAGTGGACGCTGTCCGATTTCCGCGGTGGCCGCAACGTGCTGCTGGTGTTCTACCCGCTGGCCTTCAGTGGGATCTGCACCAGTGAGCTGGACCAGCTGCGGGACCATCTCGCGGAGTTCGCCGACGTGCAGGTGCTGGCGGTATCGGTGGACTCGGTGTTCACACTCAGGGCCTGGTCTGATCAACGGGGTTATGACTTCCCGTTGCTCTCCGACTTCTGGCCACACGGCACCGTCGCGCAGGACTACGGCGTATTCAACGACAAGGCTGGCATCGCCAACCGGGGCACCTTCTTGGTCGACACGGACGGCATGATCCGTTTCGCCGAGATGAACGGTCCTGGCGAAGCGCGCGACCAGGTCGTCTGGAAGCAGGCGGTGGCCGCATTGCCAACCTGATCACCGCGCCGCCCGATCATCCGGGTGGCATCGGGCGCATAGCTCAGCGGTAGAGCGCTCGCCTTACAAGCGAGAGGTCGCAGGTTCGACACCTGCTGCGCCCACCAATACCTCTGACGTGCAACAATACTGCGGTAGCCGTCTCGTCGCTATCAAGTACAACGCTCAAACGAGCCGTATAGATACGTGGGCATGCAGTGTGCCGCGTGGACTATTACTTGGGCTGAGTACTTTGGGTGCCCGGGGGTACTGACCTCGCCCGCACAGTGGCTCGGAACTGCGTGACCTTCGGGATGGTGGCCTTAGAGCCAGTTGCAGTGCCGCGCTGGGCCGCCGACATCCTCAACCTCTAGTGGAAACGGGAGGACAGCGATGACAGCGAGCTACCGCCGATGCTGAGATGATCCGATTGCACACGGCGTGCTCTTGGTTTCCGGCGCGGTCATTGTACGTATACAGCGGCTGCGGGATCTGTTAGCAGGCGGAGCTGGATTAGGGGAGTAGTCCTGGAGGCTAACCGGTGGTACCACCAGGTAGCCGGTTACAAAGGGGTTCCCGCCCTACCGGGTGCGTGATGTGATTGGTCGGCGGGGTTGGTGGGATCGGTTCAACCACCGGCGAGTTCACGGTGACCGTGATGGGTTGCCCATGGTGTCTCAGCTCTAGCTCGGTGCCCTCTAGCAGCTGGTACTCTGTTTGACCACGGGTGATCTGTATCCGCAGTCGTTGCCCGCGCCAGCGCAGCCGGAAAGTGATCCTGGTCAACGCTTCCGGTAGTCGGGGGGCGAATGCTAGGCCACCGTCGCCGCGGTGACGCAGCCCGCCGAAGCCGGCCACCAGCGCTGACCAGGAACCAGCCAGCGACGCGATATGCAAGCCGTCGCTGGTGTTGTGGGCCAGATCGGCCAGGTCCATCAGCGCGGTCTCGCAGAGATAGTCATAAGCCAGGTCAAGGTGACCAGTTTCAGCCGCCAGCACTGCCTGAGTGGCCGCTGAGAGCGATGAATCACGGACGGTGATCCGCTCGTAGTAGGCGAAGTTACGAGCCTTCTGCTCGACGGTGAACGCCTCATGGCACAGGTGCATGGCCAACACCAGGTCGGCTTGCTTGACCACCTGCTTGCGGTACAGGTCGAAGTAGGGAAAGTGCAATAGCAGCGGATACTGCTCCGGTGCCGTACCGGCGAAATCCCACATCGCGTGGTTGGTAAAGCCCTCCGACTGGGGATGCACGCCGAGCTTCTCGTCATAGGGCACGACCATCCCGGCTGCTGCATCACGCCAGGACGCGGCCTCCTCCGCGTCCACGCCCAAGGTGGCTGCCTGGTCGAGATGCCGTGCGACGGTGTCGGCCGCGGCACGCAAATTCCGCTGCGCCATGAGGTTGGTGAAGACGTTGTTGTCGGCCACGGCACTGTACTCGTCTGGTCCAGTGACGCCGTCGATGCGGAAGTCGCCTTGCAGGTTGTGCTGGCCTAGCGAGCGCCACAGTCGCGCGGTGTGGACCAGCAGTTCCAGCGCGACGTCGTGTTCGAAATCGGTGTCGCCGGTCGCGGTCACGTGGCGGATTGCCGCGTCGGCGATGTCGGCATTGATGTGAAAGGCCGCGGTTCCGGCCGGCCAGTACCCGGAGCATTCCTGGCCGCGGATGGTGCGCCAGGGAAACGCGGCACCGGCCAGGCCGAGCTGCGCAGCACGCTCGAGAGCCAGTGGCAGGGCTTGCTGTCGCCAGCGCAGCGCATCAGCGGCCGCATCCGGCACGGTGTGGCTGAGCAGCGGCAGCACGAAGGTCTCGGTGTCCCAGAAGGTATGACCGTCATATCCCGGGCCGGTCAGGCCCTTGGCGGCGATGCCCCGCCGCTCGGCGCGCGCGCCGGCCTGCAAGACATGGAACAACGCGAATCGAACTGCCTGCTGAAGTTGTGGGCTGCCTTCGACCTCCACGTCGGCCGCGGCCCAGAAGTTGTCGAGATAGCGGCGCTGTTCGGTGGTCAGCCCGTTCCAGCCGGTGTATCGGGCCGCCGCCAGCGCCGCCCACACCTGATCATTCAGCGCCGGCAGCGACCGTCGCGAGGACCAGCCGTAGGTCAGGTACTTGACTACCTGCAGCCGCTGGCCAGGTTGCAGACGGCAAATCACCGTCGTGCGGGCGACATGCTCGGTTGCTGATGACTCCACCTGCGTCTGCTCGGGACCGATCACCTCGTGATCCATCGTCGCGGCCATCCGCAGCCCAGAGCGGCGGGTGCTGTGCAACAGCGTGGCCCCGGTGTCGTTGGCCCGGTGCATCTCGGCGACCAGTGGCTCGGATAGCGCCGCAGCCACCCGCGGGTCCTGGGCCGCTGGAGGCAGCTGCTCGTTGGCGACCAGCTCGGACTGCAGCACCAGCAGCACCGAGTGGTCGACGGGCTCAACTTCGTAGTTGATCACGACCACGGCCCGTTGAACCAGTGACACCAACCGCTGGGAGTGCACCCGCACCGCCTTGCCGGCGGGGGAGACCCACTCCATCCGGCGACTGAGCATGCCGGCACGCAAGTCGAGCATCCGTTCATGCGAGCGCAGCTGCCCGTAGCGCACGTCCAACGGCTCATCGTCGACCAGCAGCCGAATCAGCTTGCCGTTGGTCACGTTGATGATCGTTTGACCGGACGCGGGGTAGCCGTAGCCACCCTCGGGGTAGGGCAATGGCCGCAGCTCATAGAAGGAGTTGAGATAACTGCCCGGCAGCCCGTGCGGATCACCCTCGTCCAGGTTGCCACGCAGCCCAATGTGACCGTTGGCCAGCGCAAAGATTGATTCTGTTTGGCCCAATGCGGTCAGATCCAGGTCGCATTCCCGCACGGCCCACGGTTCGATGGCGAACTGCTGCTGCTCGATCATGACTGATCCAGCAGCTCAGCGAGGTCTTGAACGACGATGCCAACGCCCCATTTGTGTGTCCTCGCACATCAGGCTACGGGAACAGCGGCATCGCCGCAGGACTCTTGTTGATCACGATGCTGTAAGCGTGTGGATGATGGCGCTGTCACATCTGGCCTGCTGGCCACCGGGCCTGCATTGTCCGTTTTGGTTGCGGTCCTCCGCAGCCGGTCGAGGTCGAGCCGCTCGTAGGAGCGGGCCAGCAGCGGCTGTGCTGCCAGGTAGACCATGTGCTCGCGGTAGGTGGCGCCGCAGCGCGCAGCGGCCTCGTTGCACGCGTGCTCGGGGGAACCGTTTTGGCGACCGGCAACCCAGACGCGGGTCACCAGTCGGCGCAGATCCCACTCCAGGCTCCCGGATGGGCTTCGTCGAAGTCATTGAGGTCGAAGACGAGATCGCGTTCGGGGAGGCGTAGAAACCGAAGTTACCCAGGTGCGCGCCACCGCAGATGATCGGGCTGATCCCCGGTGGATGGCAGGTGAGCGAAGTCCTCAGCCATGATTGTGGCAGCGCCGCGGAGGAAGCCGTACGGCGAGGCGATCATTCGGTCAACCCGCACCGGGATCAGCCGACCAGCCGACCATCGTGAGTTGCAATGTTAGTCCATGTATCACGACCTTTTCCTAAATTGCCACTGAATCCGACGTTCGCGGGACATGAAAAGGGTGCAGGGTAGCGTCAGCGAGGACGCCACGGTGCAGAAGTCGTGATCGTCCTGGGCTATGCCCGGCTGTCCACCAAGCGGCACGCTCTAATCGTCGCCGGTGCCAAGCGCAGTTTCACCCCCAAGCGATCCGGAGCCGTGACAACTGCGTGGACCTGCTCGTGCCAGCCCCACGGCATTTACTGGGCCAGCAGTACCTACCAAGAGAACGATCTCATGGAAGGATGGAGTGGAGCGGACGCACACCCAGTGTCAACGTCTTCAGTGAACGGGTGGCGCGCCTGCGCGTCAATATGGCGTTGCACCGCGACAGCGAAGCGCTGTCTCGGCAGGCCCGGAAGGGAACACGAGGACAGGAGGAACGCCATGGCCGACAGCGTGTATCGCGTCACCGAAGTGATTGGGGTCAGCAACGAGTCGTGGGAGGCGGCGGCCCGGACGGCTGTAGAGACAGCCGCACGGACGGTCCGCGGCCTGCGGATCGCCGAGGTGATCCGTCAGGACCTCACGATCGAGAACGGTCAGGTGACCAGCTACCGAGTGCGTCTAGGGATCTCGTTCAAGTATGAGTCCGGTGATTGATCCCGTCGACCTTCGGCCGCGCCGTGAGGAATGGTGCCCTGGCGCTCCGACTGAACGTAGATCGTTCAGTCGGAGCGCTAACTGAGCCCCCGATGCTCGCACGTAACCGGCGTATACGCCGGTCAGTACAGCGCTCGAGGGATAATTGCTTACAAGCGAGAGGTCGCAGGTTCGACACCTGCTGCGCCCACCAGCGCCAACAGCTCCCCCCGAAGATCCTCAATTCGCCTAGATGTAGCAGCCGTAGCAACGGCTGCTCATAGGTCCTCCCACTCGATGCTGTCCAGCGCTTGACGCATGCGTCAGGGTCGGTGTGCGCGTAGATGCCGAAGGTGACCTCGAGGTCGGCATGCCGGGCGATCCGCTGAACGACATGCGGTGGTGTCCGGAGCTGGAGTAGAAGGCTCAGCACGGGGTGGCGGAAGTCGTGTAGTCGGACAAGTGGGTAGCCAGCACGAGTGCGAATGCCTTCAAAATGCCGATTCAGATCGCGCGACTCTATGCGAGTACCGACACGGGTGGGGAATACAGGTCCGTGTTCCACCAACCGTGGCCGGCACGGAACCAAGCCCAGCCCACGCATGAGGTCGCGGACCAGCTCGGGACCGCAACCGTCGCCCTGGCGAACCAGCGCAGCGTGCACCAAGCGGTGCCACAACCGGTAGAAACCGGCAGTCACCGTGCGTAGCACCTCCACAAGAGACCACGTCACAGCCCCTGTGACCTTGATGGTCGGCCTGTGCGCCCAAATCGAGCCCGGCGACTCCTCGGTCAGCGATCCTCCTCCGTCCAGGCACACCGGAGGTCCACCTACGCTGTCGACGGCCGGCGTAGGTGATCATGCGGCTGGGGCTTTCAAGCGGTGCAATATCATCAAGGGTTCACGCATCGGCCGGCTGACGTGGGACGCGCAGCTATCACCGATCAACACGGCGGCGACAAGTTTCTCAGACAGAATTTAGCTAAAGGACCGAGTTGCGGCTTACTTTCAGTGTGCTATTCACTCATTCGGTAACCGAAAATCGAGACGGACACTAGGCCACTTGTATCCTAGCATGTAAGTCTCAACGAAGGCTTCACACCTGCGACAGCTGGAGGAACGATGCGGGTCGGAGTGGTCCAGATGGACTGCGCAGTTGGTGACGTGGCTCAGAATGTCAAAAAAATGCATGAGTTTGTCGCACGCAGTGCCGACGCTGACTGCGAACTGGTTGTTTTTCCTGAGATGAGCGATACCGGATATCTCATGACGACCATCCTTGAGACTGCGTCAAACTGGACGGATGGTCCTGTAAAGCAGCTCCGGGAAGCAGCGCGAGCTTACGGGCTTCATGTCGTTGCAGGTCTTTCAGAGCGGGCCGACGATGCGGTATTCAACACGATTGTATCGATCGATCAGATGGGTGACATCATCGCAAAGTACCGCAAGACTCACTTGATCACCGCGGAACCGATGTTCGAACATCACTACCTTGGTAGCGGTGACCGGCTTGTCTTGTCCCATATCGCTGACGCACAAGTAGGCTTCATGACCTGCTATGATGTGCGATTTCCGGAAGTTGCTCGGACGCTAACACTTGCCGGCGCCCAGATTCTTATTTTACCTTCCGCGTTTCCGTTGTTGCGAGTGGGGCACTGGAAAGTGCTTACAGAAGCACGTGCCATCGAAAACCAGCTCTACTTGGTCACGGCAAACCGTATCGGCACCGATGGTCCTGGACTAACCTTCTGCGGAAACAGTCGTGTCATTGATCCATACGGCACAGTAGTGGCGGCCGCGTCGGAAATTGAAGAAACTATTCTTGTTGCAGAAATTCACCTCGATAAGATAGAGGAGACCAGGGGGCGCCTACAGGTCATGCAAGATCGCCGTCCCGAACTTTATGCCAGAGAGGTAGGAAGTTGAGGATACAAAACATCGATTCAGTACCTTTGGCGCGCCGTAAAGATGAAGCTCTTGTACTATTCGGGAAGTCCTGTTTTCTCGGGGAGATCGGGCCCGGCCGAACTATTTTTGGAAAACATGTTTGCAAACAGGTTGGAAATGTCACGGATTCCAATCCGGGAGGCTCTAACAACACTTTGAACGCCACTATTCGCCGAATGGCTCCGGCGGGTTGGTTACCGTATTCGCATACTTGGCTTTACTTGCGTGCCCACCATAGACCGCATGAAGATTGCATTAGAGGAGCAGGAACAAATCCTCGCTAGTATTCGTACGGGTTGCTCGGACACCACTGCGTCATGTATCCCTTCGGCCAGGACAAAACAACCCCGAGTACCGGGTCCTCCACAGCCGGATCGGTGTCGTCTTCTCCAACGTGACCCACGACTCAGGGTTCCTCCAAAGCGTGACCATCTACTTCGAACCCAGCGAGCGTCAGAATCACGGGCAGCATCGACGCCTACGGGAAAAGGAACGACTTCCATCAACTCGATGACCAGGGCTATGACCTTGGTTTTCCGGAGAGCTTCCGGGTGGACAAGACGGTGCAGTTCCACCACAGTCCGAACTCCTACACCACGTACAACATCCGCAATTACTCCGCCGCCGCAGGACGGCCCGGGGTGGGACCCGACTGCTACGCCCCGCACGATCTAGTGCTCGTCCTCACCCCGCCCTCCGCTCCGCCCTGCCAACGTCCCAGCGGATCCTGCCCGACCTGACGGGTGGTCTCAGCCTTGGTCTCGTTCATCGCGGTCCCCGACAGGGCGTCAACATGCGAAAGGTGGCTCGACCTCCGCCGCGTGTCTGGCTGGGCGGTCAGTCGTTGATCGGTGATATGAGCAGCGACAGGTCGACTGCTGCGTCTAGCGGGCAACCCAAGACCCAATCGTGTCGGCGAAAGCGCGGAGTCTTCCGCCGGGTGTGGCATTCCGGATTAAGTGCCGCGGTCTCTGGTGGTGCGCTGGCCTCTGCGAGTTTGATGGCGGCGGTGTTGACCACGGTGGCCGCCCTGTCGCCCGAACGGGGACTGGCTGCGTCGGCCCCAGTCGCGATGGCCGCACCCCCGGCGTTGCTCGATGCCCCCGAGCCCGCGGCCGCGCCGGCTGGTCTATCGCCTGCTGCACCGATCGCCGGGCCATCCTCGACCGTTACGGTCCCCCTCCAGATGCCCGCACCGGCCACCCCTGCGGGTGGGCCCCAGTCGGCTTATGCCGCCTGGGCCAGCCGGATGTCCTGGGTTACCGGGATTCCCGTGCGAGCGTTGGAGGCCTATGCCTACGCGCATGCGGTGATGGCCACCAGCCGTCCCAGCTGCCAGCTCAGCTGGGCCACCCTGGCCGGCATTGCCGCGGTGGAATCTAAGCACGGCACCATCGGAGGCCGGACCCTGCTGGCTGATGGCCGGCCCTCCACGCCCATCATCGGTATCGCACTCAATGGCACCAACGGCAACCGGGCGATCGCGGCCACCGACGGGGGGCGGTTGACCGGGGACAAGATCTGGGAGCGCGCCGTGGGACCTTTCCAGTTCATCCCGTCAGCGTGGGCCATCTGGCGTACTGACGCGCACGGCGACGGGATGACCGATCCGCAGAATATCGACAACGCCGCTTTGGCGGCGGCGAGGTATTTGTGCGCCGGCAACCGCAACCTGGCTGGGGGTCAGGACTGGCTGCGGGCAATTTTGTCCTACAACAACTCTTTGGACTACGCCAGGAACGTCTACGGCTACGCCCAGGCCTACGCCCGCAGCGCCCAGACCATCGGTTGATCATGAGAACAAAGGTGCAGTCACCAGCCAGCAGCGGCTGGCAGGGTCCCCCTAGGTAGCGGCCGGGTAGCAACCACCCCGGCCGGCTCGCTACGGCTATCGACTACTGATCGGCTCACGGGTCTGCGCGGACGTAGCCGATGCTGCTTCGACTGGACGTGCAGGGGCCGGCGGTGGAATCCGGGTAGAGGTGCAGTCCGCGGTTCGCCAGCAGCTGGTGGGCCAACGCGTCGTCCGGCTGGGGCTGGGAGGTGGGCACCCCCGAGCTGATCCAGTCCACCAGCGTACCCAGCGCCATGCCCGGGTCGAGCTCGTGAAGTTCCAATGTCCAGGTGGTCCCCACCGAGCGGCACCAGACCGCGACCAGCACCAGCGTCCCGATCGCCACGGGTTGTCCCGCTGTCCTGGCTTGTGCACCGGTGCGGGGTGTCCCGGTGCCTTGACGGGGCTGTGGCACGGTCGACTGCGTTCGATTGTCGCTCCAGTCGGGAATGTAGCCGGTGACGACTTGGGATCCCTTCTTACGCCACGGGCCCTCGGTGTCGGACTTTCTGCGGGCGAACCCGCGCAGTGACCGAATGACTGAACTGTAGGCCTCATTCTCTGGCGCGCCGCTCGCGGAGGCCGTTCGCCCAGCGACCAGCATCGGCTCCATGAAAGGCATAAATATGTCCGGAAAGCCGGGCATGGTGCAGCCAATGCAGATGCCACCCACATTCGGACACCCACCGACACCATTGATCCAGCCTCGCTTGGGCACGTTGCACTTGACCAGTTGACCACGGCATCCCAGCTTCACCAAGCATTTTGGTGAATCGTATGTCTCGGCGAACTCACCTTGCTCGTAATACCCGGCCCGATCACAACCCTCGTGCACCGTGCCGCCATACAACCACCGCGGGCGTAGATGCTCGTCCAATGGGATCATCGGCGACTGACCGGCTATTTGGTAGAGCAGGTACAGGATCGTCTCGGACAGATTATCCGGGTGTGCCGGGCAGCCGGGCACGCAAACGATCGGGACGCCGGCCTTGGACTTCCAATCCCAGCCGAGGTAGTCCGGCGCACCTATGGCACCAGTCGGGTTACCCGCCATGGCGTGCACACCGCCGTAGGTTGCGCAGGTGCCCACCGCGAGCACGATCGTGGCCCTGGGCGCGAGCTTGTCCAGCCACTCGTTGACCGTGATCGGCTGGTTGGTGCCAGGGTGACGGCCGAAACCAGTGAAGTAGCCATCACCGTTGATCGTCTCGTTCGGGATGGCGCCCTCGATGACGAGCACGAACGGTTCCAACTCGCCCCGGTCGGCCTTGTGGAACCATTCGATAAAATTGTCGCTGCCCTGTTCGGGGCCGCATTCAAAGTCGATCAAAGGCCAGTGCAATGCAACCTTGGGCAGGCCGGGAAGGGCCCCGAGGGCGATTTCCTCAATACTGGGCTGGGTCGCCGCGGTCAACGAAACCGACTCCCCGTCGCAGGACAAGCCGCAGTTGATCCAGAGAATATGGATCGTGCTGTCGTTTTCTCGCAAGGTGGGAGCGGAGCTGGGAGTTGATATGGCCATGGCCCTCTACTTCACGAGCGACCCCCGATCGCGCGCTCGGCTCGACTCGACTTGTAGTCCCCCGACGTAGGGACGCCCGGAGCATCACTGGCCGAGTTAGCCAAGTAAGACGTCGGCGCCGTCCCCTCGCCCACCAAGCAGGTTACGCCACTCGGTGTGAAGAAAGTAATTACTCCGGGGTCCGGAGCGTGCATGCCGCCGGTCGCCCCGAACATCGCTGTGGCAGCTGCCGCACACGTCCGCCGTCGCTGTCGTCGTGATCAACGGTGTAGCGGTCACCTAGCAACGACTCACCACGGAGGTCCTCGCGTTAATCGCATGCGTGTCGGTGGTCGGCGATGGGACACTGTCGCGAGTTCCCGGGCTGGGAGGGATCGGCACGCCGCGGTGGGGAGTGCCCGCAGTGGAGATGAGCAGTGTCGGGCAGGCCGCTGCTTACCTGCCGGTCAGCACGGTGACGTTCCTGTTGACCGACGTCGAGGGCTCGACGTTGCTGTGGGAGTCCGCCCCGGAGGCGATGGGTACTGCGATCCGCCGGCACTACCAGTTGCTGGACGCGGTAATCACGCTACATGGCGGGGTGCGACCGGAGGAACAGGGCGGGGGCGACAGCGTGGTCGCGGCATTCGCGTGCGCCTCGGACGCGCTGGCCGCTGCGCTGGATATCCAACGCGCCTTCGCCGCCGAGCGTTGGCCCCAGGGTGCGTCGTTGACGTTACGCATCGCGTTGCACACTGCGCAGGCGCAGCTACGTGACGAGGTGAATTACTTCGGCCCGGGTGTCAACCGCTGTGCCCGGCTGCGCGCCCTGGCCTACGGCGGTCAGGTAGTGCTGTCGGAGACGACGCGGGATCTGGTGGCCGATCGGCTTGTCGACGGTGCCGAACTGGTCGACCTGGGTGTGCACCGGCTCCAAGATCTTGGTCACCCGGAGCATGTGTTCGGGCTGCTGCACCCGGACCTGCCGGTGGAGTTTTCGGCGCTGCGTTCGTTGGGCACCTTGTCCACCAATCTGCCGAGTGCGCTGACCAGTTTCGTCGGCCGGTCCACGGAGCTCATGGAGGTCGGTGAGCTGCTGGCGCAGGTGCGGCTGTTGACGCTGACCGGGGCTGGCGGGTGCGGTAAGACCCGCCTGGCGTTGCAGGCAGCGGCCGGCACGCTGGATGGCCGGCTTGACGCCGTGTGGTGGGTGGAGTTGGCGCGGTTGGACGATGCCGCGCTGCTGCCGGCCGCAGTGATCGGCGCTATCGGGCTACGGGAGCTGCCGGGTCACGGTCCGCTGGGCACGTTGGTTGCCTACCTGCACGCCCGCCGGGCTCTGCTCGTCCTGGATAACTGTGAGCATCTGCTGCTCGCCTGTGCACAGCTTGCCGATGTACTGCTGCGCAAGTGCCCGTCGTTGACGGTGCTGGCGACGAGCCGCGCACCTCTAGGCGTGCCGGGGGAGACGGCATGGCGGGTGCCGTCGATGTCGCTGCCCGCTGACACCTACCGGGAACCGGTAGAGGCGCTGCGGCAGTCCGACGCCGTGCGCCTGTTTGTGGACCGGGCAACACAGGTGCGGCCCGATTTCCTGCTCACTGCGGCCAACGCGCCGGCCATCGCGCAGATCTGCCACGAGCTCGACGGCATCCCGCTCGCCATCGAGCTGGCCGCCGCGCGGGTGCGGCTGCTGTCGTCACAGCAGATCGCTCACCGCCTGGGGGACCGCTTTCACCTGCTCACCGGCGCCAGCCGCATCGCGGTGCCGCGCCACCGAACCTTGCAGGCTTCCCTTGACTGGAGCTACGAACTGCTCAGCCAGGGCGAGCGGACGCTTTTGCGGCGGCTGTCGGTGTTCAGTGCCGGGTGGATGCTGGATGCCGCAGAGCAGGTCTGTGTCGGCGAAGGTATCGATCGCTACGCCGTGCTGGACCTGTTGACCGGGCTGGTCGACCAGTCCCTGGTCACCACCCGGGAACAGGAGGCCGAGCTGCGCTACGGGTTGCTGGAGACGGTGCGCCAGTACGCCGCCGCGCGGCTAGCCGAAGCCGGTGAACTCGACGCGGTGGGCGAGCGGCACCTGGCCTACTACGTCGGGTTGGCCGAGCGCGCCGAACCGGCGGTGCTGCGGGCCGGGCGAGACGATCCGGTGCTGCAGCGGCTGGCCACCGAGCTGCCCAACCTGCGCGCAGCCTTGGAACGGGCGGTCGCGATCGACCCAGCCGCCGCGCTGAAGCGCTTCGATTTGCTGCTTGCTTTGGGCGATGCCCAGTGGTGGGCTGGGCACGTCTCCGAAGCCAGCGCGACGTTTCAGGCGGCTACCTTCCTGGCTCGACAGTTTCAGGATCCGGACCAGTTGGCCGAGGCGGCCCTGCGGCTGGGCGAGGTCGGCTACGGCGGGGCGTACATGGAGGCCTGGTGTTACGACCCGGTCAAAGTCGAGGTCCTCGAGGAGGCGCTGGCGGCGCTGGGTGAGCAGGAGACCGTGCTCAAGGTTCGGATCCTGGCCCGGCTGGCCACCGCCCTGTATCTCTCGCCGTTCGACTCGCTGGCCCGCAGGGACTCGTTGAGTGGAGCATCCGTGGACCTGGCCCGCCGGCTGCGGGACGGTCCGACGCTGGCCTACGCGCTGCACGCCCGTCACCTCGCGGTGTGGGGGCCGGGCAACCTCGAGGAGCGCGTTGCGTTATCAGCCGAGATCATCGAGCTCGCCCAGCAAGCCGGCGACTTTGCCCTGGAGCTGGCCGGACACGTCTGGCAGATGGCAGACCTGTTCGAGCTAGGCGACATACCGGGCGCCGAGCGCGAGATCGACCTGTACGCGGCGCTGGCCCGACGAGTCGGCTACCCGCATTTCATCGCCTACGTGTTCATGTTTCGCGCTACCCAAGCGATGTTGCACGGCGCCTTCGCCGATGCCGAGGCGCTTGCGCAGCGGTCGCGGGCGCTCGGAGAGCAGGTCGGGGACGTCAACGTACGGCTTTCGCACCACATCCAGATGGTGACGTTACGGTCGTTGCAAGGACGGCCTCAGGAGGCCGCCGCCTACTTCGCGCCCGCGCTACGCGAACACCCACCAGAACTTGCCAGGTTGATGAGCATGGTCGTCTCCGTACTCGCCGGGGACCGATCGAGGGTCACAGAGAGCTTCCCCTCAATCTGGCCTGTCCGAGACCAGATCCCGCCGCCGTTTTGGCTGTGCATGGCCGGCGTCGGACTCACATTGCTGGCTGCCCACGCTGGCTCGGTCCGCGAGGGAGCAATCATTTACGACCTCGTTCGCCCCTACGGTGCCATGCTCGCTCGCCGCGGCGCCACCTCCGACCGTCGGCGAGCCCGGAAGCTGCTCGCGGATGCCCTGCACGCAGCCCAGGAACTGGGCATGAACCAGCTCTACGACGAGGTAGTCGCGGTCCAGGCCGGCCTCGCTCCGGCGCACCCCTGATCAGGTCGTAACTCGACTCGACAGTTGCCGATGGCAGATCGACGGGGTCAGTCGGGCTCGCTGGGTGCGGTGGCGAGCTCCTGAGTCCATCCCATGACCGTGATGGCCGCGTCGAGAATGGGTTGGTAGTCGAGTCGGGGCGCTCGGAGGAATCCCAGCTGCGAGTACAGCCGCTGCGCGGTTGGCATGCGCGAGTCCGTGTGGAGGCCGACAGCTCGCGCCCCTTGCCGTCGAGCCCGTCGCACGCACTCTTGGGTGAGGGCCCGGCCGATCCCCTGGCGCCGCCGGTCTGGCGAGACGGCCAGGAGCCGGACGACGGCCCATTCGGGCGGCCAGTCGACGACGCTTGAGTCAGGTCCCTCGGGATAGAAGGTGACCGCTCCGACGATGTGGTCGCCGATGGTTGCGACGATGAGCTGCGCCTCGTGCGCGCGCGAACCGACCGCGCCGATCTCGCGCCAGTAAGCCTCCCACGTATCCGCCCACTCGGGGGGCAGCGGATCGGGTTTGTACTCTCGGTATGCGTCCAGCATCACGGCCGATGCCTGGTCGAAATCCTCGGTGGCTGCGTCGCGGATCATGACCGTTTCCGGCAGGTGTTGCCCGAAGGCTGCGGGCGGGGCTGCGATGGAAGGCGGCGTCGCCGGCCCGGTGGGCGCAGTGTCCAGGCTCATCGCAAACCTCCTCGAGTTGGCTCCGGGTGACCAGCCCGCTCGCGACGTGCAACGGCAGAAGCACTCCCGCCGGGACAAGATTTGGACTGAGCGGGATTATCTCAACCGATCGCGCGGTCCGCCGTCAGGTAGATGACATGAGAGGTGTCAGCTTGCCGACAGCTCAGTTAGGGACTGTAGTAGATGTAGCCGTAGTTGGATGCCACGTGCAACGTCAAATCAGCGTCGACAGTTGTGCCAGTGACCTGCTTGGGCGTGGACCTGTACGGCGCGTCGACCAACTCGGTGTAGATGCCCGGAGCTGGGCAGGGAACCGTGACAGATTGCTCTGTATCCGAAAAGTTGAGGAGGACGATGGCGTGTTCGTTTCCTTCGAAACGGTGGTACGCAAAAACGCCGGCGCCCGGTCGGGACTGCAGGTAGAAATAGTACCAGTTCCAGCTACGTAGCGCGGCTCGGCTGGCGCGCAGCGACGCGAGCCGGCGGTGCAGCGTGACGAGTGGGCGACCCTCTGGGTCATAGAAGTAGTCCCAGTGCGCATCGCGGCGATCATGGATGCGTGCGTCGCCCTCCGCGGGGATGATGTAATTGTCGGTGAACTCCTGCCCTTGCCACAGCATGGGGATTCCGGACGCCGTGAACAAGGCGACGACGAACGGCTGCAGTTTGTACCACCGATCGCGGTTTGCTAAAGGATGATGCTGCGGTTTGTGTATGTCGTTGTCGATGAAAGTTAAAAACTGGTCACCGGTGAGAAATGCCACCAGATGGCTGTGATCGTGGCTATTTACATATTGCAACGGCGCTACTGGCCGCTCCACCAGATTGCCGGCTGTGTCAGGAGCGCGCCGGACGCGGGGGTAGCCACTGAAGCCGGCATCGAGGGCGTGTGGGAAGTCGTCGTTGGGAAAAGACAGGCCACCGGTTCGGGCGGCGTCCTCAGCTCGGTAGAGGGTCGTGTCCTGCCAGGTGGCCGATGCGCATGTGTGGTCGAATATCGCAGGGCCATCGAGGTATTCGGGGACTTGAATGATGCGGCTGTACTCGCCGCTGTGAGCCTCCCCGGAATCTGTGAAGCGCGGCAGCCGAAGTGAGGTCATGTAGGCGTCGGACAGGATGGTCGCGAGAGGTTCCCAAGTCTGGGGTACCTCGTCAGCGCCCACGAGGTCGCCGGCCTCGTCGTAGCGGAAACCGTCGACGTGGAATTCTTCCAGCCAGTACCGGGTCACCGCGCTCGTGAACTCCAGCGAGAATGGCTTGTGATAGTCGATTGGCGGCCCGAATTTACCTTTTTTGCCGGTCATCATCGGTCCGGACGGCTTCCCGGGAGTGCCGCGCGCGTTTCCCGCGTCAACGTAGACGAGGTAGTAGGGAAACGTTTCTGCGGTGTGCTGGAAAACGACATCGAGAATGACGGCAATTTTGGCGACATGGCAGGCGTCGACTAGCCGTTTGAGCCCGGGTGCTCCGCCCCACCGTTCGTTGGGCGCGAAGTAGTGCAATGGACCGTAACCCCAGTCGAAGTCGAGCTGCAGGCTCGTTACCGGCAGCAACTCGATGCAGTTCACACCGAGACTGGCAAGGTGTGGTAGGCGGTCGATTACACCGTCGAAGGTTGCGTTGAACTCCGCTACCTGCAGCTCGTAGATGACCAGCTGATCCAGCTCCGGAACTTTCCACGCGTCATCATGCCACTCGTACACAGACATACTCTCGGGCGTATCGAAGGCCGCGAGGGCGCCCACGTCGTCGGTGACATATGCGAATGGATCGGTGAACCACTCGGTGACCGTCCTAGCGCCCTGCCGGAGCCGGTAGCGATACAGGTATCGGCCGCTGCGTCCGAAATGCGTTCTTTCCTGCAGGGTAATAGTGAGGTTGGCGGTCCAAATGCCGTCATTTCCACGGGCCAAAGGGTACACGTTAGCCGGCACGCCTTCCACGAACCTGTCCTCGTAGTGGATGATCAGCACGTCCACTGCGAAACCGTCGGGCAGATCTGGTAAGAAAAGGCGGAACTCGACGGGAACACCGGTGCCGGTCGGATCGGACGCGAAAGCACCCAGCCTGCTCAGGTCAACTGCCATGGACTCGCCTTCCTGCGTTTAAATATTGAACTTGCAGCGAACCCTTTCCTTGCACGGATCGTGGCTTGCGCCTACGGCCCGGCTGGCTCGCAGAGAAACAGAGCGTTGGTTGGTTGCCCTTTGATACCTGCCATTCGGGTGAGACCTGACGCCCGGTTCCTGACGGCCGCGGGGCACCGTGACGAAGCTCCCGGTAGGTTTCTGCCGGTGGTCGGCGGGGTAGCCGCGGTCGTGTTCTCGGTGCGGCCGCCGGGTGTATCGGATCGATGGCGGGTGTACCGCGGCTGCATTCCCTGCGCCGCGCGCCAGGGCACCTGTTTGGACCGTCTGCTTGAGAGACGCGAGCTGTAGACAGTGCCGCGCAGGCATCGAAGGGATGATCGATATGGCGCAGGTGATTGCTAAGCAAGCGGAGGTGGTGCAGCGGCTCCTGCGGCCCTTCTTCGACCCAGGTCATGTCGTCGAGATGGCGGGCTGCTTCCGCATCTCGCTGACGGCGCCTGATGAGGTAGCGGAACGGTCGCTTCCGATCTTTGCGCGCGCGATCGAGCAAGCCCGGTCGATCGTGCGCAAGTGATGCCCGCGTCGCCGGCCATGAATAGCCGCAGCCAGGGGGAGCAGATCGCGCGGCGGCTCAGGCTGGAGCCGCTGCCCGGGGAAGGCGGTTTGTTTCGCCGCACCTACGCCGACGCGCACAGCTCGGTGATCTATTTCATGTTGCTCGCCCCGGACTTCTCTGCGCTGCACGCGCTTGACGGCGTGGAGCTCTATCACTGGTACGCCGGATCGCCGCTGCAGCTGCTGCTACTGCACCCGGGCGGCCGGATCGAGCAGCCGATACTCGGACCAGACTTTGCCAGCGGCGCGACACCGCAGTTCGTCGTTCCCGCGGGGGTGTGGCAGGGCTCCAGCACACTGGGCGAGTGGACGCTGGCTGGTACCACCATGGCCCCGCCGTTCGAGTGGTCAGCGCTGCGTCTCGGCCGGCGCGCCGAGCTGATCGCCGGCTGGCCGGATGCCGCGGCCCAGATCCGTGCCCTCACCCGAACCTGACCGCTTCTTGGGGCCATCGTCTCCGCCGACGATGAGACCGCCGCAGGCTAAGTCGATCGGGACACCGCTAAGCCCGGCGATGGGGAAACCAGCACGCCGCCGGGCTCGACGTGGCGGCTCGTTCGCGGGTCCGGTCGCCCGACCGCAACGCTGTGCCGGCAAGTCTTCGTTGTCACCGCAGCTCCTGCGCTGCTCCCGCGGCGAGATCGGGTGGCTGAGCGGGCCTGCATGATCCAGGCAATGGCGGGAGCCGACTCCAAAACCAGGAATGCGGCCAGCACGACGAGGTAGGGCGAGCCGCGTACCAGGCCTAGGGCACCGAGGACGGCACCGCCTGCTCCGCGCAGGGTATGACCGATCGCCCAGACCAAACCGGGACCGGATCGGGCCATCCAGTGACCGGCGAGGAAGTACAGGCCGATGCCGACCGCGCCGGACACGGCCAGCATCGTGGAAACCTGGATCTCCATTACGGTCACGCTGCCCAACAACTGGGCGATCACCGGGACGCCGAACAGCGACAGCAGCAACGTCCGCCACGGCACGGCAGTGTCGGATGGCCCGAGCGCCGCGGTGAGATCAATCTCCGGTTTGTGTATTCGCTCGGCCGCATAACGACTCGCCGCCCACACCAGTACGCCTAGCACACCGATAACGAGTCCGCCAATCGCGAACTGGGTGTGTAATCCCATTCTCTGCGTCGCCATCACGCCCAGTAGCAAACCGCCTACAATTTTGCCCAGATCCAAGTTGAGCTGCAGCCAGGTCAATTGCCGAGACTGGATCCCGGCGGGCAGATCGGTACCCAAGACGAAGGTGGGAGCGGCGACCGTCACCGCCGCGGCACCGATGCCCATCACGGCGATAGCCAGCACGATCGACAGCGAGTCGCCCGGCGACAGCGCCAGCATCACCAACCCCGCAGCCATCCCCAGCATGCCCGCTACCTGCGCCGATCGGTGCGCCCGGCGCCGGCCTGCGAGCCGACCGATCCAGGGACCCAGCAGCGCGAACAGCCCCGCCATCCCCATCGCCACCCAGACATCGGTGGCGCTGCCGCCGGTGGAGAGCACGTAGGACGGCAGCAGCACCGGGAGTAAGCAGTTGAACGCCAGCGCGAGCGAGAGGTTCGAGGTCATCCACAATTCAAACGGCCGAGCTGCGGTATCGACGACGGAAACCCCCTCGGCCATGGTGTGAACATTACCTTAGTTCAACAACGATCTCGAAAGGACTGCTAGTGGGTATCCCCACATTGTTCCCTGCATTGCGTCATCCCACTGATGCCGTCGCGTTGCGATTCGGGCAGCATTCGGTGACCTATCGAGAACTGCCAGTGGTGGCAGCGGCGCTGGCCAGGCGATTGTCCGGCGCCACCCGGGTGGCGATCTGGGCTACACCGCAGCTGGAGACCTGCGTGGCAGTAGTGGCAGCGCTGATGGCTGGGACACCGGCAGTACCGATCAACCCGCGGCTCGGTAGCCGCGAGGCGCGCCATGTCGTCTCCGACGCGCGCCCTGACCTGGTTGTCACGACCCGCGAAGCCGCGCTGCCGGATCCGCTGCGCGCACTACCGCGGGTCGATGTCGACCTGCGGGCAGCAGACGATCTCCTGCCACCCGAGCCGGATCCCGAGTCGCCGGCGCTGATCGTTTATACGTCGGGCACTACCGGTCCGCCCAAGGGGGTTGTGTTGCCACGGCGTGCGCTCGCCGCCGACCTGGACGCGCTGGCCGCAGCCTGGCGGTGGAGCGCCGACGACGTCCTGCTGCATGCGTTGCCGCTGTTTCACGTGCATGGCCTGGTGCTCGGTGTGCTGGGACCGCTGCGGCTCGGCGGCGCGCTGCATCACCTTGGTTCGTTCTCGGTCGGCGAGGTGGCCAAGGAACTGGCCGGCGCCGCGACGATGTTTTTCGGGGTGCCGACGATGTACCACCGGTTAGCGGACGCAGCTGAGCGGGATTCCCAGGTGGCTGCGGCGCTGGGGCGCGCCCGGCTGCTCGTCTCGGGCTCCGCCGCGCTGTCCGTGCGCGATCACGACCGAATCGCGGCGGTGACCGGGCAGCACGTGGTGCAGCGATACGGGATGACCGAGTCACTGATCACTTGCGCGGTGCGGGCGGACGGACCGCGCCGGGCGGCCACCGTCGGGCCGCCGTTGGAGCCGGTGGCGCTTCGGCTGGTCGACGACTCCGGCGCAATCCTCGAGGATTCGGACGACGAGACTGTCGGGGAGATCGAAGTCGCTGGCCCCACGTTGTTTCAGGGCTATCTCAATCGGCCCGATGCCACCGCTGAGGTGATGAACGGCGGCTGGTTGCGTACCGGGGATCTCGCCACCCGCGGCGCGGATGGCTATCTGCAGCTGGTCGGGCGCCGCAGCACAGATCTGATCTCCAGCGGTGGGTACCGGATCGGCGCGGGAGAGGTCGAGAACGCTTTGCTGGAGCACCCCGGGGTGGTCGAAGCGGCCGTCACCGGAGAGCCTGACCCGGACCTCGGAGAGCGGGTGGTGGCCTGGGTGGTCACCGGCAGCGACCCACCGCCCGATGCGCCGGAACTCGCGAGCCACGTCGCCGGCCTGCTCGCCCCGCACAAGCGACCGCGGGTGGTGCATTTCGTCACCGCGTTGCCCCGCAATGAGATGGGCAAAATCCGGAAGAACGAGCTGGTCAGCACCCGTCGGGTGGGCACCCGGAAGCACCAGTAGGGTGTCCGCTTCGGTGCGGACATCCGGGGGTCGAGCAGTGGGTGCAGCGCGCGCGATCGGGTTGCTGCTCGGCGTCGCCGCCGACGCCGCGTTCGGCGATCCCCCTCGCTATCACCCGGTCGCTGCATTCGGTCGGCTCGCCGGCAGGACCGAACGCACCTGGTATACCGAACACGAGCTGGCCGGCGTGATCTACACCGGCGCCCTGGTCGGTGCTGCTGCGGCGGCCGGCGGTCTGCTGGAACGGGCCGGTCGCGGGCGCGCTGTCCTGCAAACGGCAGCCACCGCGCTGGCCACCTGGGTTGCGCTGGGCGCGGCCTCGCTGGCCGAGGAAGGTGCGGCGATGGCCCGGGCGCTGGACGCGGGGGACCTCGACAGCGCCCGGTCCCGGCTACCCCACCTGTGCGGTCGGGATCCGGCCAGTCTTGATCTGGCCGGTATAGCCAGGGCGAGCGTGGAGTCGATCGCCGAGAACACCTCCGACGCCGTCGTCGCTCCGCTGATCTGGGGTGCGGTTGCCGGAGTGCCGGGGTTGCTCGCCTACCGCGCGGTGAACACCCTGGATGCGATGGTCGGGTACCGCTCGCCGCGGTACCGGCGCTTCGGTTGGGCTGCGGCCCGGCTGGATGACGTGGCCAACCTGCTGCCGTCCCGAGCCACTGCTGGGTTGACCACCCTCTGCGCGCCCCTGGTGGGCGGTTCGGCCCGCAGTGCGTGGGAGGCCTGGCGCCGTGACGCGGCCGGGCATCCCAGCCCCAACGCCGGGCAGGTCGAAGCGGCGTTCGCCGGGGCGCTGGAAGTGCGATTGGGGGGCCGTACCCAGTATCGGCACGGCATCGAACAGCGGCCGGTGATGGGCCACGGTCGCACGCCCGACGCCGGTGACCTCACCCGGGGAGTCGAGTTGTCGCGGGTGATCGGGCTCGCCGCCGCAGCGCTTGCGGCGCTGGTGAGCGGTATCCGGTGCTAGCGGCCAGCTGCCCGTCACAACCCAGCCGCGCTCGGCGAGTGCTGCAAGGTATCGCCGGCATCCGGGGACCAGTTGTCCTCGCGGCGCCGTTCGGTCGCTTCCCGCCACGCGAAGTAGATCAGCCCGAGCGGGGCCATCGTGCCGAACGCGATCCACTGCAGGGCGTAGACGAACGACGGTCCGGCGTCTAGTTGTGGAAGCGGTAGCGCGGACAGCGCCCCTGGGGAGCCGTCCATCAGCTGCAGGTAGCCCGGCTCCAGTCGCACGCCGGTGGCGGCGCTTACCGTGCGGCTGCTCACCGCATAGATCTGCCGGTGACCGTCCTGCTGCACGACCGTGCCGCCTTGCGGGTCCTGCTCATCAGCTCGGAGCCGGCCCGTCACGGAGACTTCGCCACCCGGCGCCGGCGGGTAGCTCGGGATCCGTACGCCTTCTGCCGGGCGTAGATAGCCCCGGTCAACCAGCAGGTACGAGCCGTCGGCCAGCTGCATCGGAACCACGACCTCGTAGGCCGGCTCACCCTGCACGGTACGCAGCCGGACGACCATCTCAGCGCTGGGTAGGTAGTGCCCGCTGGCCTGAACCGGTCGCCACTCGGTGGCCTTGTCGGGTTCAGCGTGGCTAGCCAGCACGTCGCGTAACGGGCGTGGTGGCGTGCTGAAGGAATGCTCGATGGCGGTGTTGCGGTCCGCGCGCTCAGCCGCACGGCGGAACTGCCACGGCGCCAGCAGGGTGAACGCTGCGATGGTGAAGCAGATCACCCCTGCGATCAGCGCCAGCCAGCCCGGGCGCAGGAGGAATCGCCACCGCATGCCACCACGGTAGCCGGTACTACTGGTACGCCGCCCGGGCGGCGGCGGCCGCGCGCTCGCCGTAGCCGCCACCGAACAACACCGCGTGCACCAGCAACGGGAACAGTTGGTGCAATGGCACCCGCTGCTGCCAACCCGGGGCCAACGGGGCGACGTCGGTGTAACCGGCGAGCAACCGCTCCAAGTTCGGCCAGCCGAACAGTGCGAGCATCGCCAGATCGGTTTCCCGGTGCCCACCGTGCGCGGCCGGATCGAGCAGCCACGCCCGCCCGTCGGCGCCGGCATGCACGTTGCCCGACCACAGGTCACCGTGTAGCCGCGCCGGGGGTTCGTCCGGCCCGGCCAGCTCCTCGATCCGTTCGCAGGTGCGGCGCACAGCGCGGGCCCCGGCTGCGCCGACCGCCCCGTTGTCCACTGCACTGCGCAGATAGCGCAGCACCCGGTGCTCGGCGTACCACTGCGGCCACCGGGCGCCACCGACGTTGACCATCGGAGCGGCGCCGATCCACGCCCGTTGCGGTCCGCCCGGCGGTGCAGCGCCGAAGGTTGGCGCCCCCGCCCGGTGCAGCGCGGCCAACTCGCGCCCCAGCCGCTCGGACCCCGCACCATCCATCCGGCCAGCTGGTACGTATTCGGTGATCAGCCACTGGTCGTCATGTCCGTAGACCTGCGGCACCGGGGGGCCACCAGGCACCTGCAACCAACGCAGCCCCGCCGCCTCGGCCTGCACCTGCCCGGCCTGCCCCCGCTTGGCCACCGCGGTGCGCCCGTCACCCAGCTCGGCAAGCCAGATGGCGCCCCGAGGCGTCGCAGCACGCACCCGCTGGCCGGTAATGGCAGCGACGGCCTCAGCCGGAGACCTCACAACCGCTCTCGCACCCACGCCACCAACCCGGGCATCGCAGCGCGCACCATGCGCAGCACCTCGTCGAAACCGGGCTCACCGCCGAAGTACGGGTCTGGCACGTCGAGGTCCCGCCCGGCGGCCCGGTCGAACGATCGCAGCAGCACCACCCGTTTCGGATCGCGGACCATCCGGCGCAGTGTCGTGAAATGACCGTAGTCCAGCGCCACCAGCAAGTCGGCGGACAGGTGCTGGGCGCTGAGTTGGGCGGCGGTATGCGTGCAGTCGTAACCCGACCGACGCAGCGCCTCCGCGGTGCGCGGGTCGGCGGGATTACCGACATTCCATGGAGCGGTTCCGGCGCTGCTCACCCGCACCCGATGGGCCAGACCTTCCTTGCGCAGGACGTCGGTGAACACCATTTCAGCCATCGGGGAGCGGCAGATGTTCCCGGTGCACACGAAGCAGACACTGAGCACCTTACGAGCCTCCACCCGGCCAGTCTGAGCCACCCGGCTTTGACGAGTACACCAGGGCAGGCGAGGCCCACGAACGCTGACGCGCGCTAGCGTTGATGTCCACATGGATCAGCTGCTGCGTCATCACGGTGATGTCGACGCCGCGCCGGGGCTGCTCGACTTCGCGGTCAACGTGCGGGGCAGCCGGCCTCCGGCGTGGTTGCGCGCTCGGCTGGCCGCGGCGTTGGACGGGTTGGGCAGCTACCCCTCGACTGCGCAGGACGCCGCTGCCCGGGCTGCGGTGGCCGCCCGGCATGGCCGCGATCCGGCTGAGGTGCTCGTGCTCGGCGGAGTTGCGGAAGGCTTCGCCCTGCTGCCCGCGTTGGCGCCCCGATCGGCCGCCGTGGTGCACCCGTCGTTCACCGAACCCGAGGTCGCCCTGCGCAGAGCCGGCATACCGGTCCGTCGGGTGCCCACTGATATCGACTACCGGTTGCAACCGGAGCGGATCCCCGGCGACGCCGACCTGGTCGTACTCGGCAATCCCACGAACCCGACTTCTGTGCTGCATCCGGCCGAGGTCGTGCGGGCGCTGGCCCAGCCCGGCCGGGTGCTCGTGGTGGACGAGGCTTTCGGTGATGCAGTGCCCGGCGAACGGGAATCGTTGGCTTCCGATCGCGAGACCCCCGGCCTGCTGGTATTTCGCAGCCTCACCAAGACCTGGGCCCTGCCGGGGCTGCGGGCCGGTTACGCGCTGGGCCCACCGGAGCTGCTGGCTCGGCTCGCCGCACCGCGCCCACCCTGGCCGGTGGGCACGCTGGTACTGGAGGCGGTGCAGGCGTGCTGCGCGCCGACCGCGGTCGCCGACGCCACTGCCGCGGCGGCCCAGATCACCCGGCATCGGGAGTGGATGGCTAACCGGCTGGCCGGGTTGCCCGGGGTCGCGGTGCATCAGCCGGCCGCGGCACCTTTCCTGCTCCTGCGGGTACCAGATGGACCGCGCATCCGGGCCGCGCTTGCCGGTGCCGGTATCGCGGTGCGGCGCGGTGACACGTTTCCCGGTCTCACACCCGATCATCTACGGGTGGCAGTCCGGCCTCCACACCTGGCCGGTGCGCTGGTCGACGGTCTGCGCCTGGCGCTGGCGGCGTCATGACTGCGACCGTGCGTGACGTGGTCGCTGCGTTGGAGGCGGCCTACCCGCCGGCGCTGGCCGAGAGCTGGGACGCGGTCGGGTTGGTCTGCGGCGATCCGGCCGAGCCGGTGCACCGCGTGCTGATTGCGGTAGACCCGATCGCCGAGACCATTGCCGAGGCGCTGGAGCACGATGCCCAACTACTGGTCACTCACCATCCGTTGCTGCTGCGGGGCGTGCACGGGGTGCCCGCCGACGACCCGAAAGGCGGTCTGGTGCATCGGCTGGTTCGCGCTGGGGTTGGGCTGTTTTGCGCGCATACCAACGCCGACGCGGCCGACCCGGGAGTGTCCGACGCGCTGGCCCACGTGCTGGGGCTGCGGGTCACCGGTGTGCTCGACCCTCGTGACGAAACCTCACGCACCGGTCTCGGGCGAATCTGCGAGCTGCCCCAACCCGAGTCCCTGCGGGCATTCACCGACCGGGTGCGTGCCACGCTGCCCGAGACTGCGTGGGGCGTACGGGCGGGTGGCGATCCACGGCGCATGGTGACCACGGTGGCGGTGTGCGGCGGTGCAGGAGACTCGCTACTCGGCGTCGCCAGCGCCGCTGGGGTCGACGCGTTCGTCACCGCCGACCTGCGGCATCACCCGGCGTCCGAACACTTGGCCGCCGGAGGTCCGGCCCTGGTGGACGTCGCCCACTGGGCTAGCGAGCACCCGTGGTGCGAGCAGGCCGCGACGGTGCTGGGCTGCGCTCTCGGCGGTACGGTCGATGTTCACGTTTCGTATCGCCGCACCGATCCCTGGACGATCGGCTCGGCGCAGCCACCTGGGAGGGTCCCGCGGTGAACGCCGATCCCGCCGCACAACGCCGGCTGCTTGATCTGGCCGCGGTGGACGCCGAGCTGACCCGCGCCGCGCACCGTCGCCGGTCGCTGCCCGAGCTGGCCGAAATCGAGCAGGCCGACAAGAGCTTAAGAGCCGGCCGGGACTCGTTGGTCGCCGCGGAGACCGCCGCGTCCGACCTGGACCGCGACATCCGCAAGCTGGAGGCGGAGATTGACCAGGTTCGGGCCAGAGGAGAGCGTGATCGCGGGCTGCTGGATTCCGGGTCGATCTCCTCCGGCAAGCAGCTGGAAGATTTGCAACATGAATTGGCCACGCTGCGACGTCGCCAAACCGTACTGGAGGACGATCTGCTCGAGGTGATGGAGCGGCGCGAGGCCATCGACAGTGACCTGGAGCGGGGCAGTGCCGCGCTCGCCGACCTTGAACGGCGCCACCTGGATGCCATCCGCCGCCGGGATGACGCGCTGGCGGATCTTGACGCCACCGAGCAGCGTCGCAACCAGGAGCGGCAGACCATCATCAATGAGCTGCCCACCGAACTGGTCGCGCTTTATGAGCGGATCCGGGCCCGCAACGGTACCGGCGCGGCGTTGTTGCAGGAGGGCCGTTGTGGCGCCTGCCGGCTGGAGCTGGACCGGACCGCGGTCGGGCACCTCCGGGAGGCAGCCGCTGACCAGGTGCTGCGCTGCGAAGAGTGTGGCGTGGTGCTGGTGCGTACCGCGGAGTCCGGCCTGTGACCCGGCGAGTGATCGTCGAAGCAGACGGCGGTTCCCGAGGCAACCCCGGACCAGCCGGGTACGGCGCGGTGGTTCGAGACGCCGACACCGGGGAGTTACTCGCCGAGGCGTACGGAGGCCTGGGACACACCACTAACAACGTCGCGGAGTATTCGGGCCTTATCGCCGGGCTCCGGGCCGCGCTCAAGGAAGGTGCGGCCGCCGCCGAGGTGCGGATGGATTCCAAGCTGGTCGTCGAGCAGATGAGCGGGCGCTGGCAGGTCAAACAACCGCACTTGCGTCCGCTGGCCGGTGAGGCGGCCGGACTGGCCCGTGAGCTCGGCGCCGTCACCTACACCTGGATACCGCGGGCCCGCAACGCGCACGCCGATCGGTTGGCCAACGAGGCGATGGACGCCCAGGCCGGCGTGGCCCGCAACCCCGTTGAAGCGAGCGCGTCCCCGCCACGCTGGACCGGTACCACCGGCTCGCCGACTCGGCTGCTGATGCTGCGGCACGGGCAGACAGAGTTCTCTGCGCAGGGTCGCTACTCCGGGCGCGCAGACCGGCCGCTCACCGAGTTGGGTGAGCGCCAAGCTGCGGCGGCCGCTGCTCGGCTGTCCAGCGCCGGCGATGTCGCCGCGGTCGTCAGCTCTCCGATGCTGCGGGCGAGGCAAACCGCGGAGCCCGTAGCCGGCGCGCTGGGCGTGCCACTGCGCGTCCACGATGGACTGATAGAGGCTGATTTCGGGGCGTGGGATGGGCTGACCTTCGCCGAGGCCAGTGCACGCGATCCGGACCTGCACTCCAGGTGGCTCACCGACACCTCGGTGGCGCCACCGGACGGCGAGAGCATGGACTCGGTTCATCGCAGGGTCCGCCGGGTACGTGACCAGCTGATCGCCGAGCATGGCGCCGCCACGCTGGTAGTGGTCAGCCACGTGACGCCGATCAAATCGCTATTGCGGATGGCACTGGACGCCGGGCCATCGCTGTTGCACCGCCTCCACCTGGACATCGCATCGCTGTCGGTGGCGGAGTTCTATCCCGACGGGCCCGCCATCGTCAGGCTGGTCAACGACACCTCCTACCTCCCCTAGCCCCGCGTGTCGCGCCCTAGTGCCCGGTGTGTCGCGCCTTGGTGCCCGGTGTGTCGTGCTTTCCTGCCATGCTCACATCACGAATAGGTAGATCGACACGGCCAAGCCGACCACGACCACCACACCCCGCAACGTCGCCGCCGCGAGCCGACCGGCGAGCTTCGCGCCGAGGTAGCCCCCGACCAGAGTGGCTGGTGCAAGTAGTGCCACGGCCAGCCAGTCCACCGGCGCGCCGAGAGCGAACACCACCAAACTGACCACACTGATGATCAGCGACAGAACGCCCTTGACGGCATTGAGCCTGCGCAGATCATCATGCGCGGCCAGCGCGAGCACGGCGATCAACACAACTCCCAGCGCGCCGCCGAAGTAGCCACCGTAGACGGCGGCGATAAAAACCGCGGGTAGCAACAGCCCGCGACGATCGGGGCCGCCGGGTTCAGGTTCGCCCATCCACTTGGCGAGCCGAGGTTGCACCCCGAGCAGCAGGCTGGCCAGCGCCACCAACGCGGGTACCACTGCATCGAACACCTTGGCGGGCAATACGAGCAGCAACAGACTGCCGGCCAGGGAGCCGACCATGGCGACGCCGGTGGTTGACAGCACCCTGCCCAGCTGACCACTCAGCTCGCCCCGGCTGCCCACCGCGAAACCCACATAGCCGGGGAACTGCGCCACCGAGTTCGTGACATTCGCCGCAAGAGGCGAAAAGCCCACGGCGAGCAGCGTTGGGAACAACAGCAGCGATCCGCCACCGGCCAGCGCGTTGACTGTGCCCGCTAGGATGCCCGCGACAACCAGCAGGGCAAGGTGGGTCCAAGGCACGACGCCCCACGCTAGCCTGAGCGCTTGCGCGACTCGCTGCAGGCGCCCGCCAAGCCGAGGTGCCACGCTAATTGCTTCCGACGATCTATGCTTGGTGCCGCGGACGAGTTGGCCGGGCGGTCGCGTCGGGCCCGCCAGGCGGGCCTGTCGAGGAAAGTCCGGACTCCTCAGGGCAGGGTGGTTGCTAACGGCAACCCGGGGTGACCCGCGGGACAGTGCCACAGAAAACAAACCGCCCCGCGCCAGCGGGGTAAGGGTGAAACGGTGGTGTAAGAGACCACCAGCGTCCCGGGTGACCGGGATGGCTCGGTAAACCCCACCTGGAGCAAGGCTAAAAGGCGTGCCGCCTCCGGCGCGCTGCGCAGGCGATTGAGGGCGGCCCGCCCGATGCCTGCGGGTAGGCCGCTAGAGCCTGCCGGCGACGGCAGGTCGAGATGGATGATCGCCGGCCGGGACGTCGCGAGGCGCCCGGTACACAGGATCCGGCTTACAGGCCAGCTCGTCCGCCCATCCTGCTGACCACCCACGACGTCATACCTGAATGCCTTTCAAACCAGCTTGATCGAGTAGGCAATGGGCGTTCGCACCAGATCGTCCATGGGATTAACCGGATGGACTCTCCCCGCGGCCGTGCCGCCGGAAGGTCTCCCAAAACAGCCCACCGACAGTGTGTTTCGCTTACTCCCGAGCCAGCTGGTTGCGCGCTTGGTCCAGGTCCTTGCGGTCTTCGCCCAGGTCAATGGCCTTCACTTGGGTGACCACGTGCTCCAGCGTCTCCGGGAGCAGCCCGTCCGGCTGTGAGTACACCAGCACACCCTTGCGGTACGCCATGATGGTGGGGCTCCTGGTGATGTTGGCAGCGGCCGCCAACCCCTGCTCGGCCTGGACATCGACCGTGCCGTAGACGACGTCGGGGTGCTCGTTCGAGGAGGCCTCGAACGTCGGCGCGAACCTGCGGCAGCTGTCGGACGAGGAGTCACAGAAACAGACGAAAACCACATCGTTGCCGGTGAGTACCTCATCGAAGTTCGCTTCAGTCAGGGTCTGGGTGGCCATAGCATCCCTTCATGTCGTTGTGCCGATGCACTGCCGTGCACGTTGATTATCTTGCACCTATCTGAGCGCCTGGCCATGATCAACCCTGATCTGCACTGATCGTCTGTGCGCAGTCCACGCGACCGCGCACATCGTCACCAACACCAGCCCCACCGTGCTGAGCGTGAGCGCGCGGAGGTTGGCTCGAAGGTCGTTAAAGTTGGCGTAGATCCACTCGCCGTAGAGCAGCGGCGGCAGGAAGACGACCAGCACCACCTCGGGGTCCAGGTGCGCAGAAGGCAGCCCGGGAACGAACCCCAACAGGGCGCCGCCGACGACGAGCACGATCGGATATGGCACCGACAGGTAGCGGGCCAGCGCACTCAGGCCCGCGACGGCCACCAGCAGTCCGGCGATCACAAGCTCGCCGTGAGCCATCCCTTAACTGTCCCATCCGCCGCGTTGGGCAAGGTCCGATCAGCGGGGTGGCTCGACGAGCAGGCCGGTCCACACGCCCTGAAGGAGTCCAACTGCCCGCGGACACGGCCTACTACGGCAGGTAAGCGTGGCAATCCGCCCCGCCCTTCGCCACCCGCGCTACTGGCCTACCGACCGGCCGCGCAACCGGACGCAGGTCCCGTGATCCGTGCCGTCGATGACGAGCTCAGCCACCGCCGCCTCCATCAGCGGAATGCCACGTCGGCGATTATCCGCCTGTTCGGGAGGCGGCCGCCATCGGCCGCGATCAAGAACTGTCAGCTCGGCTATCCGGGCACCACCCGAGTCCACGGTGATGCGACCAGTGATCTCGATGTCGCCCGGCGCTGCATGCAGGTAGGCATGATCCACGACGTTCGACGCGGCCTCACTCACCGCCAGCATCAGATCTTGGATCTCAGCATCTGGCCACCGATGCGTCATGAGCCACTGGCGCAGCCGTTCCCGGATCAGAGACAGCGCTGCCGGTTGCGCGGCCAGTCTCAGCTGGAACACGGCTGAAGACCGGGTCGGTGGCCTTTCCTCATCGGTCGGCTCAGGATCAGCCTGTGACGGCGGCTGATAGTGATCACATGGTGGCGGTGGCATCGTTGCCCAAGAGTGCCCTATCCGCTGCCGGCTCGCTCACTGGGGCAACGCCTCCTCGACCGAGTAGTACAGCGCGAGTACCTCATCAAGCCCAGTTATCTGCAACGGGCGGATCACCGCCCGCGCCTCGTCGACGACCACCCGCAGCGGCTCGTGGCGCCGCTCTGCCTTCGATGCGGCCTCAGCCAACGCCGCCAAGCCGTGAGATCCCAGAAAGGTCACTGCGGTCAGATCGACAACCACGGGCCGCCCCGCAGCGTCTTTCAAAGCCGCGTCGACCACCGTTCGAAGCCGCCCGACGGTGAGCACGTCGACATCGCCGTCTGCGAACACCACGATCGCGGCCGGCTCCCGGCGCACCTCGACGTGTAAAAGCTGCTCAGCGGCGGGCTCATCGCTCAACTGGTCGGCCACCGAGGCACAGTACCCCCCTCGCCAACCGGCCGAACTGATCTCAAGGACTACGCGAGTTGCCTAGTCCTTGTCGACGGTGGCGTCGATGGCTTCCGAAGACCGGCGAGCCGTGGTCGCGTTCAGCCTCGACAACTCCTCCGCCATCGTAATCGTGTGGCAGAAGGTATCGATCGAAATCTCTTTGTCCCCTAAGTCCATGAGCGCCTGAACCGTCACCGGGTCCCGCATCGCGATACCGAGATCTTCGGCCCAATCCATCGCGGAACGCGGATCGGTCATGCTGGCCATCATCTGGGTCCGCTCGGTGTCTGTCCGAGTCGCCTTCACCGACTCTTGGGCGGTTCGGACCGGCGCCGGCAGGGGGAATTGGTCGACGATGCGAAATTGTGCGGAGTTGGTGCCCAGCCGGCGACCGAGCGCATCCCGGATACTCTCGCGCGCCTCGGGCACGCTGGGACACAAAATGTGAACATCAGGTACTTCGGCGATCCGCACCGCCCACGCTTCGCCGTCCCGCTCGTACACCGCGGTGTAGATCTCGCTCACTGCGACCAGTCCCTCCCATTGCTCGGCCGCCAGGACCGCACAGTCGAAACCGGTCCAGCCGACGCCACGAAGACTACTCGGACGCCCACTGTTGCCCAAGGCGCTGCGCGTACCGCCAAGCGAGAGCCACCACAGCGACTGGCTCTCGCGCGTTGGGCCAACCGGGCGGTTCACCGGATGTGTCGGGCCGGGTGCCGGCTGGCCACCGGCGCCATCTCCCGGGTACACCGGCGGCACTGACGGTGTTCGACTGACTGCGTAGGGTACCGGTGTCGGGCTCTTGCGACAGTTGTCTTGTTTGTCGTTCCGCTGTCTGGGTGACCACTGGGCGTGGCGAGCCGGGTACTCTCAGGCAACCCTGGCATGGTCTACTCACTACCCGCCGGGCGGCCGCTCGGCGCTGAACCATGATCAAACCCCTAGGGGGCTTGAGATGACAGCGTTGACCCTGGTCGCGCAAGGCGCCGAACTGAACACGCACAACCTGCGGACCTGGATGTTGGACAACATCGTGCCGCTGCTGCTGCTGGCGGTGGCGGTGTTGCTGCTGTGGCTCGGCGGTGGCAAGGGAGACAACGCCGGCGTCATGCGGCGAGTGGGGGGCGTGATCATCGCGTTGGGTGTCATCGGACTGGCCGTATCCGGAACAGGGGTGAACCTCGGCACGTGGATCGCCGGCCTGTTCAGCGGTTGAGCCGGGGGGTGACGCGACCTTGCGGATCCGCACTGATGACGACGTCTATCGAGTAGATGCGGTGTGGCTCGGCCCTCCTAGGGCGACATTCCCCTGGCGGGCGCGGTACGTGGCGTGGGGTGTCGGCACGGTGATGTTTCTCGTCGTTCTCGGCGTCGAGCGTCAGTTGGGCATCGGTTTCAGTTTCTTCTCGACGGGCTGGGGACTGCTTATCACGATCGCGCTCACCAGGCTGATCGGCTCCCGGATCAGCCACGAACGGCCGTTGACCGCGGTGGCGCTGATGTGGCTGCGCGAACTCACCGCGCCGAGGAAGCAGACGGCGGTCCGTGGCGGCGCGGCAAGCGCAGCCCGGATCCGGGTCGAACGTGACCGCCCCCGGCCCGGCCAACGATCGGACCGGCGCTGGGGCTGTGACCAGGGCCGAGGCAGGAAGGAGCGCACGGGTGTTCGGGCTCCGACGTCCTGCCAGCAGCAGTGACGGCGACCAGCACGCGCAGGCCCTCGGGTATTCGATACCCGCCATGCCGGATGCTCGCGGTGGTTCCAACCGGCGCGGGCACAAACTCCCTGGCGAGGCTGCTGCTCCCCAGTACACCCCCTCTATCGCGCTGCGTTCCATCGACGGCCACCTGGTGCGCAACGGGCAGGAGGTCTACGCCTGGTACCGGCTGGCGTCGCAGCGCTGGTCGTTCCGCTCGGATGCACAACGCCAGGACCTGATCCACGCCATTGCCGGCCAGTACGCCGAGTTGCAGGGTCGGTGGCTGCATCTGCGGGTCACCGCTCGCCCGTACCCGATCCGGATGTGGGCTGAGGCGCACGTGCGCAACGCGGTGGGGCGGCTGCCCGATACTCCCGGCGCGCTGTCCTTCGACGACTACATGATCGGTGAGCAGCAACAGCTGCTCGGTCACTCGATGGCCGAGAAGGAGGTCTATCTCGGCGTCCAGGTGCAGACCCGGTCTGTGATGGACCGGGTCGTGGAACGGGCCGCACCGGTGTTGCGGCGGGTGTTCCCCACTGCCGTGGACGCCGAACTGGTTGCGATCGACGCCGAGGTCGAGCATCTCGACGGGGTGATCAGCGTCGCCGGGCTGGAGGGCAGGCCGGTGACCGCGGGCGAGATGTCCTGGCTGATGCACCGGTCGTGCTCGCTGGGCTTGCCCGCTCCACGCAACCTCCCTTCGGTGCCCAACGCCAGCTGGGAGCCCGAAGATCTGGCCAGCTTCACCGACGCCGCGGATTTCCACACCGAGCCCTACGCTCCCACGCTCACCGTCCGCGGTCGTACCGGTTCCAACGCCGGGACCGTCCGGCACGTCGTGGTGCTCACGGTGGGCCAGATGCACGGGTTGCAGATTCCGGAGATCGACGACCCGTGGGTGCAGCGTTCGGATCGCCTGCCGACCGGCGTGGAATGGTCGGCGCGGATCTACGTGCGCCGACCCGAAGAGGTCTCAGGGGAGCTTGCTCGTCAGATGAACAAGGTGCGCTCGCAGGTCCGGCACTACACCGACGAGCACGACCTGGAACCCCCGCAGAGCCTGGTCCGGCAGGCCACCAGGGTGCTGGAAATCGACGACGAGATGACCTCGGGGTTCACTGCACTGGGTACCCGGGTGCGATCGTGGTGGCGGGTCGCGGTATCAGCGCCCGCCGAGCGCGATGTGCTGCGGCTGGCGCAGCAGCTCTTGGACCTCTACAAACCCAAGATCGCCATCGAGCATCCGGAGGGGCAGTACGCGCTGGCCCGCGAGTTCATCCCCGGCGAACCATTGTCCTCGGGTGCCTACCTGCGCCGCGGTTCGGTGATCTGGGCGGCCTCCGCGGTACCCACCGCCACCGCGGAGGTGGGGGACCGGCGCGGCATCCTGATCGGCGAGACGTGTACCGCTACCCGGCGCCCAGTCGCGTGGGATCCATGGATGGCCCAGGAGATCCGGGACTCCTCCGGGCTGACCGCGCTGGTAGCCGGCCTCGGTGGCGGCAAGTCCTTTCTCGGCGGCGGCATCGTGTACAAGACGCTGCGCTCGGGGGCGTACTGGACACTGCTGGACCCCTCGGGCCCGCTGGCCAAGCTGTGCGAGCTACCCGAGCTGCGGCCCTACGCCAGGC
Organism: Pseudonocardiaceae bacterium; assembly: GCA_036378735.1. GTDB lineage: Bacteria > Actinomycetota > Actinomycetes > Mycobacteriales > Pseudonocardiaceae. The sequence continues at coordinate 7,410 of DASUVX010000092.1, read as the reverse complement.
CGATCAACCTGCTCAACGCCCAACCCGGCATTCTCAACCCCTACCGGGTCGTCGCCGAGCCCGAGCTGGCGCACTTCCTGGACGAGGACGACCCGGATAGGGCCTGGCGGCGGGAGAAGGCGCTGACCGCCGCTACCCGGCGCCGGTTGGTGCTCGACGTGCTCACCGGGGTGCTGCCCTTCGAGGTGGCTCGGATGGCGAAGACCCGCATCGTGCTGCTGCGTGCAGTCCGAGCGGTGGGTGGGCGCCCGGACGCGCACCCGGGGCAGGTCTTCGACATGCTGCGCCGGGATCCCTCGGAGCACCGTGAGCACGCGATCGTCGTCGCCGATTTCCTCGACGAGATGCGCGAGCGCATGTCGTTGCTCATCCCGGAGAAGGGTGCCGACCCGTATACCGAGGTGCGCGACGACCGGCTCACGGTGCTCACCATGTCGGGTCTGACCCTGCCCAAGGACAACATCGGCCGGGAGCACTGGACCGATGCCGAATCGCTCGGCGTGGAGTTGCTCAACCTCGCGGCCTGGCTGACCCAGCGGTCGATCTACGAACGTCCCCGTGACCAGCGCAAAGGGGTCTGGATCGACGAGGCGTTCTTCCTATCCGAGGTCCCGACCGGGCGGGTGTTGATGAACCGCTTCGCTCGGGATTCCCGCAAGTGGAACGTGCGGGTCCTGCTGTCCTCGCAAATCCCGGCCGACTTCCTCAAGATCCAGGGTTTCGTGTCGCTGCTGGATTCGGTGTTCGTGGGCAGGCTGGACGACGGGCCCGCGCAGTCCGATGCGCTACGACTGCTCAAGGTGCCCGTGGGGGCGGGCTACGAGCAAGTGATCGCATCGCTGGGTCGCCGCCCGGGCGGCGACCGGGCCGACACCGAGCGGGACCGGGCACCGCGGCAGTTCATCTTCGGTGATGGCGCTGGCGGGGTGGAACGGGTCCGGGTGGACTTCTCCGGCGCGCACCTCCAGCACCTGTGCACCGCGCTGGATACCACCCCCGATGCCCTTCGCGGTGACCTGCTGAGTCCGGAATTGCCCCGCGGCACCGACCTGGTGTCCGGCGAGCGCAACCGCTCAGCCCGTAACGGAATCGGCCCAGCGGGCGCAGTCAGGGCCAGAGCATGACAATCCGGAAGCGGGGCAGGCGGGTTGCGCTGGTGACGCTGCTCGGGCTGATCCTGGCGATCGCGCTGGGCAGCCCGGCGACGGCACTGGGCGCACCAGCGTTGGCGCAGGTACCGGGCGTTGAGGACTGCAAGCAGCCGCCCAACCCGGAACGACCTGGATCCGGCATGGTCGGCGCGATCGACCCGACGCCGCTGCAGGCGGGCGCGCCGAACAGTGTCTACGCCGAAGTCGGATACGCCGGGCTGGTCTGGCACACCTACGACCTGGGATGTGGCCCCTCCGGCCTGCGAAACCCCAATGCCGTGGTCGATACCTGGACCGGCAACCTGCTCTTTGACATCGGCAAGGTGATCGTCGGTGCCACCAACGGGCTGCACTACGCGCTCGGTGACGGGGGCCTGCTGGCCCCGCTCAACGACCTGATCGTCTCCGGCACGGTCGCGCTGTATGACAGCGTCTACGCGCCCTGGTTCGGGCTGATCGCGGTGCTACTGGCGATCGTGCTGTTCCGTTCGATCTGGCGCGGTGACCTTGCCACAGTCAGCAAACGAGCCGCCTGGGCGCTGGCGGGCATCTGGGTGGCGGCCGCGACCTACCTCACGCCGCTGCTCTATACCCAGGTGCTCGATGGCGTGCTGGTTGATGGCAGCAACCAGGTGCGCACCGGGTTCCTGCACGAGGTCGGTATCGCGCAGCGGGATGCGCTGCCGACCCTGTTGCACGAGCAGATCATCTACCGTAACTGGCTGCGAGGCGAGTTCGGTTCCCCGGACGGTCCGCAGGCCGCCCAGCTAGGCCGCGACCTGGTCCGCGCGCAGGCCTTCACCAAACAGGAGATCGCAGCCGGCGCGGACGATCCGAAGTCCGGCGTCGCAGAACGTAAGAAGCAGGAATACAAGGGCATCGCCGAGCGGACGGGCAGTGCCTACGGCTACTTCCAGGGCGTCGACGGCAACCGGATCGGGGTGGGATTCCTCGCCGCCCTGCAGGCGGTGATGTTCGGGCTGTTCCAGCTGCTCGCTCAGGCGGCGTTGCTGCTGGCTCAGGTGCTGCTGCGGGTGGTGATCCTGCTCGGACCGATCATCGGATTGATCGCCATCCTGCACCACGACCTGCTGCGCGGGGTAGGGCGCGCGGTCGGTGCCGCGGTGCTCAACATCGTCGTGCTCTCGGCGCTGGCGGCACTGCACACGCTGGTGATGGTGTGGGTGTTCGACCCTTCGCGCAATATCTCGGTGCTCGCGCAGATGCTGCTCGCCGGAATGATCACTTTGGTGATGTTGCTGGTGGCCCGCCCGGTGCGACGGATGTGGCAGATGACTGAGCTGGCGGTCGGTGCGGTAGGTGGCGCGCTGCCGGCGGCACCGCCAGGCGTGCTGGCCCGCCTGCGACGGCACCGGCCAGGCGTCGATGCCAGTGCATCGGAGCGGTTCTGGGAGGAGGCACGCGCTGCCGAGTCGGAGCCCGGGGCGGCGACTGCGGGGTCCGCGCTTGGCAATGTGATGCGTCCGGAGGCCGGCGCACCGGTGGTGCTGGCAGGGCAACGGTTGGACCGGCGGGCAGGCCTGCCGTTGTTCAGTCCCGGCGGTTCACCCGGCGGCCTGGACCATGGCGGTGCAGCGCTGCCCGGGTCGGCTACGAGCACACCGAAGCCAGATCGACTGGCGGCGTTGCCGGTCGGGTTCAGTGCGACCGGTCGCGCCCGCACCAGCGACGAGCCGGTGTACGTGCCGTCGGCGGTCAGCGATGCGCGCGCAGCACCGCGGCAAGCGGAGCTGGAAGAGGTGGCGGGGCGCCCGGTGTGGGTGGTGTACCGGCCCTCGGCGGGGCTGGAGATGGGTGCGACGGGTGCTTCCGAGGTGCCAAGCGCGAAAAGCACTGGCAACGCCAGGACCGCGGACTGACCGGGGGACAGCGCAGTGCCGATCCGTACCCATCGCGGCCGCGCAGCGGTCTATCGCAAGTTCTGGGGTTGGCCGGTGCGTTCGCCCGCCCATCTCACCGGGACTGTGCTGGCCGCGGTAGTCCTCGCCGTCGGCGTTGGCGTGGTACTGCCCGCCAAACACCCGGATGGCACCACCCGCGCAGGGTCCTTGGACAGTTCGCGGGCCATCACCTCCGCCCCGGCGCCGGCATCGGCACTGACCGGCGCCGGCAGTCTCCGGGCGACCCGCGCACCAACTCCGAGTGCGCCGGCCCCAGCTGCCGCGCTCACCGTCGCGCGCTCGTGGGTACAGGCTTTCCTCACCGTCCGCAAGGGCACCACCTCGGCGCAGTGGGTCGAGCAGCTACGGCCGTTCACCACGGACGACCTGTTCCCCGAACTGCGTTCGATCGATCCGGCCAACGTGCCGGCGGCGCAGATCACCGATGCGCCGCGAACGGTCAGCGTGAGCGCTGGTTCAGCCGAGGTGGACGTGCCCACCACCGCGGTGGTCGTGCGCCTGCTGGTGGTCTCCACTCCGGCCGGCTGGCGAGTCGCCAGTTACGAACGGGCGGGGTGACCGATGCGGCGGTGGCTGGTCGGCTTGCTGGTTGTCGGCTTGCTCGGCGGGCTCATCGCGGTGGCCGCGATCTCCTCACTGCTGGGTGTCGTCGGTTCCGGCGACTTCATGTTCGGCGCGCCGTGTGGCTCGGTGCTGGCGTCCACCGATCCCCGGGAACTACCTCCGGTGGCCGTCCGGGTCAGCGACCTCGACCCGGAGCAGCGGGCCATCATCGAGCAGATCGTCGCGATCGGCAAGCAACGTGGTCTTCCGCCGCGGGCCTGGCAGATCGCCATCCAAGCCGGCATGACGGAGTCTCGGCTGCACAACCTGCATTACGGCGACCGCGATTCGCTGGGCATCTTCCAGATGCGCCCCTCACAAGGGTGGGGGAGTGTGGCGCAGGTCACCGATCCGGTGTACGAGATCAACAAATTCTATGACGTGCTGGTGCGGGTGCCCGGCTGGGAAACCCAGCGGCCGGGTGATTCGGCGCAGGATATCGAGCGGTCGGCCTTCCCGGCGCGCTATCACCAGTGGGAGCCGTTGGCCGTCAATGTGATCGGCGCGGTGGGCGGGGATGTCACTCCCTACGTCCGCGCCTCCTGCACCACGCCGCTGCCGGTGCCTTCCGAGGTCGCCGGCCGGGCGATCCAGTACGCGCTGGGCGAGGTCGGTAAGCCCTACGTGTGGGGCGCGACCGGACCCAATGCTTACGACTGCTCGGGGCTGATGTTGCGTGCCTACGAATCGGCGGGGATCACCCTTCCGCGGGTGGCGCGGCAGCAGTACTGGGCCGGTGCCCAGCTGCCGGTGCGCCAAGCGCAACCCGGTGACCTGCTGTTTTGGGGTTATGACACGTCCAACCCGGATAGCATCCACCACGTCGCGATGTATCTGGGTAACGGTCGCATGGTCGAGGCGGCGAACCAGACAGTACCGCTACGGCAGCGAGCTGTGAGTTTCAACGAACATGAATTGATGCCGCTCGCGGTCCGGCCCGGGGTGCCGGTCGCGAAGGCCTGATATCCGGAGGTGACGGTGCACGCGTCGGATCCGATCCCTCGACCGCTACGGGATCATCTGGAGCTGGCCAAGCTGGGCGTCGACGAGTGTTACGTCGTGTTGCCCCGGGCACTGGCCGAGTCGATGCCATTGCCGTGGCAGCAGCAGATGGCCTATCTCATCGACGAGCTGCACCGCACCTACGGTGATCTTCCGTGGCCCCTCTACCGGGTGGTGCCCAGCCGCGCCGAGCGGCTGGTCGACCTGGACGAGAGTCAGCTGGCGGAGGCAGGCTACTTGCTGGAGATCGACGGTAGCGGCGAGTTGGTGTATCGCGACCGGAGGGACTCCGTGGTAGCTGATCCGCAGTCGACGGAGGTGCTGGTGTCCTGCCTCGACCCGATATTCCACCAACCGCCAGCCATCGGCCCCTGACCTCGCCGTCCGGCGTGTCGCGCCCCCATGCTCGGCGTGTCGCGTCCCCGTGTTCCATGTGTCGCGTGCCCATGCCCGGTGTGTCGGGCTTCGGCGCTCGGAGTCCGGCCTGACGCGAGGGGCCCGACACACCGAGCACAACGGCACGACACACTGGGCGCAAAAGCGCGACACACCGGACAGGGCGGCGCGACACGCCGGCGGGGACGGCATGGGCGCGGCAGCGGGCTCAGTGGTACGCGTGCTGGGGACCTGGATAGGTGCCCGAGTGGACCTCTTCGGCGAACTGACGTGCCGCCTCGCGCAGCCGGTCACCCAACTCGGCGTACGTTTTGACGAACTTCGGAGCGCTACCGCCGGGTGCCCGGAACGCCGCCATGTCCTGCCACACCATGACCTGCGCATCGCAGGCCGGCCCGGCACCGATGCCGATGGTGGGCACGCTGGTCACCGCAGTGACCTGCTCGGCCAGTTCGGCGGGGATGACCTCCAACACGATGGCGAAGGCGCCCGCGGCCTCCAGCGCCTTCGCGTCTTCGAGCAGGAGTTCACCCTGTTCGCCCCGCCCTTGCACTGAGTACCCGCCCATCGCGTAAATCGACTGGGGGGTGAGGCCGAGATGGCCCATCACCGGCACGCCCGCCGCAACAAGTGCTTCCACCTGGGGCGCCACTCGGCGGCCACCCTCCAACTTCACGGCATGCGCACCGGCTTCCTTCAGGAAACGGGCCGCCGTGTCCAGTGCTTGCGCAGGGGACGATTGGTAGGAGCCGAACGGCAGGTCTGCCACCACCAACGCTCGGCGGGCCCCGCGGACCACGCCACGAACCAAAGGCATGAGCTCTTCGACGGTTACCGGCACTGTGGTGTCGTAGCCGTAAACCACGTTGGCCGCCGAGTCCCCAATCAGCAGGACCGGAATTCCAGCGGCATCGAGCAGCGTAGCGGTGGAGTAGTCGTAGGCGGTGAGCATCGCCCATTTCTCGCCACGGCGTTTGGCCGCGATGAGGTCCTGGACACGGACTCGCCTGACCTTCTGGGTGGGTTCCACCGGCCCGCCATACAGCGCAGGTTGGCCAGCAACTGCGGTCATCATTGACCGTCCTCCCTCGAGGCCGGCCATGCTCGCCGGTCCCCGGGTAATGCCGGATCGCTTACGCCACCAGCCTGACACCGATTGTCAGGGCTTGGCATGAGCGTGCGACGAGGCTCACAGCCGCCCGTCCGAAAGCGGTGCACTCCGGTACGACTCGGTACGACTCCGGTACGACTAGGGAGAACGTTCGCGCCAGCGGTTGGTGATCGGTAGCCGTCGGTCTCGACCGAAAGCCTTCAAGGTGATCTTCGTGCCAGGCGGGTACTGCCTGCGTTTGTACTCCGCGGCGTCCACCATGCGCACGATTTGTTCGACCAGTTCGGGCTGGAAGCCCGCCTCCACCAGATCGCTGAAGCCGCGGTCACCCTCTACGTAGTCATCGAGTACCTCGTCGAGCATCTGATAGTCGGGCAATGAGTCGGTGTCCAGCTGGCCGGGCCGAAGCTCAGCCGACGGTGGCTTGCCGATCGAGTTCGGTGGGATCGGCGGGATCTCGCCGCGCTTGTCGGCCACGGCGTTGCGCCACCGCGCCAGCGCCCACACCGCACTCTTCGGTACGTCCTTGATCGGCGCGAAGCCACCGACTGAGTCGCCGTAGATCGTCGAATATCCCACCGCGAGCTCGGATTTGTTTCCGGTCGCCAACACCAGGTGGCCGTGCTGGTTGGACAGCGCCATCAGCGTCACCCCGCGGCAACGGGCCTGCACATTCTCCTCAGCGATGCCGGACAAACTGAGCTGGCGCACGAACACATCGACCATGTCGGCGATCGGCTGCACCTGGTAGTGCAGCCCGGTGCGCTCAGCGAGGTCGGCCGCGTCGGTCCGAGAGTGCTCCGAGGAATACGACGACGGCATCGACAGCCCGTACACCGCATCGGCGCCGAGCGCGTCGACCGCCAGGGCCGCACACACCGCAGAGTCGATCCCGCCGGACAGGCCCAGCACCACCGAGCGGAATCCGTTCTTGCGCGTGTAGTCCCGCAGGCCGGTCACCAGCGCGCCCCACATCTCGGCCTCGTCGGACAGCGGCTCGGGTGCCGGCGACGCCGGCGCGGGCCGGTACGCCGGCAGCGGGTCGTCGGTCAGGACGACGCGGCGGACGTCGAGCCCGGCGTACCGCCCTTCCTGCCTGGACGAGCCGGCCCGCAAATCCAGGTCGTAGGTGAGCAGCTGCTCAGCGAACTGCGGTGACCGCACCAGGAGCTCACCCTGCCCGTCGACGATCATCGAGTCACCGTCGAAGACCAACTCGTCCTGC
>DASUVX010000091.1:0-17407 GCA_036378735.1 Pseudonocardiaceae bacterium | reverse complement strand
ACGGCACCGAGCTTGCCCGTGGCGCCGCGCTGGGTACGTTGCAACTGAACTCGGCTGCCGGTCATCTCGCGTACCTGGTGGCGTTGCGGGTGGTGGGCGTCCGCCTGTGCTGCTGGCAATTCTGGGTGAGGTTGACGCGATGAACGCACTGCGGCAACTGTCACCGGAGACCACTTCCCCACGGGCGGGGCTGTTGCTACGGGTGTTGCCGACAGGTTTGTACGCCGGCCGGGCCCGGGCGCTCGTCGTGCGCTCGGCGCTGGCGTCCCGCAGCGTCTGGCTGGCCATCGTGTCGGGATTTTTTGAGCCGCTGCTTTACCTGGTGGCGATGGGTCAGGGACTGGGCAGCCTGGTCGGAACGGTGGCAGGACCGGCCGGCCAGCAACTGAGCTATGCGGTGTTCATCGCGCCGGGGCTACTGGCCGCGTCGGCGATGAACGGGGCGGTGTATGACGCGACGTTCAACTTTTTCATCAAGCTGAAATACGCCAAGCTTTACGATGCGATGCTTGCCACCCCATTGGGTCCGGTGGACATCGCGCTGGGGGAGATCGGCTGGGCGTTGCTTCGCGGCGGGATGTACTCAGCAGGCTTCCTCGCGGTTATGCTCGCCACCGGGTTGATCTTCTCGCCGTGGGCGTTGCTGGCCTTGCCCGCCGCGTTGTTCGTGGCCTTCGCGTTCGCGTCGATCGGGATCGCGGTCACCTCTTTTATGCGGTCCTGGCAGGATTTCGACCTGGTGCAGTTGGCGGTTCTGCCGATGTTCTTGTTCTCCGCGACCTTCTTTCCGCTGTCGGTGTACCCATCGGCGTTGCAGTGGCTGGTGCAGGCGTTCCCGCTCTATCACGCGGTGGCTCTGATACGCGGTCTGACCACCGGTGTCGTCGGCTGGTCCGCGCTCGGACATGCGGCCTACTTCGTGGTCATGGCGGTGCTGGGACTTGCCGTGGCCTCCCGCCGCCTGAAGCTTCTCCTCCTCCGGTAGGTGGCTCTTCAAGTACCGCCAACCCAGGCTCGCGCTGCTCATAACCGCAGCCAACCTGCGCTTCTCGGCAACGAGTTGTCCACAGACGGGGTGCTTGTCCACAGATCTGATGATCAGTGGTTGCCGCCGATATCTCCCGGGCATCAGGGTGGCCGCCATGCGCGAATGGTGGATCTCCTTGCTGGAGCCTGACGGCCTGCTGCTGCGTGATAAGGCGCTCACCGCGGTTGATCCCGATGACGTGTTGACAGCGTTGCGGTCCGGCCGGTTACGGCGGATCCAGCGCGGGATTTACCTACCCAGACGGATCGAGACGACCCCGCTCGTGCTCGCGCGGGCCGCGCTGATCAGCAACGGCGTGGTCGGTGCCGTCCCCAGCCACCAGACCGCGGCGCGGGTCCACCAGCTTGAGGTACCGGATGACCACCGCGTGCAGCACGTGACGGTGACCCGAGAGCAGCGCCGTCGAAACCGTCCCGACCTGCGGTTCTACTCCCGATCGATCGGTTTGCGGTGAGGTCGAGAAACGCGACGGAGTACCCATTACGACGGTTGCCCGCACGCTGGCCGATCTGGCAACGAGCCTGGAGCGGATGCACGCGGTATGGGCACTGGATAACGCCCTGCGCAGACGGCTATGCGCCAAGGCCGACGTCAGCGCCGTCATCGAGCGATGGCGCGGCGGCACCGGCTGCGTGTCGGCTCGGGAACGACTGGAGGAGGCCGACGGGCTGGCTGAGTCAATCTTGGAGACGGCCGGGCGCCTGGTGCTGCGGGATCGTGGAGCGCCGTTGCCTATCCCGCAATACGAGCTGTGGGCACCGGACGGCACCCAGCTGGCTCGGCTCGACGGTGCCTACCTGCGAGAGAAGGTGGCTTTGGAGTTCGACGGGGCGGATCCGCATGGACTGCCCGAAGCCGTCTTCCGTGACCGTTGGCGCCAGAACGGCCTGCCTGAGCTGGGCTGGACTGTGCTGCGCTTCACCTGGTGGGACGTCATGCGGGACCCCGATGGGGTAGCGGCCATCGTGCAGCGCACCCTGCGTCGGCGAGCGTCCTGAAGCCCCCATCGGCGGGGTTGGCGGCGGTTGGAGACGCTGCCAGGCCGGGTTGGCGGTACTTGAAGAGCGGCCAACTACGCTGGGCGGTATGCCAGGCACGTCGGTGTTCGAGCAGCTTGAGGTCTTGCTGCCGCGGGTCTCCAAGCCGGTGCAGTATGTCGGCGGCGAGCTCAACGCCACAGTGAAGGACTGGGCCACCACCGCGGTGCGCTGGGTGCTGATGTATCCGGACGCCTACGAGGTGGGGATACCCAACCAGGGCATCATGATCCTTTACGAGGTGCTCAACGAGCAGCCCGATGTGCTGGCCGAACGCACCTACGCGGTGTGGCCCGATCTTGAGAAGCTGATGCGCGAGCACGGGGTCCCGCAGTTCACCGTCGATTCCCACCGGCCGGTCGGCGACTTCGACCTGCTCGGGGTGTCCTTCGCCACCGAACTCGGCTACACCAACCTGCTCACCGCACTGGACCTCGCCGGAATCCCGCTGCACGCAACCCAGCGCACCGACGACCACCCCGTCGTCATCGCCGGAGGCCACGCCGCGTTCAACCCCGAGCCGATCGCCGACTTCATCGACGCCGCAGTCCTAGGGGACGGCGAAGAGGTCGTCCTCGAGATCACCGCGGTGGTCCGAAACTGGAAAAAGCAGGGACGCCCGGGACGGCGCGAGGAACTGCTGGGCAGGCTCGCTGAGATCGACGGCGTGTACGTGCCGGGCTGCTATGACGTCGGGTACCTGCCCAACGGGCAGATCGCAGCGGTGACCCCCAACGATCAACGAGCCCCCCAGCAGGTGGCCAAACGCACCACGATGGACCTCGACGAGTGGCCCTACCCGAAGCAGCCGCTGGTGCCGATCGCGGAGAGCGTGCACGAGCGGATGAGCGTGGAGATCTTTCGCGGCTGCACCCGCGGCTGCCGGTTCTGCCAGGCCGGGATGATCACGCGTCCGGTGCGGGAACGATCGATCCAGGGTATCGGCGAGATGGTCGAGCGAGGCCTCAAGACCAGCGGGTTCAGCGAGGTCGGGCTGCTGTCGTTGTCCAGCGCCGACCACTCCGAAATCCGGGAAATCACCAAGGGCTTGGCCGACCGCTACGAGAGCACCGGCACCGGACTGAGCCTACCGTCAACCCGGGTGGACGCCTTCAACATCGATCTCGCCAACGAGATCTCCCGCAACGGCCGCCGATCCGGCTTGACATTCGCCCCCGAGGGCGGCTCCGAGCGGATCCGCCGCGTGATCAACAAGATGGTGTCCGAAGAAGACCTCATCCGCACCGTGGCCACCGCGTTCGGCGCGGGCTGGCGGCAGGTGAAGCTATATTTCATGTGCGGGCTGCCCACCGAGACCGACGACGACGTACTACAGATCGCCCACATGGCGCATCGGGTGATCCGGGCCGGTCGGGAGGCCACCGGTAGCAAGGACATCCGGTGCACGATCTCGATCGGCGCTTTCATACCCAAACCGCACACCCCCTTCCAATGGGCTGCTCAGGAACATCCCGACATCGTCGACAGCCGGCTGCGCAAACTTCGCGCGGAGATCAACAGCGACCGCCGGATCGGCCGCAACGTGGGCATGCGCTATCACGACGGGAAACCGTCGCTGATCGAGGGGCTGCTGTCCCGCGGCGACCGGCGGGTCGGCCGGGTGATCGAGCGAGTGTGGCGCGACGGCGGCCGGTTCGACGGCTGGAACGAGCACTTCAGCTACGACCGCTGGGTCGAGTCATGCGCAGCCGAGCTCGCCCCGCTGGGCGTGTCACTGGAGTGGTTCACCACCCGCGAACGTGATCGCGAGGAGGTGCTGCCCTGGGATCACCTGGACTCCGGCCTGGACGCCGACTGGCTCTGGGATGACTGGCAGGATGCGCTGAGCGGGCGTGAGCAGGACGACTGCCGGTGGACGCCGTGCTTCGACTGCGGTGTCTGCCCGTCGATGGGCACCGACATCCAGGTCGGACCCAGTGGCCGCCGGCTGCTACCGATCAGTCCTGCCGGGCACTGACTGCTCTGAGCGCGTCCACCAGGCCGGCGCCGTAGAACCCGTTGTCGGTATCGCCCGTGCACGCCGCCGGATTGTCATGATGGTCCGGGCACGGCAGCGGGTCGGCCTGCTTGCGCAGTAGGCTCGCCAGCTCTCGGGGACCCGCCTCCGGCCGCGCGGAGGCGAGTAGTGCGGCCACCCCGGAGACATGCGGTGCTGCCATCGAGGTACCGCAGGCGTAGCCGTACCCGCCGGGAACCGTGGACAGCACGCAACCGCTGGAATTCCCCCTCGACCGCTGGGCTCGGTCGCCGCCAGGAGCCGTCACGGCGATCACGCCCAGCCCGTAGGAGCTGTAGGAGGACTTGACGCGCTGCGCTCCCACCGCGGACACCGCGACGACACCGGGCAGCTCCGCGGGCAGCACGCTGCAATGGGTGTCCACCAGGCGCCGTTGCGGGTGAGGGACGTTGTCGGGGCTGCGCACATCCTGCTGGGGATTGGCCAGGTTTGTACGCTCGTTACCCGCAGCGGCGACATTGAGCACTCCATGGGCCGTTGCGTAGGCCACGGAACGCTGCACAGCCTCGTAGGCCACCGCCTGGCCAGGCACGTTCGAGCAGGTCAAAAGCCACGGATCCAGCGAGTAACTGTTGTTGGTGATGCGCATGTGCTGCTGTGCCGCCCACATGAAGCCACAGACGGCGTATTCCGGATAGATGAAGCCGTCGTCGTCCACCACTTTCACTGAGGCCAACCGGACCCCGGGTGCCACGCCCGTGATGCCGCGGCCATCGTGAGATGCGGCGATGATGCCGGCCACGTGGGTGCCATGCATGGATGTGCTAGGACTCCACGCGAGTTGGGACTGATCCGGCTTGCCGGACAGGCAGCCCGCGGACCGGGTCGCATCGACCGCGGGCGCCAGATCGGGATGTGTCGCGTCCACCCCGGAGTCCAGCACCCCGACCAGTACCTCCGGGCGGCCTGGGTTGATCGACCTGGCTTGTGGTGCGTGGATCATCTCCATGTCCCACTGCTCACTCGATCGGTCGGCACCGAGCTGTGGCGCCGCCGCGGGTAGGCGCGCGGCGGTGGACTGGACTACCGGGTCGGCCAGTTCCTCCCGCGCAGGTGCGCCGACCGTCTCAGCTTGCGCGCTATAGGCGCGAGCGAGCCCGAACCGGGTCGCGAATCTCGGCTCGGCGGATGTGGCGACGCCCACTCCGATCTGCGGGTAGTAGGCGGTACTAGTGCCACATGCGGCGCGGACCGCTTGGCGCGCGGACTGTTCGGGTGTCCCGGCGTCGAACAGCACCACATAGCGAAGCAGCCGACCGGTCGATGCGCATTCCGGCGCGTGGCTGACTGCCGAAGAAGGCAGGCCGGCGAGCATGAACAGGGTTGCGACGATCGCGGCAATCCGCAGGGGGCCGAGCAATACCCGTAACCTCCGGGTGGACGGGGCGTTCGCCCGCGACAAGGTCGTGGTGACCTTATGACCTCCCGCGGGCGAGACACGCGCGGGGTCAGGTGAGTGGCAGTCGGTGCTAGAAAACTGTTACGCCCACTGACGAGGAGCGGAGCTCCATGAAAATCCGTTTGCGTTACGCCAAGCGGGGGAAGTTGCGGTTCGCGTCGCACCGGGACGTCGCCCGAGCTTTCGAGCGGGCGCTGCGGCGCTCCGGCTTACCGGTCGCGTACTCACAGGGCTACAGCCCACATCCGAAGGTCTCCTGGATGGGCGCGGCGCCCACCGGGGCGGCTAGCGAGGCGGAATACGTCGAGATCCAACTTTTGGAGCAACTAGATCCCGAGGCGGTCCGCGCCAAGCTCGACGCGGCGCTGCCTGATGGGCTCGCCATCCTCGAGGGCGTGCCGGCCGGTCCAGGTGGACTCGCCGAACGGATAACGGCCAGCGCCTGGCGCATCGAGGTCCGTGGCGTAACCCCGCAGCAGCTCCGGGAGGCGGCGCAAAAGCTGCTCGCTGCCTCGGAAGCGCCGGTTGAGCGCGTCACCAAGGACGGTCGTCGGGTGATCGACGCTCGGGCTGCGATCGTCTCGCTGGACGTCGAAGATTATCCGACCGTGCCGCCTGTGCCCGATCAGCTCGACCGGTGTGGGATACTCATTGCGGTCGTACGACAGGGCAGCCCTGCGGTGCGACCCGACGATGTGCTGAGCGCGCTCGGCGCCGTCGCCGGACTTCCGTCGTCGGCGCTCGCGAAAGCGATCCGGACTGCGCAAGGCTGGCTTGACGACGACGGGGGTCTCGTCGATCCGCTCATTGCGGACCGGGCAACCGCCCGGACGGCTTTGATGGAGTCTGACGATGAGTCGGATCGGCACGACGTCGCGGACATACCGGTGGACCGCTGAAGGACCGCGGAGCTGCCGGTGACAGACAGGATTGCCGTCGCCGAACTCGGCGGCGGATGACGCACAGGGCCCCTGCGCGGCCGCGTCCCAGCATGGGACGCGCCCGGGGGCTGGAGGAGTTGAATGGCGAACACGACAGCGCCCGCCGGAGGCATCGGCGGGCGGGCAGCTGCACCCGCGACCACCTCGCCCGAAGGTGCCGATCTTGCGGCCTCGCTGCCGGATAAGTTGCGGGTACACGCCCTGGCGAAGCTCCTGGCGGTGAGTAGCAAAGACGTCATGGCTGCTCTGGGCGAGCTTGGCGTAGCCGTACGCAGCGCGCAGTCCAGCATCGACCGCGAGACCGCTCTGCGCGCGCTGCAGACGTTGCTACCTGAACCCGGACCGGAGTCGACGGAGATCGACGAGGTGGCCCAGCAGGCTGCGCCGGAGACACCCCTGCCGCCGCCGTTGAGTGCGGCTTCGCCGCCGTTGAGTGCGGCATCACCGCCGGTGCCTGATGGGGCGGCTCGGCCGCCGGCCTTCAATTCGGCCGCACCGATTTTTCTGCCCCCAGCTCCCCAACCGACGCCGGTCGAGCAGTTCGAGGTCGACGGCGATCACGAGGACGATGCCGGCCCAGACGAGACCGGAGTCGACGAGGCTGACACCGATGGCAGCAGCCGGCGTCGCCGGCGGCGCGGCCGCCGAGGGCGTGGCCGCGGTAAAGCCGGCGGGGACGTCGAAGACGGCTCCAGCGAGCAGGGTCCAAACGCCGAACAGGACGACCGCGACTCTTCCGACTCCGATGAGCCCGACGAGAGCGGTGCGGCCGAGGATGGTTCGGCGGAAGAACCCGGAGAGGGCACGGCGCGGCGCCGCCGTCGTCGCAGACGCCGCCGCGACGGCAGCGATGAGGACACCCTCATCGGCGAGGATGACCCACCCGACACCGTCGTGCATGTCCGGGACAGCAAGGCCGCCCCGCTGGTCGAGGACGAGGTACAGTCCATCCGCGGCTCCACCCGCCTGGAGGCCAAGCGGCAGCGCCGGCGCGACGGTCGGGAAGCCGGTAGGCGGCGGGTTGCCATCTTGTCCGAATCGGAGTTCCTCGCTCGGCGTGAGGCCGTCGAGCGAACCATGGTCGTACGCGAGCGCACCGAACGCACCCAGATCGCGGTGCTCGAGGACGACATCCTGGTGGAGCACTTCGTCACCACATCCGGCTCTGGCTCGCTGGTCGGCAACGTCTATCTCGGCCGGGTGCAGAACGTGCTGCCCTCCATGGAGGCCGCCTTCGTGGACATCGGCCGCGGCCGCAACGCGGTGCTCTACGCCGGTGAGGTGGACTGGGACGCGGCCGGACTGGAGGGCAAGGCGCGCCGTATCGAGCAGGCACTGTCCAGTGGCGACTGCGTCGTAGTGCAGGTCACGAAGGATCCGGTGGGTCATAAAGGCGCCCGATTGACCACCCAGATCAGCCTGCCCGGCAGGTTCCTGGTGTATGTGCCGGGCGGTCGGGCCACCGGGATCAGCCGCAAGCTGCCCGACACCGAACGTAAGCGCCTTAAAGAGGTGCTCAAGCGAATCGTCCCCGACGACGCTGGCGTGATCATCAGGACCGCGTCCGAAGGAGTCAGCGAGGACGAGCTAGCCCGCGACGTCCGCCGGTTGCAGGCGCAGTGGGAGGTCATCCTGAGCAAGTCAGGCGCTTCCCCAGACGGTTCCGGCGGATCCGGGAGTAAAGCCACCGCCCCGGAGCTGCTCTACGAGGAACCCGACCTGCTGGTCAAGGTGGTTCGAGACCTGTTCACCGAGGACTTCCGCGAGCTGGTGGTGCAGGGCGACGACGCGTGGGACACCGTCGATGGCTACGTCCGCCACGTCGCCCCTGACCTCATGCCCAGGGTGCGCAGGTACACCGGGACGGCCGACGTGTTCTCCGAGTTCCGGATCGACGAGCAGATCACCAAGGCGCTGGATCGCAAGGTGTGGCTGCCCTCCGGTGGTTATCTGATCATCGACCGCACTGAGGCGATGACCGTGATCGACGTCAACACTGGCAAGTTCACCGGATCCGGAGGCAACCTCGAAGAGACCGTCACCCGCAACAACCTCGAGGCCGCCGAGGAGATCATCCGGCAGCTGCGGCTGCGGGACATCGGCGGGATCATCGTCATCGATTTCATCGACATGGTGCTCGAGTCGAACCGGGACTTGGTGCTGCGCCGGCTGACCGAATGCCTGGGCCGGGATCGCACCCGCCATCAGGTCGCCGAGGTCACCTCATTGGGCTTGGTCCAGATGACCCGCAAGAAGGTCGGAACCGGGCTGTTGGAGGCGTACTCCACTCTCTGTGAGCACTGCAAGGGGCGTGGCGTGCTGGTGACTGCAGAGCCGGTGAGCGTCCGGAACCAGTCGGCGCCCACCAGCCCGCCATCAGGGACATCGCCCGGGGGCAGGGACTCCGGCACGGTGAACGGTCGTCGATCCCGGTCTCGGACGCGTGGGTCGGGGGGCGCCTCCACCGCGTCGGAACAGGTGATCACGCCGGCGCCGGGCGCCGAGGAGGGTGCGCCTGCGCCGGCCCCGCCAGAAGCTCCGCATCCCACATCGGCGGTGGATGGCGCTGTCCCGGCGGCACCTCCAGCCGAGCCGCCCCAGGCGGCGGCTGCCGACGCGCCGAGCGTTCCTGCACAACTTGCGCCGCGGGCGGTGGCGCGCCGCCGCCGGACCGCTTCCCGGCCCGCCGGACCGCCCTCCGCCGAGCTAGCGGACAATGCCGATTCAGCCGCTCCGGTGATTCGGGGAACCGCACGTGAGGTGAGCACCCCGGTTTGACCCAGCCGGACGGCGGGTCGTACCCTCATCGGTGCGGCCCGCCAGTTCGGCGGGCCGAGGTTTGTGAACGCAGCCTGTGAGCGCAACGTGTGTAGTCGTCGTTGCGGCCGGCGGCCTCAGCCTTGATCAGTCCATGCCAGTCGAACAGCCAGGAGTACCACCCGATGTACGCGATCGTGAAGACCGGCGGCAAGCAGTACAAGGTGGCCGTTGGGGACGTCGTCGAGGTGGAGAGGCTCCCCGGCGAGCCGGGGGCCGAAATCAGCCTGCCTGCGGTGCTGCTGGTTGACGGGCCCGCAGTGACCACGGATACCGCCGCCCTCGCCGCGACATCGGTCCGCGGGAAGGTCGTCGCGCACGTCAAGGGCCCCAAGATCCGGATTCACAAGTTCAAGAACAAGACCGGGTACCATAAGCGCCAGGGTCACCGCCAGCAGCTGACCCGCGTCGAGGTCACCGGTATCGATCGCTGACCGTTTGGCCGTGGAAAGACCCTGAGAAGACACTAACGAGGGTGTGAGCACCGATGGCACACAAGAAAGGCGCGTCCAGCTCCCGGAATGGTCGCGACTCCAACGCTCAGCGGCTCGGGGTGAAACGGTTCGGCGGGCAGACGGTCAACGCAGGGGAGATCCTTATCCGGCAGCGGGGCACCAAGTTCCACCCGGGCGTGCAGGTCGGTCGTGGTGGTGATGACACATTGTTCGCTCTCGAGGCGGGCGTGGTGCAGTTCGGCACCAAGCGTGGGCGCAAGACCGTCAACATCGTGCCGGCCGAGGCCTGATTCCGGCCCCACACGACGCACCCCGGCGAGGGGCGGGACCGGCGATGACCGGGCCGCCCCTCGCCGGCGTTGCAGCGGGCGAATTGACGGTGAATTGAGGGAATGCAGACGTGTCCCGGTTTGTGGATCGTGTGGTGATCTCCGTTGCCGCCGGCGACGGCGGTCACGGCTGCACGTCGGTGCACCGGGAGAAGTTCATGCCGCTGGGCGGCCCCGACGGCGGCAATGGTGGACGCGGCGGTGACGTGGTGCTGGTGGTGGATTCCGGCGTGCACACGTTGCTCGACTTCCACTATCGCGGTCAAGTCAGGGCCTCCAGCGGCAAGCCCGGGCAAGGCGGCCACCGCAACGGCGCGGTGGGCGCGGATGAGGAGTTGCCGGTGCCGGATGGCACCGTGGTGCTCACCTCCGACGGCGAGGTACTGGCTGACCTGGTGGGATACGGCACCCGCTTCGTCGCTGCGGCGGGCGGCAGGGGCGGATTGGGCAACGCGGCGCTGGCTTCCCGCACCCGAAAAGCGCCGGGCTTCGCGCTGCTCGGTGAGCCGGGCGAGAGCCGGGAGTTGGTGCTGGAACTCAAGTCGGTGGCCGATGTCGGGCTCATCGGTTTTCCCTCGGCGGGTAAATCGTCCCTGGTGTCCGTGCTCTCCGCGGCCCGTCCGAAAATCGCTGACTACCCGTTCACCACTTTGGTGCCCAACCTCGGCGTCGTGACTGCGGGCGAGACGGTATTCACCATCGCCGATGTCCCCGGCCTGATCCCGGGTGCCAGCCAGGGCAAGGGCCTCGGACTGGAGTTCCTGCGACACATCGAGCGCTGCACGGTGCTAGTACATGTGGTGGACTGCGCGACGGTTGAGCCTGGACGCGATCCACTGTCCGATGTCGACACCCTGGAGAGGGAACTCGCCGCCTACACCCCGACGCTGGGCGGTGAACTGGCATCCCGTCCGCGAATGGTCGTGCTCAACAAGATCGACGTACCGGATGCGCGAGAGCTGGCCGAACTGGTGCGGCCCGAATTCGCCGCCCGCGGGCTGGCGGTGCACTGCGTGTCCACGGTCACCACCGAGGGGCTGCGGGAACTGCGTTTCGCGCTCGGCGCGGCCGTGCGGCGCCACCGGGAGTCGCTGCCCGCACCCGAACCGACTCGCGTGGTGGTGCGCCCACCAGCAGTCGACGAGTCCGGCTTCGAGATCATCTCTGATCCCGATCGGCCCGGCGGGTTCATCGTCCGTGGTGCCCGCCCCCAGCGGTGGGTGCGGCAGACCAACTTCGACAACGCCGAGGCCGTCGGCTACCTGGCCGACCGGCTGGCCCGGCTCGGCGTGGAGGATGCTCTGGCGGGCGCCGGAGCGTTGCCCGGCTGCCCAGTCACCATCGGCGAGGTCACCTTCGACTGGGAACCCGCCACGCCGGCTGGAGCGGTCGCCGTCCGGTTGGGTGATAGAGGCACCGACTGGCGGTTGGATCGCGACGAGCGCACCAGCGCGGCGCAGCGCAAGGCCGCCCGGCGCGCGCGGCGGGAACCGAGTGGCGATGATGAGGGCGAGCCGATGTGAGCTCCACCCGGCAGGCCGTGGCGCAGGCCCGGTACCTGGTGGTCAAGGTCGGCTCGTCGTCGCTCACCACCGCGGCCGGCGGCCTGGACCGGACCAGACTGGACACCTTGGTGGATGCGTTCGCTCGCCGCGTCTCGACCGGAACCCAGCTGATCCTGGTGTCCTCGGGGGCCATCGCCGCCGGGCTGGCACCGTTGGGTTTGCGTAGCCGGCCCCGGGACCTGGCCACCCAGCAGGCCGCCGCCAGCGTCGGGCAGCTGGCGCTGGGGCACGCTTATGCCGAATCCTGGGCCCGATACGGCCGCACTGTGGGGCAGGTGCTGCTGACGTCTGACGACATGGTCCGCCGCGCGCACTACCGCAACGCGCAGCGCACCTTCGCCCGGTTACGCGGCCTTGGCGTGGTACCAGTGGTGAACGAGAACGACACCGTGGTCACCGACGAGATCCGGTTCGGCGACAACGACCGGCTGGCCGCCCTGGTGGCGCACCTGGTGGGGGCCGATGCGCTGGTGTTGCTCTCCGACGTTGACGGGCTGTACGACAGTGACCCCCGGCTTGGCGAGGCGCGCCTGGTCGCGGAGGTGAGGGGGCCGGCTGATCTGCGCGGCGTACAGGTCGGCACCGGCGGCAACCTGGGTACCGGTGGGATGGTCTCCAAGCTCGATGCCGCAACGCTGGCGTCCCGAGCTGGGGTACCGGTGCTGCTGGCCGCGGCGACGCAAGTCGAGCGTGCCTTGGGACAGGCTGATTGCGGCACCGCTTTCGCGCCTACCGGAGCGCGGCTATCGGCTCGCCGGTTCTGGCTACGTCATGCCGCAGGTGCGGCCGGCCGGCTCCAGCTCGACGATGGGGCGGTGAGCGCGGTGGTGCACCGTCGGCGTTCGCTGCTCGCTGCGGGCATCACCGGCGTCGAGGGTGACTTCGAGGCCGGCGATGTGGTGGAACTGGTCGACGGGCGGGGGGACGTGGTCGCCCGCGGAATGGTCGGCTTCGATGCTGCGGAACTGCCCGAATTGATCGGCCGCTCCACCCGTGATCTGCCCCCAGAACTGCGGCGCGAGGTCGTACACGCCGACGACCTCGTCCCCGTCTAACCCCGTCCCCGCGTGTCGCGTCCCCATGCCCGCCGTGTCGCGTCCCTGTGCTCGGTGTGTCGTGCGCTGGAAGATCATCGTAGGTCGGGACCGTCCTGCTGCCCTGCCCACCCCGGTGCGCAACGCGCCATCAGCGGACCAGAAAGGCCTACGTGCACGACACACCGTTTTGAGCTGGGTTCATCCGCTACTTCGCCACCCCGTGTGGGGACCGCATCGTCGCGCTCTACGGCGTTGCCAATGGATAGATGCGAAAGCCGGCATAACGGCGGTGTGCCAGGGTTTCGTAAAAGCCTTCGGCGGCGTCAGTGCTGATGAGATCCAGGCGGGTGACGCCCGACCGATTGAAGATCTCAGCGACCAGTCTCCGTGCGACGCCGCGACCGCGGTGCTCCGCCGCTACGACGAGCTCGGCGAGGTAAGCCGTCAAGCCGTTACTGAGCGCATGAGCGAAACCAACGACTTCGCCATCGGTACCTAGCACCACGACGGTGGCCGTCCCAGGTGCAAGCAGCACGCGCAGAGCCCGGTCTCGATCAGCCGGGAGGGTCGGCCAGCCCTCCGCCCTGCACAAACTCAGAACACCGTCGAGATGCGCTGCTTCAAAGACCGCCACGGGCATCCACGATCCAGCTCAGCCATTCGCCGAGCATTACCTTTACCGCGGTCACGTGATCGATGCGCACCAGGGCACGACACACGGGGCAGGGGGGCGCGACACACCGAGCACGGGGGCGCGACACGGGGGCGGTAGGGTGGGGCGTCGTGCAGCTGCGAGTGGATTCCGACGCCCGAGCGTCCGGTACCGGGGCTGATGTCGTCGCTGCGTGCGCGCAGCGAGCGCAGCGTGCCGCGCCTGCCTTGGCCACCGCGTCCGACGAGGTGATCAACGCTGCGCTGGACGCCATGGCCCGGCGGCTGACCGCCTCCGCCACGGAGGTGCTTGCCGCCAACGCCGCCGACATCACGGCCGCCGAGCAGTCCGGGATGACCCAGGCGCTGATCGACCGGCTGCGCCTGGGCGAGGCGCGGCTGACCGATATGGCCGGCCAGCTGACCCTCCTCGCTCGTGTGCCGTTCCCGCCGCGGGACCTGGTACTGGAAGATCGGCCAGACAGGTTGCGGCTCATCGAGCGCCGCCGCCCGGTCGGGGTGGTGGGCGCCACCTTCGAGGCGCGCCCGAACGTCACCGTCGATGTCGCCTCCCAGCTGGTGAAATCTCGCAACGCCGGGGTGCTGCGGACCGGATCGGCGGCGCTGCGATCCGCGCTGGCGCTCACCGAAAACGTGATCGCGCCGGCGCTGGCCGACACCGGGCTGGATCCTGCAGCGGTGCAGTTGATTCCCGATCCGAGCCGGGACAGTGCCGTTGCTCTGGTCCAGCAACCTGAGTTGATTCCGCTGGTCATCGTGCGGGGCAGCGGGCAGACCACCCGCATGCTGGCCGCGGAAGGAGCCCGCCATGGAGTGCGGGTCCTCGCCCATGCTGACGGCGGTGGCGTGCTGTATATCGACTCCGCCGCAGATGCCGGGCTCGCTGTTGACCTGCTGGTGGCCGGTCTGGACCGGCTGGGAGTCTGCAACCGGGTCAACCTGTTGCTGGTCGCTGATGGCACGCCGGATGAGTTGTACGACGCGCTGCTCGCAGCCGTCCGGCAGCGTGGGATCGCGCTGTCGTTGCCACCTCACCAGCACTCGCTCGGGCACGAATGGGCGCTGGACACCGGCCGGGAGGCGACGCTGACGGTCAGCCGGGTCACCGGTCCGCGGCATGCGGCGCAGCTGGCCAACCAGGAAACCTCCGGCCTGGCCGCGACGATCGTCACCAGGGACAAGTCCGCCGCCGACGAGTTCCTGGACAGCTACGTCGGCACCGGAGCGTTCTGGAACGCCAGCACGCGCCTGCTCGACGGCTTCAAGCTACGGCGGGTTCCCGAGACAGGCATCAACGTCGACCGGGTACCTGGGCCGCGTGGCCCTGTGACGTTTGCTGATCTGTACCTGCGGCAGTTCGTCGTCATCCCGATGGACTGGTCTTCCGAATGAGATCGAGATAGCCGGCAATTGCCAGCGCGGCCAGCGTCCAGACCACAGCCTGCAGCAACCAGGTGACCACGGTGAACGCTTGCCCGACGGGACTGGCGGTGTCGAAATCGCAACGATTGCCGATCGCTACCGGGGCTAGTGGCAGGCTGCGATCGATACCCACCCCGACCTGTTCCACCATCGAGCACGGCGAGTTGGGATCTCGGGCCAGGCTGGTGTGCGCGGTGACGAACCGCCCCGGGCCGGTCGGGGTGTGCCCGGCGGCAACACCCAGCCCTGCCGCGATCACCAGCACCAGCAGCAGGGCGAAGACGGCGCGGCTGCTGCGGTAGCCGTAGCCGGCCAGCGCTCCCCACAGCCGGTGAGCGATCTTGCGCAGCCGGCTACCGAGTTCGCCGCGGTGGTAGCGATCCCGCTGCTGTGCGATGAGAACTTCCCGTGCGGTGGATTCCTGGCCGCTGGCCCGCAGCGCGGCGACAAGT
This sequence comes from Pseudonocardiaceae bacterium, assembly GCA_036378735.1. Classification (GTDB taxonomy): domain Bacteria; phylum Actinomycetota; class Actinomycetes; order Mycobacteriales; family Pseudonocardiaceae. The sequence continues at coordinate 2,195 of DASUVX010000091.1, read as the reverse complement.
TGCTGGTAGGGCTGGGGTTGGTAATCACGTGTGTGGTGGGTGATCAGGTGCAGCCACTCGTGCCAGTCAACCCCGTGCAGCGATGTGTAGGCCAGCCCGGACAGCGCGAGCCGATGCGCTGCCCCGTCGCAGCCGGACCTATCGGTAGCGCCTTGTGGACAGATCACCTGGGCGGGTAGGAACAGATGCTTGGCTGCGGCGTCCTCCAGGTCGAGGACCGGTCCCGCCGGGTTGGTCAGTTTCGCGTGGCTGAAGTTGAGTTGACCGCTGACGCGGGCATCTGCGAGCCGCACGGCGCCATCTGGGCAGTGCCCGGTGGCGATCAGCCGCTCGGCGAACATGTCGCTGTCGATCTGCAGATGGTCGCCGATGAGGGCACGCCCGGCTTGGTTGGTCAGCTTGGCGTTGCTGAGGTTGAGCTGACCGCTGATATGGGCGTCTGCGAGCCGCACGGCACTGTCCGGGCAGTGCCCGGTGGCGATGAATCCCTCGGCGAACATGTCGCTGTCGACGCGGAGATGGTCGCCGATGAAGGCGGGTCCGGCCGCGTTGGTCAGTTCGGCGCCGTCCAGATTGAGCTGCCCGCTGATATGTGCGTCCGGTAGCCGCAGCACACTGTCCTGGCCGTGCCCGATGGCGGTGAACCCGTCGAGAAACACTCCGCCGGACACGTCGAGATGGTCCCCAATGAGTGCCGGGCCGGCAGGGTTGATCAGCGTCGCGCCATCCAGGTTCAGTTGGCCGCTGATGTGTGCACCGGGCAGCCGCACCGCGCCGCGCTCGTAGTGTCCGGTGGCGGTGAACCCTTCGGCGAGCACCAGTCCACCCGCCACGTGCAGCCCGTCGGCGATCAGGGCGGGTCCGGCCTGGTTGGTCAGCTCGGCACCGTTGAGATTGAGCTGACCAGTGACGCGCGCGCCAGGTAGCCGTACGGCACCGAGCTCGCCCACCCCGGTGGCGATGAATCCGCCGCCGAAGACGTCACCATCCACGTCTAGCCCATCGCCGATGAGTGCGGGTCCGGCCTCGTTGCTCAGCCTTGCGCCGTTGAAGTTGAGTTGGCCTTTGATGCGAGCACCCAGCAGGCGTACCGCTCCGTAGTCGTCCTCCCCGACGGCCGTGAAACCGTCACCGAGCAGCACATCACCGTCGACGTGGAGACCGTCGCCATCCAGGACCGACATATGCGAACCCGCCAGAGTCAACCAGGGCAAACGGGCGCTGACGAGAAACACGGTGTGCTCGAAAAAGCAGTTACGCAGCTCAATGCCCACCGTGGCCGGAACGTGGGTGAGGTCGAGCGTTCCGGTGATCCGGGCACCGTGCAGGCGCACACCCAATGGATCGAGGGGCTCGCCGCTGCGCCCCAGCACCAGCTCCCGCAGCAACTCGGCGCGGACGCTGTACCGCGGATTATCCGTGGCAGCCAGCTGCTCGACGGTAAGTTTGCTGCACTCGACCACGCAGCCAGATCCCAACGCATCGATGAGCGCGAGTTCTCTGGATGAGATCTCGCTGAGACTTCTGCTCGCCACGACTGTCCCTACCGCCGGTTGCGCACCGAAGTTAGTTATGTACCGAAGTTAGTTGTGTACTGAAGTTAGTTGTGTACTGAAGGCAGGCCAACTCGAAAGCAGCCGAACGGTCAGCTTATCTCCGGTGGAGCCGATCACCGAACGGCTCGCCTAGGCTGCGCCCATGTCCGGCCGGCGACTCGGGGTCATGGGGGGAACCTTCGACCCCATCCATCATGGTCATCTCGTGGCCGCCAGCGAGGTGCAGGCCCGGTTCGGGCTGGAAGAGGTGGTGTTCGTGCCCACCGGGATCCCGTGGCAGAAAAACGAGCGCAAGGTCAGTCAGGCCGAAGACCGATACCTGATGACAGTCATCGCCACCGCGTCCAATCCCCGGTTCTCCACCAGCCGGGTGGATATCGACCGCCACACTCCGACGGTCACCGTCGACACCTTGACCGACCTACGCGCCCAGTTTCCCGACCACGAGCTGTACTTCATCACGGGTGCTGACGCGCTGGCGCAGATTCTGTCCTGGAAGCGGGTCGACGAACTGTTCGACCTTGCTCATCTGGTCGGAGTGACCCGCCCCGGGTTCCACCTCGATGGCAAGCACCTGCCTGACCGGGCTGTGAGCCTGGTCGAGGTGCCTGCGATGGCGATTTCCTCGACCGATTGCCG